>CAIKRV010000021.1 GCA_903829945.1 uncultured bacterium | reverse complement strand
GTTATACTAAACTTTAAATATATTGCATTATTATTATTACACAATATGGGTTTTTCACATCCGAGACATATACCAAGCTAGTTTTTTTTCTACTTTATCGTTATGTAAGTATGCTATTATATTTTTTTGTAAACGAAGAAAAGCTGTTTCGCTTTTTACTACATAGTCAAAGGCATGATGATGCATGCAACTTATTGCAACATCAATTTTATCCTGTGAAGATAACATAATCACAGGTATATTAAAATTGAATTCCTTTATTTTGTCAAGTGTCTGCAAACCATTAATTGCATGTCTTTCTATGCCATCAAGATTATAGTCGAGAACGATCATATCTGGATGATGAGATAAATTTGCAATACACTGCTCGCCGGTAGGATAGGTTTCAATGTTAAATTCAGTGTTATTAATAAATTCAATTTCCAAAGATTTTAGAAATACTGCGTCATCATCAACAAGGAATATTAGCACTTTTTCAGGTTTCATGATTTAGCATTTTTTATAAGGTCAAGCTCAGTTTTTAGTTCTGTACATGCTTGAACACAGATACTTTCCAACTGATGTACCAAATCGGAAATTCTTTCATTTTGCCCACGGGAGATGGCATATTCCTGCACTCTTTTGGCCATATTCTCAAAGTCCGTACTAATTCCCATAATGAAAAATGATGGTATGATTTTATGAACTGCAGCATGCAATGAAGGCCAATCTTGATTATGCAAACTTTCTTTCATTGCATGAATAATAGGAGGGGTTTGCTCCAGATAAGCATTAATCATTTCTGTCATTAAAGTTGAATTTGATTTGGTGATTTCCATCAAATAACTCAAGTTAATGCACTTGTTTTTGCTTTCATAAGCATTCTTGCCTTTACCTTCTTTATCTTTTAATAATGAAAGAATTTTACTATTGAGTAATCGTTCATCAACCGGTTTAGCAATATAATCGTTCATACCTACTTCTTTGCATTTTTTCAAGTCCACCGTAGTGACATCTGCTGTAATGGCTATAATAGGTATTTGTGAATCCATTTTCTTGCGTATATATTCTGTGGTTTCAAAACCGTTCATTTCCGGCATTTGCAAATCCATTAAAATAATGTCATAATAAGAATTTTTTAGTTTCTCTATAGCAATTCTTCCATTTTCAGCAATATCTCTTTCGAAGCCTAAATCATCTAATAGCGTTTTCATAAGCAATTGATTGATTTGGATATCTTCTACTACCAAAACCTTTATGTTTTTAATTTTGGTGTCAAGCTCAATAGAATCTAATTCTTCTACTGCTTTATCTTCAGTTTTTTGAAAGGTTAATAAAAAGCTAAAAGTAGATCCTTTTCCTATGTCACTTTTCACTTCTATTTTTCCTTCTTGTTGCTCTACTAATTGTTTTACGATAGCTAATCCTAGGCCTGTACCTCCATATAACCTGGACGTTCCACTACTGGCTTGTTGGAAATTCTCAAATATACTTTTTATTTTATTGGCGGATATTCCAATGCCGGTATCTTCTACTTCAAATTTAATTATAACTTCTTTTTCATCTTCTTTTTCTAAATGGACACTTATTTTAATGGATCCTACATTAGTAAACTTTACAGCATTACTAATAAGATTTAGTATTATTTGATGTAATCGCACCGGATCACCTACCATTACCTCTGGTATGTTTGCATCATACTCTTTTATTAGAGTAAGGTTTTTCTCCTGAATTTTTGTTTCAAATAAATGAATCATCGCAGATAAGGAATTTACCATTTTAAATGGTATCTTTTCAAATGTCATTTTTCCGGCATCTACTTTTGCCAGGTCAAGAATATCATTAATTAATACTATTAATGCATCTCCACTGATCTTAATCGCTGTTAAATATTCTTTTTGTTTGCTGGTAAGTTCCGTTTTTAAAACCACCTTTGTAAAGCCAATAATGGCATTCATCGGTGTACGGATTTCATGACTCATATTCGATAAAAATTGCTGCTTGGATTTTACTGCATTCTCCGCTTTATTTTTGGCTTCTTCTGCAATTTCTTTGGCTTTTTCCGCGGATTCTTTGGCTTCTATTAATTCTTTTTCTATCCTTTTTTGTTCTGTTACATCTCTTGCTACAATTACGACTCCAATTATTTCTCCCTTCTCATTTTTATATACGGAGCCATTAAATAAGACATCAGTCAATTTTCCATTCTTATCACATAAGGTAAGTGGTGAATTTGCAACAGAGCCCTTTGAAAATACTGTTTTATATACTTCTCGAGCTTTTTGCGGTTCGGTAAAGTATTCAAAAAAATCAGTACCGGTCAGTTTATTTCTACTAAATCCGGTAGCATTAATTAATGCCTCATTCATATCAGTTATTTTTCCGTCGGTATTAATAGTTACCAAGGGGTCCATACTGGCTTCTATGAGGCTTCGGTCGTATTGAGATTTAGTTAAATTAGAGTTCATTTGATTCTAATAATATATCTTGTTTTCCTAAATCTTCGATAGAATTTCTTTTTCTTTCTTTCATACTTTTAAAATGGGAAGGTGACAGTCCGGTAACTTTTTTAAACTGATTGGATAAATGCGCAACACTGCTATAATTCATTTTCCATGCTATTTCAGTAATATTTAAATCATCATAGGTAATGAGTTCCTTGACCCGTTCTATTTTATGGAGTACAATAAATTGTGCAATGGTGGTAGCTTCTTTTTCGGAAAATAAATGTGCAAGATGTGTATAGTCGCAATTTAATTTTTCGCTAAGGTAATCTGAAATATTAATTTTAGGCCAGGTGTCTGAATGATGGATCATTTCTATAATTAATATTTTGACGCGCTCTATCAACATTGCTTTTTTATCATCTATTAGTTCCAAACCGATATTCAGCAAAGCAGATTCTAATTTTTTATGCGTTTCAAAATCTAATTCCTCCATTATTTCAACTTCACCCAGATTTACCATTATAAAGTTTAAATCAAGTTTTTTAAGCTCTTCTTTTACCGCCATTTTACAGCGGTTACTGACCATATATTTTATAAAGAGTTTCAAACTTTTATATTTTTACTTTTAATGATCAATTCTGAAAGTTTTTTGGGATATTATCATAAGTGTCTTTTGGGGTTTTTGACTTTTTATGTAAGTTGTTAAGTTATTGAAACACAATTTATTTGAGAAAAGTTCTCTAATATTAAAATATTATTTCTTGTGCTTAGCAGTAAGGTCTTTAACTGATTTTTCTAATTTATTTAAATCATTATCAAACTTTTCTTTGAATTGCTTCCAATCTGCTTTAGAACTATCTTTAAAGTTATCCATTCTTGTTTCTAATTCTGTATTTTCTTGTTCTAATATTGCAATTCTTTTTTGATAATCAATTCTTGCTTGATCTCTTCTTTCTTGTAATTCTGTTTTGAAAGTATTTAAGTTCTTTGCATTGCTTGTCATTTTTTCAGCACTTTCTCTTCTATACGTTATTACTTCATTATTATATTGCTTTTGTGCACTATCGAAATTATTTTTGGCAACTTGTAATTTTTCAGCTGCTTCTTCTTTTTTGCTGACAGTTGATCGACAGGCCATCATTGCACTGCTGATTATAAAGGATAATATAATTAACTTTAAGCTTGTAGCTTTTATTTGGTGGTAGTTTTTTTGTGTTTTCATTTAATATTTATTTTTTGGATGTTTTCTGATGAAGATTCATTTTCATCAGATGTGGATGGAGATGTTTCAGGTAATGTTTTGTCAGATTTATCATCTTTACCTGATTTATCTGCATCTTCATCTTTTCCGGTTTTATCCGGACTGTTTAATGGAAAAAGTTGTTCTTGCGTATTCATGGGATTATTATGTTGGGATGGGCGCTTCACTTTCTTTATTATTTTACTCATGTTATTTTTATCTATGAATGGCTAGTCCTATAGTAGATACACCTGTTGATAGATCTAAAAATACACCAATTCTTCTACTGAAGTGATACTCTGTTCCAATATGCAAATCCAGAAAAAGGGAACTTGGTTTTTCATAATAATTTGGATTTCCGCCGTATCCATTATCCCAAGTGGAATTTATTATTGCAAATCCTAATGAACCTGCAAGATAAAAATCCCAGTTGGCACCCGCATTTAATAATTCATCGAAATAATAGGTTCCTTTTACGCCGATAGGAATTACAGTTTGGGTATAATTATAATATCGATTGGGATGATTATTATCGCCCCAATAATAACTATTGGAAAAGGTATAAAAATTAACAAAGGGAGCAAGTGTAAAATTTCTGGCTACATCAAATTCATAATCTACATGGAGAACAGGCATGGTATGTCCTGTATATGAATAATAACCGGAATAGCCTCCGAGGCCTAATCCTAGGTTTAGGGTTTGACCAAATTTGTCTTGTGCTTGACTTTGGTAGCAATAGCTCCATACAAGTAGTAGTGTAAATATAATTTTTTTCATCTTTTGTTATCGGTTTTATTCCGATAGGACAAAGGTTGAATATTTATGGTTAAAGTAACTTACATGTTTATCGCTTATAGTTACATATTTATCAGAATGGTAAATTAATTATTTGAATTTAAAATCAGACAGGTTAAGTATCAGTAAATTAAGAATATGTTTAAAATGTCTGATGTTTTGCTTTCAAGAAACACTTTTAATTTTATATTATGAGAATTAAATAGTTATAAAAATATTATTTAAATTGCAAATAATTTTTATTTTTGAAGGAAATGTATAATAGGAATTGGAGGAATAATCCCGAGGATTATTGCGGTCCCAGACCGCCCTATTTCATTAATTCGAGAGCTCTTACAATAAATTCTCGAGCGAGCGAGATATATCCTGATGCTACTACGGATAGTAATAATAGAAGAGTGATGATTCCGGCCTATGATAAATCGGGTAAGATGGATAGGGTTTATATGCAGGATTCGGTGGGAGGAACATCAGTGCCCTATGTGCAGCGCATAGCCTATAATGCACGAGGTCAGCGACTACTGATTTCCATGAATACGGATGGCATGACTAATGCCGCCGGTATTATGACGCGCTATGTGTATGATGATAAGAACTTCCGGCTCTTGCGGATGAAGAGCGAGAAATATGCCCTGAGTTCTACAACGACCACCGATACCTATATCCCCCAAAGCGGCACGACCAAACAAGATTTTGCGTATAGCTATGACCCATTAGGGAATATTTTAAAAATAAACGATGAAACACCAAATGGAGGTATAGGGGGTACAAGCGGATTGGAGCGAGATTTTAATTATGATGCCCTTTACAGACTATTGCAAGCGACGGGCAGGGAGAACCTGCCTTATACCAGTTTCCCGGCATGGGAGGACGTGTACCGCGATGATACGGATGCCAATACTGTTGCTTATACCCAGCAGTATGATTATGATGAAATGGGCAACATTACGGTATTGAAAAATGCCGCCAGTGGAGATAATTATGTACGGTACTTCAATTATAACAGCGGTACTCCCAAGCCCAATAATTTGCTACAAGGCATGACGGTAGGTTCCAATAATTATACCTATAGCTACGATGCGAATGGCTATATAATAACAGAAAACACCGACCGTAAGTTTGGCTGGGACTATGCTGATAGGATGCGCACCTTTGCGAATCAGGTAGGAAGTGGAACACCGACTATTTTTACTACGTACTTGTATGATGCCTCCGGCAATCGTATAAAGAAACTAACCCAAAATACCGGAGGGGTATGGTTATCAGTTACGTATATTGATAGTATCTTTGAATATTGTACAGACGGTACCGATAAACAAAATACAGTACATATCATGGATGACAAGGCACGCATAGCCACAGAACGCATTGGTGAAGCCATGGGGGATAGTACGCCTGCCATAAAGTTTATTTTGTCGGATCATCTAGGTTCAAGTAATGTATTGATTGATGCAAGCAATGCAGCCTTAGTAAACCGCGAAGAATATTACCCCTTTGGAGAAACAAGTTTTGGAAGCTACGCCAAAAAGCGTTATCGCTTCTGTGGAAAAGAGAAGGATGAGGAAAGCGGATTATATTACTACGGCATGCGCTACTACATGCCATGGACGTGTCGGTTTGTAAGTGTGGATCCGTTGGCGGAAAAGTATGCACATTTAACACCATTTGCCTATGCAGCAAATAAACCAATAAATCATATTGATCTTGATGGTGCGGAAACGAAAGGAGAGCCTACCAGCCCAGTTCAAGGTGGAAGTATGAATAATGACGTCCAACAATCCAACAGCACTAATTCAGCTACAGATACATCTTTAACCCAGATCAATAATGCTGATGCACAAATCACATCAGTTTCAACATTAAAGGTCGTAGGTGATTTCAAAGGGCCACTTGATAGCAAAATAACTTATGGTATACAAGCCAAAGCAATAAAAACAAGTGGAGATAAAATTATTTTGACTCTTGAAGCAAAGGTTCGCATTCAAGATAAAGATGGTAATTTCAAAGTTTTTAATTTAAAGTTTCAGAATGAAGGAAATTTCCAAGAAACTACTGAAAAACTAAAGAATACTCTATCAAAATTTTTCAGTAACATCAACCCTTTGGAAGGTTCTGCGAAAACAAGTGTAAACAAAGGAGGTAAAGAATCCGGCCAAGGTTGGAAAACAGGAGATGTAGCAGATCAAGTGGGTAGTGTGTTTGCAATAGTGGGAGGAGTTGTAGCCATAGTTGCAGCAATTGCTATAGTTAGCTCAACTGGAGGACTTGCTGTTCCTGCTGCGCTTTGGGCAGCAGGCCTTTTAACAACTGGGGTCACATCGGTTTCCTTAGCGACAGTTAAATCTATTGGCCATTTAAGCGGTCATCATGAGGTATCAGAATTACCTTCTTCTTACACAGGAGTAATAGCTAGACCTTTTGGTGAGGATGCATCAATGGTTGGTGATATTATGGAAGGTCTAGTCTTTATAAAAGGTGGGAAGGCAATTTCCGACGTTACGCCGAAAACATTAAGTCCGACTATTATAAAAATCGGAGATTATACAGGAAAAATGGGAACATTAGAATCAACAGGACAATATATTTATAAAAAATGGAAGGAATAAATCAGACTGAATTAAAAATTGACCTTCCATTTATTGGTCATTTTGAAAGATTTAAAAATAGTCTAAAGTATGCATTTGTAGTTAATATTGTCTCAATGACATTACTAATACTTATCCATTTCTTATTTTTAAAACCTTTGTTATTCATCATGGTTCCTGTGGCAGGAGGTGGTATGATAGTATTTTCTTTGATAAGTTACTTCAGAAATAGGAACTGGAGCAAAATTTATATTATCAAAGCTTATTTAATATCTGAAGAATGTTTGTCAATTACAGTATATGACAAAAATAAATTAATCTTTGCTGATGAACCGTTTTCTGTTAATGACATCTCAATAGACCGAGTACTTGTAGTGGATGGTCGTTCAATAAGTTATAAAATTGTTTTTACTTATCGAAAAACTAACCACGTTATGTTTGAACAATATCCTTATGGTGAATGGGCTAAAAACAACCTGATTGACAGTTTTTATGATACCATTAAAGAATTAGCTCCTGCTTTTATTGATAAAACACATAAATAAGGGTAATTTCTTAAACTGTCATTTATGCTTCACAATCACTTGAAAAACAATAATTTTAAAAACCAAGACCACTAAAAATCAGCGAAAATAAAAGTAGGGCTTATATCGTTTAATAGGGAAAAAATGTATCTTACCGCATCTAAATATTCAAAGCTGACCTCATATCCCAAACTGTAAGCTTTACTTGCCGCTATTGCCAATGTATCAAGACAGGAATAATAAGCAATATAAGTGTAAGGATTGTGCTAAATACCAACGAAAGAAGGATAAATATACTGCATATAATATTGCTAATTATGCAATAAAAAAACTGGTGGAAGAAGGTGTTGGAATGTCTATCACCTTAGTCACTTTGGATATACCTGTCTGAAGAGAATATTTCTTCAATGACCATGTGGGTAGTTCGGAGAGGTAAACTACATCTTGGACTATCTGAATGAAGGGATCTGCTTTAAATTTTGAATAGCCATCTTTTTTGTAAGCGATACTAATTTTAAATTTTGTACTTATATTTGTGTCATGTTACGTTGAGTAGTAACATTCCATATTCATGAATATGGCTTTTGAGTTCTGAAAAGTCGCCTGGCGCGCCAGCCAGTATGATTAGAGAAAGATGAAGCGGACATACCTGTTCCGCCCTGCATTTAACTTTTGATGAATATTTTTACTGCTCACTTTGTCTTAAGCAAAGAGTATAAAATCGCACTCACAAGATTGTGTGTTGTGAAATAAGAAATGGAAAGGCTACCAGAATGGGAGCCTTTCATCATTTATATCCATTTGTACCATGTCTCCCTTCAGAAGACTTCACACGAGCGGAGATATAGTAAACTTAATGGCATTCTAAATTTGAGCTGTTTGTAGGATAATTTAATCGTCTTTTTATTCCGACTATTTTTAAATGCTAATCCAACTAATTAATGTTTTATAATATAAAAATTTTATTTAGTTTTGTGTATAACAAATTTATTATCTATGTATTGTAGAAATTGTGCAAATGAAGTTTCAGACAAAGCCATTATGTGTGTGGCTTGCGGCACTCCGCCCTTGGATGGGAATCGCTATTGTTATAATTGTAAGGCGCCAACTGCTCCCAATGCCATAGTTTGTATGAGCTGCGGCGTTGGTTTACAAAATTTAGGCACCAAAGATGGTAAAGATTGGCTGACTACCTTACTTTTATGTTTATTTCTTGGCGGTTTGGGCATTCATCGTTTTTATACCAAAAGCACCTTAATTGGAGTGATTCAATTATTTACCTTAGGATGCTGCGGCGTTTGGACTTTAGTCGATTTAATTATGATTATAGTCGGCACATATAAGGATGGTGATGGAAAACTATTGGTTAAAAACAATTAATATTTTACTTCTAAAACTTAAAATCACCGGTTTATTTTTAAGTCCGGTGGTTTTGTTTTTTGTCCCTTTAGGTTTTTTTAAAAAGCAAGCTTCCATTTGTATTTTTAAAAATCTGACCGGCTTATCATGTTATGGTTGCGGTATGACAAGGGCAGTGTTTTATGCCTTGCATTTGCGCTTTCAGGAGGCATGGCATTTTAATCCGCTTTTTGTTGTGGTTTTGCTGCTCATTATCCTATTATGGGCACATACTTTACAAAAGCTTTTTGCAAG
This sequence comes from uncultured bacterium, assembly GCA_903829945.1. Lineage (GTDB taxonomy): Bacteria > Bacteroidota > Bacteroidia > CAILMK01 > CAILMK01 > CAILMK01. Next base: position 44,088 of record CAIKRV010000021.1, on the reverse strand, counting down.
CGCCATATTTTTAAATAAAAATTAAAAAAGCTGATAAAAATCACTTTTTAAAAATTAAATTTAGCAGGAGTACTTCACTATATGAAAAAAACGTCAATTTTCTTAATTCCTGCACTCCATATGACTTATTCTGCATCAGAATAAGTAAATTTGCTTCCAAATTCAAAAAAATAGAATTTATATGCTCAATAATTTAAAGAAGAAATTGCGTAAAACAGAGTTTTTCTGGAGATATTTGTTTAATTACAAATCAAGTATCAGCTATCGCATGGCAGGGAATAATTTGAAACCTTATGAAAAGAGAATTATTGATGAATTGAAAAGAAACGGTATAGCTAAAACTTCAGTAGAGGAATTACAAATAGATCCTGCCATCTATCAGGAATTATTGGATGCCTTGCAACAAAAGGAAGAAGAGCATAAAACGGAAATTGAAAATGCACGTAATCAAGGCGGCCTTACTGATAAAGTGGAAGTAAAAACTTTTTTAATACAGCTTTTAGGCATGTATCCCGAATATGATGCCTCCAGCATTTATAACCGCTTGGCGAGAAAGTATTTTCAAAGCGTTGCCAATGGATACTTTGAAATGAAAGATACGGAAATCAGAGATTATAATTTATGGCATAATGTACCAAGTTCCGGTCCGCTTCGTACTAGTCAGCTTTGGCATCGCGACCGCGAGGACTTGCAGATTTTAAAAATATTCTTATATTTTTCTGATGTGGATGAGGAGGCCGGTCCATTTACTTATGCGCCGGGCACACAATTGCAAGGCAGCATTAAGGCTGAACCGGAATTTCATTGGGAAAATGGTGTAAAAAGAACCACCAATGAACAGATGGATAAAATTGTTCCCAAGGAAAAGTGGATTGTAGGAACCGGAAAGAAAGGAACCATCGTATTTGCAGATACGCATGGTTATCATAAAGGGGGAGATGTAAAATCCAAGGATAGAATAATGTTGAATGTAATGTTCACTTCACCTGCCTGCGGTAGAAATTATTTTGCAGGAAAAGTGTCCTAATTAAGTATGGGAAAGCCGAAAGTATTAATCACAAGTACCTCACTCCTTAATGACCGTGTAATTTTATACAATGATTTCCTGAAGGAACTCAGTAAATACGCTGATGTATATATATGGCCTCTGGCTTGGGATAAGCCGGCCTATACTTCCGTAAATATGGAAGGAGTGTATGTAGAAAAATTTCCCAAGGTAAAACCCATGCGCTTTATGCGCGGATTGCTTAGGCGATTAAATGACTATACCTGGGATGCGAAAAAATTGGCGCATAGCCGCGAAAGTTTTTGGGCACATACCGATGAGGACGAAGTTAGATCCATTAGAATAATTATTCGCAATTTGGCGAAAGTTGTCAATGCTCTAGGCTTGGCGGTGCCACTCGAAAATTTATCCGAAAAAATCTATAGGAAGGAAATACGCAGCGAAGAAGCCTTGCAAAGATTAAAGGTATTGAATCCTGATATGGTGATTACCATGAGTGCGTTTTTTTCCATAGAGCCGGGAATTATTAATGAAGCATTGCGATTGAAAATTCCGGTATTACCTTTTATCACAGCTTGGGATAATATTTCCACCAAAAATCGTTTAATGTTTTCCTATCACGGTTTTTTTGTTTGGAGTGAGGAAATGAAAGTGGACTTAGATACTTTTTATCCACAGTTTAGAAATAAACCATGGTATTTGATAGGGGCACCGCAATACGATGTCTTTAAAAATCCGGAATTTTATCAATCCAAGGAAGATTTTTGTAAGGAAAATAATTTGAATCCAAATTTACCAATTGTGGTGTATGCACTGGGTTCACCGAATTTATTTGATGAGTTTCCGGGGGCACTGGAGTTTGTAAAATTGGCTGCCACAGGTGCAATGGGGGATATTCAAGTAATTGTTCGCCCGCACCCGATGAAACATAATGATCCGGGATTATTAGAACTGAACAAAATTTATAATAAGGTATTGGTACAAGCCAAGTCCAATGCAAAAACAGATTCGCAAGTATTTACCCATGATAAAACTAAAATAATTGAATGGATGAGTACTTACAAATATGCCGATGTGATTATTCAATTAGGTTCTACGGTGGCTATTGACGGATGTTTATTGGATCGGCCGGTGATTAATTTAAATTTTGATCCTTCCGGAAACAAAAATCAATTGGTCAAAGAAGTGAATACGACCATGAGGCATTTTGCACCATTGGTAAAAATGGAAGGGATGTGGGAAGTTCAGGACTATAAGGATATGTGCGAGGCGGTAGTTACATATATTAAGCATCCCGAATTGCATAAAGAAGGAAGAAGAAGAATTGCAGAATATGTTTGCACCTATAATGACGGTGGAAGCGGAGTGCGATTTGCAAATGCAGTAATTAGTTATTTGCAAGATGAATTGCATTTTAAATTTGAAAGTAAAAAATAAATATTACACATTACTTACTGAAGCAGGTATTATATACTCATGACACAAGAAGTATTTTTTGAGCAAATAAAAGCAAGAATTTTAGACCATATTGGCACTGCTGATAAGAGTGTAAAATTGGCCGTTTCATGGCTTACCGATCGAGAAATATTTCAGTTATTATTAAAAAAATTAGAAGAAGGTGTTTCAGTTTCGATCATTACTCGAAATGATTTTTTAAACAATCATCCCGATGCTTTGGATTGGAATCAATTTATACAGTCCAAAGGCAGTTTGCGTTTTTCAAAAAATGGAGCGCAATTGCATTATAAGTTTATTTTGGCGGATGATGTAAAAGTATTGTGTACCTCCTATAATTTATGTTGTTTTGCCAATGGCAATAATCGTGAGAACGGAATGATATTTTCTGACCCGGGTATGGTCAATCCTTTTATTGAGGAGTTTAATTTTTTGAGCAGCGATCTGGAGGCTCAAAAAAATGTCGTCCGCCTTCAATGGACGGATGTTCCGGAAGAGTTGCATGGCTTTTACAAGGGCTCCTTGGAAAGCGATTTGGCTAAACAAACGGCCTAAAAAATTAATTCGCGGTTCAAAAGCGTAAAAAGTTTCTTGTTTTCTTTAAGCGACTCATTAATAGAGGCTTAGAATTTTTATGATGCCTTTTTAAGTAATTATGTTTAATAGAATAGTGATATCATTAAACAAAAATTTCAAAAATAAGCACTTATTAAGTAAAAATGTTTAACTTTGTGATTAAATAGTTAAACAAAATGTTGAAGTATACGATCAAAGAACTTGAAAAGGTGTCGGGGGTAAAGGCCCATACTATACGTATATGGGAAAAGCGATATAATTTATTGACGCCTAGGCGCACCGATACCAATATCAGGTATTATGATAATGCTCAACTTAAAAAGCTCATTAATGTAGGCATACTATTGGAGAACGGAAGAAAAATCTCTTATATCGGCAATTTGAAAGAAGAGCAAATCCTAGCGGAGATTAAATCCATCATGGAAGTAGAGCCCACACAAAAGAGTACGTTGCATGAACTATATGTAAAAGAATTATTGGTGCATACCATCAATTTTGATAAGCCTGGATTTGATAAAACTTTTGATGCTTGTATTTTAAAATTTGGTTTGGAATTAAGTATAGAACAAATTTTATATCCGCTTTTAAATCAGATTGGACAATTATGGCTGAGTGATGAAATTAATCCCGCACAAGAACATTTTTTATCAGCTATTGCTAAACAAAAATTATTTGCTGCTGTGGATGGATTAAGACCGGAAGGAAATTCAGGTTCAAAATTTATATTGTTTTTACCGGATAATGAAGACCATGAAATAGGCCTATTATACGCAAATTATTTACTGATGAAACAAGGTATTTCCAGTACTTATTTGGGGCCTCGCACTCCATTGGAACATTTAAAAACTGCCGTAGGAGTAATACAACCCAGTCATTTATTATTTTCAATGACGGCACATGTTTCAGAAGAATATAGCCTAGCCTATTTTAGTGAACTTAGCCAAAATTTTCCGGATCAAAAAATTCTGGTATTCGGCAATATTAAACTTATTCCGATGGATGCTTTAGCAGCAAATATAATGATGCTTCCCACACCGGCTTCCTTTAAAGACAAGATTACAAAATTACCCATTATATAAGATATTATATTATTTTGAAAGCAAACAATTCATCGAAAAAAGTTACCGTCATCGGGTCCGGATTTTCCGGTTTAGCAGCTGCATCAGTATTGGCTAAATCAGGAGCATCGGTTACGGTATTGGAAAAAAATAGTCAGATAGGAGGTAGGGCAAGGATATTTAATGCCCAAGGATATACTTTTGATATGGGCCCGAGTTGGTATTGGATGCCTGATATTTTTGAAAAATTCTTTTCGTTATTCGGAAAAAAAGCGGAGGATTATTATGATTTAAAATTATTAGATCCTGGCTTTGTTATTTTCTTTGGTAAGGATAATATTATGAAAATTCCTGCACGGATGGAAGGTATTTTTGAGCTTTTTGATCAAGAGGAGCCCAACGGTGCAGAACATTTACGAAAATTTTTGAAAGAGGCGCAATTGAAATACAATCTTGCGGTAGATGAACTAATATACTTACCATCTCAAAGTTTATTTGAATATGTTAATTTAACCATCTTAAGAAATTTGCCAAGTTTGGATGTATATAATTCATTCCGCAGTCATGTAAGGAAATATTTTACCAACCCACGATTATTAAAATTGATAGAATTTCCGGTGTTATTTTTAGGTGCAACATCAAAAGAAATTCCGGCACTTTATAGTTTGATGAATTATGCTGCATTTAATATGGGCACCTGGTATCCGATGGGAGGTTTTTCCTCTATAACTAATGGAATGGTGCAAATGGCTCAAGAAATGGGAGTCCATTTTAAAACAGATGAAGCTGTCAAAAAAATTGTAGTGGCCGATGGTAAGGCAAATTCAGTAGTTACCAATAATTCTACTTATCATGCTGATGGAATAATTGGATCATCCGATTATGTGCATACCGAAAAATTACTCAATGAAGAATATAGAAACTATTCATCCTCCTATTGGGATAAAAGAATTTTAGCACCATCGTGTTTAATTTTTTATATAGGAGTTAAGAAAAAAATTGTCAGCCTTTACCATCATAATTTATTTTTTATGGAGGATCTGGATATTCATTCGGATGCTATTTATAAAAATCCAAGATGGCCGGAAGCACCACTATTTTATGTGTGTTGCCCTTCCAAAACAGATCCGAATATTGCACCGGTAGGGCATGAAAATATTTTTATACTCATGCCACTTGCACCCGGCATTCATGATGAAGAGGCTATCCGTGAAAAATATTTTAACATAATCATGGATAAACTCGAAGAAGTCATTGGAGAAAGTTTTAGAGAAGATATAGATTACAAACGCAGTTATTGCGTATCTGATTATATAAAGGATTATAATTCCTATAAAGGGAATGCATATGGATTGGCAAATACCTTAAGGCAAACTGCTTTTATGCGTCCATCCATTCGCAATAAAAAGGTAAAGAACCTATTTTATGCAGGACACCTAACGGTGCCGGGGCCCGGTGTGCCGCCTGCCTTAATTTCCGGACAAATAGCCGCTAACCAACTCCTTAAAAACTTAGACATATGAAAGAAATATTTGATAATTTATCCTCTAATTTCAGCAAGGACATTACCAAAAGGTATAGTACCAGCTTTTCATTAGGGATCTTATTTCTGGATAAGAAATATAGACAGCCCATCTATAATGTTTATGGATTTGTTCGCCTCGCTGATGAAATTGTGGATTCTTTTCACCAGTTTAACAAAAAAGAATTATTGGAAAGATTTAGGCAAAATACCTATGAAGCAATTCACGAGGGCATCAGTTTGAATCCTATTTTAAATTCATTTCAGGAAACAGTCAATACATTTAATATAGATGAAGAATTAATTGGCACCTTCCTGGATAGTATGGAAATGGATTTGCAAAAATTGGAATATCAACAAGTATTGTATGAAAAATATATATTAGGTTCTGCTGAGGTGGTAGGCTTGATGTGTCTCAAAATATTTACAGAGGGAGATGAAAAATTGTTTCAGGATTTGAAGCCATTTGCCATGAGGCTAGGAGCTGCATTTCAAAAAGTAAATTTTTTGAGAGATCTTAAAGACGATGTTCAAGATTTAGGAAGAAGTTATTTTCCGGGCTTTGCAATTAATGGGTTTACACATGCTGATAAAAAGAATATTGAAGCGGAAATAGAGGAAGACTTTAACCAAGCATTACAGGGCATTAAACTATTACCGGGCGGTAGCAGAAGAGGGGTTTATTTGGCGTATTATTACTACAAAAATTTATTTCATAAAATTAGGAGAGCTTCATTGGATAAAGTATTATCAAATAGAATTCGAATTCCGAATTCACATAAATTTTTATTAATGGTTAATTCCTACTTAAGGCATCAATTGAACTTATTATGAGGCGAGGCGCTTTTATATTATATTTTTTATTGATAGGCAGCTTGTATAGTCAAGCCAATGATTTGACGCATATCAGAACTTTATTGGAACGTGCCAATAATGACGAGCGATATTTTGATGATTTTTCAAAAGCATTGCGTCAAAATTCTTTTGAAAATAGTTCCTTAAAAAATGGTTATATAGCAATGGAATTATTTATGAAATCAAAATTAGCCGGAAATCCTTACTATAAAATAAAATATTTTAATGAAGCTAAGGAGGCTTTGGAGACTGCAATTTTAAATGATCGTAGTAATTTAGAATTGCGTTATTTAAGATATTGTGTGCAATTTAAAGCTCCATTTTATTTGAATTATTATAGTCATATGGATGAAGACAAAAAAATATTAATTAAAAATGTACGTAATGTTCAGGATCTGGATTTAAAAGTTAGGATTCGTAAATTTTTACTAACGAATGCTATTTGCAGCGAAAAGGAGATCAACTAAATGAAACATGTAGTATTGGTTAATGAAAAAGATGAGGAATTGGGGTCGATGGAAAAACTCCAAGCACATCAACTCGGACGATTGCATAGAGCTTTCTCTGTTTTTATTTTTAATTCAGAGGGACGTTTATTAATTCAAAAAAGAGCTGTGGGAAAATATCATTCCGGAGGCTTATGGACCAATACCTGTTGCAGTCATCCGGAATTGGGAGAAAATGTAAAAGAGGCCGCACAAAAAAGATTAATATCAGAAATGGGGATAAATTGTATGCTAGAATTTTTATTTACTGAATGCTATGAGTTAATTGTAGGCAATGGACTCATTGAACATGAATTTGATCATGTGTTTTTTGGAATAAGTGATGATTTACCGAACTTTGATCCGGAAGAAGTGGAAACCTTTAATTATATCTCTGAGGAAGAATTGGCCTTGGCTATGCTTCAATTACCGGAGGAATTTACTGAATGGTTTAAACTTATTTGGAGCAAAGTATTTGATGTATTTCGTCAAAGAAAAATGGGTTATATAAATTAATACAGCAATGATTGGAATTAATATATTAATAACGCTACTCGCATTTTTAGGCATGGAAGGAGTGGCTTGGCTTACCCATAAATATGTTATGCATGGTTGGTTATGGAATTTGCATGCCGACCATCATAAAAAGGATCATTATAATTTTTTAGAAAAGAATGATTATTTCTTCTTAATTTTTGCAGTGCCGGGTATTATTTGTCTTTTTTGGGGGATGCATCTTCATTTTAATTTTTTATTTTGGATTGGTTTGGGAATTACTATTTACGGTGCGGCCTATTTTTTTATCCATGATTTATTTATTCATCAAAGAATAAAAGTAATGAGCAAAACCCGTATGGGTTACTTTTTGGCCATCAGACGTGCACATAAGGTTCATCATAAACATACAGGTAAGGAAGAAGGAGAATGTTTTGGTATGCTTTGGGTTCCTTTGCGTTATTACAAAGAATATATTAATAAATGATTCCTACCAAGGTATATTATATATGTATTGATGTCTTGTCAGTAATAGTCCCGTTTATTTTTAGTTTTTATCCGGGATTACGTTTTGATAAGAAGTGGAAATATGCATTTCCGGCTTTAATTATTCCGGCTATATTTTTTATTCTTTGGGATTTTGGTTATACTTACTTAGGGGTATGGGGTTTTAATAATAGGTACTTATTAGGGCTTCAAATATTTAATTTGCCTATTGAGGAAATACTATTCTTTATATGCATTCCTTATGCTTGTTTATTTACCTATTTCGCACTCGATAAATTGACATTTAAAAAATACAAACCTGGTACTGAAAAGAAATTGGGATATGTATTTGGAATTCTTTGTTTGATATTAGCCATTATTTATTTTCATAAATTATACACGGTTGCTACTTTTACTTTATTAGGGGGATTTTTAATTTATGTAGGATCTAAATCCACTTTGTCATTAAGTAAATTTATCAAGGTATACAGCCTCTTATTAATACCATTCTTTATTGTTAATGGGATATTGACAGGAAGCGGATTGCCTGAACCGATTGTATGGTATAATGCCAAAGAACAAATTGGTTTAAGAATATTAACCATTCCCATTGAAGACTTCTTCTATGGTATGCTTTTAATTCTTCAAACAGTTTATCTATTTGAATATTTTCAGAAAAAAGTGAAATAATTAAGGAAGTTTACTGAGCCAGTCTGCGATATAATTTGCTACTTCTTCCCAATTTTCCTGAGCACATATAAAATGAGTTCGATTTTCAAATAATTTGAAATTAAGAATACCGGTATTAGCCTTATAGGCTAAAAAGTTCTTTTTATTCATGGCAGCCGGAACAATATGGTCCTTTTCACCCGCTATAATTAGTAAGGGAGCATGAGGTTTTTTAAAATCAATATTCCCGTCCTTTCCGGCGCTGCTACGTGGAATATTTCTGCTTTCAGGAACTACAAGTTGATTATATGATGCCTTGGCTTGTTCCATAGTCATGAGGTGGCAAAATGCATAATGAAACCACTTTAAACCAGGTAAAAACACAGTATTCCCTTGTAACGGATTAATGACCGGAAGGTTTGATTTTAAGAAGCTCCATTTGGAACTTACAATGCCTTTAGGTGGTGCTGAATCTATGGCAATTCCAGCCAATCCAATATTGTTTGCAAGTAGTTTTTGAACAATTAATCCACCCATGGAATGACCAATAAGGATAGGTGATTCCGGCAGGCTTAAAATAAAACTTGAAATGGATTTATATACCTCGTCTAAGGTTAAATTATTAAGTTTGGCAGAAGGTTTTTTACGCAATTCCTCGGGTTCACCCTCATGGTAAGGATAAGCTGGAGCATAGCAAGTATATCCAATTTTTTCGAAAAGACTAATCCATGGAGACCAACTTTTAGGATTCATGAAAAGGCCATGAATAAATACAATAGTTTTGCCGGACATTGTGGGTTAATTTTAAATAATTAAAAAAGGCTCCCGATGTTAACGGGAGCCTTAAATTGGTATAGGATTTACTTTTGAATTAATATTTTACTGCTGAAAACATTATCATTACTTATAATTTTTATAAGATAAAAGCCATTGGATAAAGTTGAAATCGGAACACTTGTTTGATCATTACTTACAGTGTTAAAATATAAAAGTTCTTTTCCTGAAATATCGGTGATGACTATTTTTTCTTTGCCTTTAAGGCCACTAATATATAAATAATCAGCAGCAGGATTAGGATAAATATGTATATTAGGGTTCATAAGCATTTGCTCTATGCCTGCTACCTGTCCTACACTTTGAAAACCGTTTGCTTCGGCTTCGCTTAAGGTAGTACTGGATCCATTATTAATAGTGCCGTTCGGATTAAATAAAATACCAACGATATGTAAATTATTAACATTATATGCACCTACATCAAATTTAAAAATAAGGTTATAATTAGTACCGCTAACAATACTGCTTGGGAAACTATTTTTTAAACCATAAAAATTTGGAGCAATAATTCTTGAAACGTGATTATAAACCATGTCAGCCGCAGGTACAGGATTTGCTAATTTTTCAAAGCCGCCCATAGGACCCAATGAACCGCCGGAATAATAATTATGTTGATCATATCCGGTGCCCGTACCTCTTACGCTATCTTCAGTAAGTACACAAGCAATTCTATAATCACCGCTTAGGTTGGTGGCAAATGTAGTAGTTAATGATACTTTTAGTAAATTAGAATCCTTAACATAAGTTGCACCGTTAACGATTGTTCCAAATGGTGCGGTAGTAATTTTATTTAAAAATAATACTTCTACAGCCGATGGATCCATAGTGTCCATTCTATTGGTCATAATAGTTGGATAGCTTTTAATAAAAGTTGAAGAAACTCCATCATAACCGGAGAGCGCCATAGGATCATTATCATGAACGGCTATTCCTTGGAAATACTTCCCGTATTTTTTAGTCATATAATCTAAAAATACAGTGCCACGCGGACAGAAACCGCACCAAGTTCCGGTAAATTCTTCTCCAATAACTAATTTGCCCGGTGCAGGAATAATTGGATTAATTATAAAGGTTTTCGAATCATCGGTAGTATCATTGTCTTTTCCTGCTCCATTTACATTTGAAATAGTTAATACCGCATTGGAGGAGGAACTAGCCAATTGAATTGGTGAAAGAAATACACTGTAAGTATCTAAGGAAGACAATGCAATTCCGCTGATTGATTTTGAAATGGTATTACCGTTATATAATAGAGAAATATCACATGAGGTAATTGTGTTTTTTCCAACATTTCTTATATAAGCTCTTGGAATGACAGATTGTCCTTCCAAACCTTTTGTATTCGTTAAATTAACAGCTGCACCATTGGTATTTTGAAGGGTATATGGGGTGGAGGTAAAGGAAACATCGTCCACATAAAAACTACTGTTTGGATAAGAATAAATATCCATACTTGCAATTTGATTTACGGTATTAGCAAAGGTCCCTTTTGAGGTATTATTGATAAATAATTCCCAAGTATTGGTATTAAAATTAATGGCTAATTTTACATCTATCCATTTCCCTTGAGGATAGGTACCGCTCAATAAGGAGCCATCCGTATTGGTAATGATAAATGAACTATCAGAATTCATATATATTTCCATACTCCATTTTTGTCCAGGAGTACTATTGGCTTGTAAATTGAAATAAGCCGGTTTGCTTTTATCTATATACATCAACATTTCGAGCGCAAACGAACCGGTATTAATTACCGAACCAAATGGAAGCACTTCATCCACCGGTCCTCCGGCAGATAAACTTGAAGAAAAATAAATTGAGTTGTTGCCACTATGGGCATTTGCATTACTTACTTGTACATCTTGGGAGGTACCGGGCTTATTAGCCCAAGTGGTCCATTTGGAATTACTTTGTGCCAAATAATCTCCGGCTTTATAGGATTCAAAATCATCACTGAAATTTTGTGCAAATAAAACATTGACGGAGCTTAAAAGAATGCTTAGGAGTAAAAATAATTTTTTCATACTTGTTAATGTTACAAAAGCAAAGATACTTAATATTTTATTTTAATTAGAAGCCTACAAAAAATGTATCATAACTTTAGTCAGGTTTAAAAACCCATAAAATTTAGTGTTTTGGAACATTTTTAAAACATTGATTCAATTTGTTGATTAAATTTATTTTTTGAATGCAGCATTGTAGAATTATTCTTTGTGCTTTGATTACTGTAATCAGCCTTTGAATAGTATGCAGATTTTTTATACATATATATATGTATAAAAAATAATCTTAAATTTGAATTATAAAATCATTTATTATGAAAAGATATTTATTACTTCTACTTTTAATTGCTTTGCATGCCAATGCACAACCAAAACAATGGAAGAGTATTGGAATAGGTGGAGGTGGGGCTATGTTTAATCCGACCTTTAGTCCGAATAATGATTCAGATATGTTTATTACTTGTGATATGGGGGATTTATTTCATAGCGTAAATAGTGGTGCCACTTGGAATATTGTTGATTTTAGACAAGTAGCTTCTTCCAGCCCGACTAAAGTCTGCTATACAAATCATCCTAAAATTTTATATACTTTAGATTATGGTCATGGAGGAGCTGTAGTGAAAAGTATAGATGGCGGCACCTTATGGAATGCATTATCCGGCTGGTCAGGTACTGCCTATTATTTATTTTCTGATGTTAATGATAGTCTAAGAATTATTGCTTCTGATTATAATGCAATTTATTTTTCAAAGGATGGAGGTAAAAACTTTAAGAAGATATTTTATTTCCCTGCGTGCTATGTGGCAGGAGCTTTCTTTGATGCTAATAATATTTATGTAGCTACCAAATCCGGAATACTGAGTTCAAATGATAGCGGTGCAAATTTTTCTATAAATAAAATTTCAGGTATTCCTGTCCCTGATAATATGTTCTCATTTGCCGGTGCTAAACAAAATGGACATACTCGTTTTGTTTGTATTACTGCTGATTCAAATGATGCATATCCCGGTGTTGAAAATTTTAATTTTAGCACTTTTCGTGGAATTTTTAAAATGGAATTGGGGGATAAAAAGTGGAGCTCCTTTAAAATGAATTTAGATACGAGTTCTCAATTTCCATTATATTGTGGTATGGCCACTAATGATACCGGAACGGTTTATGTAGCAGGTTCCACGACTTATGGAAATCCTTTGGTTTTAAAAAGTACATCGAGTGGAAATTGGGTAAATATAATGACCGTTGGTATATATCAATATGATGGTATTAATCAAAATGTATATACCGCATGGGTAGGTTTTCGTGGAGATTATCCATGGTATTCTTCGGCTGCAATTGGATTTAGTGTGGCTCCGAAAAATAGTAATAAGGCTGCAATTACCGGAATGGGAGATGCTTATTATACTTATGATGGCGGTAAATATTGGCATCAATTATATGAAGATACTGCCGATCAAAATCCCCCATTTCAAAAAACACCAAAAGGAAAAAATTATCATTCTAACGGTTTAGAAGTAACCGGATGCTGGTGTATCCAATGGATGGATTCAACCAATATTTTTGCTGGGTTTACGGATATTAAAGGAATTCGAAGTTCGGATGCCGGTGAAAGCTGGAATTTTAATTATACCGGCCATGATTTGAATACCATGTATCATATGGTTCAATCAGCACAAAATGGATATTTTTATGCAGGTACATCCAGTGTTCATGATATGTATAAAAGTACACATTTGATGGATAATCAATGCAACCCGAGCTATGATGATGGTAAGGTTTTATATACTTCCGATAAGGGTGCCACTTGGAATACCGTTTATACTTTTGGCCATCCCGTGGTCAAAATGGCTACAGATCCCAACAATCCTAAAAAACTTTACGCATCCGTTATTCAACATAGTGCCACTACGAGTATTGGCGGTATTTATGTCTGCAATAATATTATTGATTCTTCTACTGTTTGGAATAAATTGCCTGATCCGCCGAGAACTGAAGGGCATCCGTGGGATCTTCATATTTTAAACGATGGAAGTATTTTATGTACTTATTCAGGCCGACGAACAACTAAAGTTTTTACTGCCAGTTCCGGTGTTTTTATATTGAAAGCCGGGGCAAACGCATGGACAGATGTATCGGATCCCAATATGAAATATTATACCAAGGAAATTATTATTGATAATAATGATACTACCCAAAGCACTTGGTATGTTTGTGTAAATAATGGATGGAGCGGAACAGGTAATGATATGGGCGGTATTTATAGAACTAAAGACCGTGGTAAGCATTGGACAAGACTTACGCCATCATCGGAACCTGATGTTTGGAATATGAATTTTGAAAGTGCTACTATAAATCCAAACAATAAAGATGAAATGTATATGACTACAGCTGATCATGGTTTGTGGCATACTACAAATTTGAATGATTCAATGCCAACCATTAGCCTAATAGAATCCTATCATTATTGTAGTCCGGAGCATGTTTATTTCCATCCCTACAGAAAAAATGAAATTTGGATTGGCAGTTATGGGAATGGCCTTCAAAGAGGCATTGATAATTTGACTACCGGCATTAATATTGAGGAGCCTGTATCCAAAGACAAATTGAAAGTATTTCCGAATCCAAGTAATACATGGGTTAATATTTCTTTTGATTTTGCTTTACCAACCTATGCTACCATTTCAATTTATAATATGCAAGGCACCAAAATTCAGGTTATTGCCACAGGTAAATTTAACGGTAAGCAAACTTTGGTATGGAATACCACTGGGCTTCCGGAAGGAATTTATTTGTGTGAATTACTTAGCGATGGAGCAAAATCAGTACAGCGAATATCTGTGATACGATAAGTAGGATCCCGGATTTTTGTTTAATTGTTCCCCGGATGCTTTATTCGATCTCATGATATGATCTCTTTTTAATATCCACGATCGCTACAATTCTTTGCCATTAGAAAATAATTGGATAGTGGAAATAATTCGATTTTAAATTTCGCAAAAACTGTTTGGTAAGGTTTGTCAATAGAATTTTATCTATGAGAAATGCTAAACTGTGCATTTGATTTACTGTAATTAATTATGGTTCGACAAGGAATTTTGAATTAATGCTAACGTCAAAATTTAATTGCAATATTTAAGAAATGACTTTGAAATAATTCTGAAATGCAATGTATCATGATTGAAATTACTTTTTTTTGAAAAATGTATAATGAAGTTTATCCACAATTCGGACGATTATGAATTGATAAAATTAACTTATTATGGATGAAAACACGAAATAAAAAATGAATTATTTGGAATGTTTTTTGGATTTTAAATTTTGATGACGGAAAAAATAATTTCAAAATTTTCATAGATAAAAAATGTAAAAAGGGGTAATGAAAAAAGATTAAAAATTTATTTGGAAAGTTTAATTTTAAGTTGTAACTTTATGCGTGTGGACAACCGCCTGCAAAAAATAATAATATTTCCAATATTGAATGTGCATAAATATTAAATGGAGTTATACCTTTGAAATGTAATTTATTTTACTAATATGGAAAAAAGGCAAAAAGCAAAATCAGCAAGCGGCGCTAAGAGTGCTGCGGCTCCTAAGAAAGCAGCACCAAAGAAAGCTGCTGCGAAAAAACCAGCAGCGAAAAAAGCTGCTGCTAAACCAGCTGCTAAAAAAGCTGCTCCTAAAAAATCGGCTCCTGCAAAAAAGGCTGCTCCTAAGAAAGCTACAGCTGCGAAAAAGGCTGCTCCTAAAAAGGCTGCTGCAAAGAAAGCTGCTCCTAAAAAGGCTGCTGCTAAAAAGCCAGCTGCTAAGAAAGCTGCTGCTAAACCAGCTGCAAAGAAAGCTGCTCCTAAAAAAGCTGCTCCTGCAAAGAAAGCTGCTCCTAAAGCGAAAAAAGCAACAGCAGTGGCTGCTAAGAAGCCAGGTGCTGCACGTGCAAAAGCTAAAAAGAAATAAGCACGTTGAAAAATTAGAAGATTTATCTTCAATAAGAAGCTCCTCCAAAAGAGGGGCTTTCTTGTTTTATAAGCATGAGGTTTTATTAACCTCAATCTAAATTAAAAATCCAGTTTATAATATATCAAAGGAAGGAATCCTAATTGATATAAATATTCGATTTGATATTTCCCTTGTGGTGAGAATGCATAATCATAGGATAACAAATTCTTTTGATTAGTTACATTTACAAGATCAATGGAGAATTCGTGGGTTAGCTTTTTGGCATTGATTTTATAAGCCAATTTAAGATCAAGTCTGAAATAATTATTAAACTGCAAGCTGTTTCTCTTACTATCCACAGCTATTATTTCCTTGGCTTTTCGGGTAGCAGCAGTATCTACCGGTGAGTATAATCTTCCTCCTGCCCAGCTTAATTTACCGGAAAAGGTTAAACTGTTTTTACCAATTTTAAAAGCTCTACCTCCAAGGATATTAGTAATAAATTTGCCATTAAAATTAGTGCTTCGCCATATTTGATCAGAGCCTTGGTATTGGGATTGAAAAAGTGAAACCGTCCCTAATAAGAAATATTGATGAGAGAAGAATTTCTCAATGGTAAATTCTATTCCATAGTTTCGACCTATTCCTCTATTAACTAAAGTGTCGTATGAATATAATTCATTGGTAGCACCTTCATTAAGTCCCGAGAAAGACGATTTATATCTTGTAATAGGTATATTATATAAATATTGAAAATACGATTCTACCTTCAAGCGAAGGTCATTGCTGATGGTATAATCATACGAAGCTACCGAATGAAAACTCCGCATAAAATCTAATTTGTCATTATAGGAATGGCTTGCCAAATAGGTAGGTTGATGAATATAATAAACATTCAATGCATCCATCTGACTATGCAACCCGGCGCCAATAGCTATAGTATGTTTATTAGTAATATTCCACCTTACAGAAATTCTTGGTTCTATTGCCTTACTCATGCTTAAGGCATAATATTGCCCATGCAACCCGCCGCTAAAAGTAATTTGATCATTGAATTTATATTTATATTGAATATAGGGTTGCAGCAGATAAGTGGCAGTAGCGATATTTGCTCTACTTTGCCACCTCAGAATGGTATCTTCCTGCATTTTATTATCAATAATGGAAGTATAAATTCTTGTACCATCAATACCAAATTTGAAACTATTCTGACTATTAATTTTATTATTGTAAAACCAATTCACCATGGTTCTTTCGTCTATATATCGAGTCCTTAGTCGTCTGTAAATAGTATCAATACTGAAATCATTATTTCTTCTAATTCTATCATTGGTAAATGCCCCATTATAATAGGTTTGGGCCACTGTAAGTTTCATATAAGAATTATTATTAATTATATGATTCCAACTGGCACCGGCAAATCCATTTCCAATAGTATCATAAATATTTAAATCACTGGAACCATAAATTTCTTTTGTGGGCTTGGTATATTGACTCATTACAATGGCTACCCGACTAATACCAAGAATTCCAAAAACAGATAAATTATCACTTTTACCGAGCTGAAAATTAAATTTAAAAGTTAAATCTTGATACACCGGAATTGAGGATGTACCTAAATCCATTCCTAAATTATGGGCTATAGAAAGTGTTGAATAACGATAGGCCACCAAATAAGATGAATTCCCATTTTTTGAAAGAGGGCCCTCGGAAGCTGCCTCTAATCCCAGCACGCCGGCTTGAATAGTATTCTCATATTTTTCAGTATTTCCGTTTCTAAGATGAATATCAAAAACTCCTGCAATTGCATTTCCATATTCAGCGGGAAAGGCACCGGTCATAAAATCAGAGGTTCCGATAGTTTTATTATTGAGCATGCTTACTTCACTGCCGGTGGTTCCGGGAAGGGCAAAATGATTGGCATTTCCCAAATCGATGCCTTCTATTTTAAACAATAAACCTTGTGGCGAATTTCCTCTTATAATAATATCATTTCTGGAGTCATCATTCCCATTTACACCTGCAAAATTCGATGCCATTCTTGCAGGATCTTGTCGACTTCCGGGATATTTTTCAGTTTCTTCCGCATCAAATACCCTTGTGCTAACCATGGCCATTTCATTACGAATAACACCTTTTTGTTTTCCTTGAACAATGGCTTCTTTTAATTGAATCGCATTTTCTTCGAGTTCTAAATTTAATATGGATTCTCGACCGGAGTTCAAAGTTATGTTTGGTATCCATGCCTCTTTATATCCAATTATTTTGAGATGTAAGGTATAGGTTCCAATAGGAATTGCCGGAAATTTGAATTGTCCGTTATCATCAGAGGAGGTATGAGCCAACATTACGGTATCCTTAAGCAAAGCAATGGCAACCCCCGGTATTTCCATTTTTGAATCCTTATCAACAATTTTACCTCTTATGGTTTGGGTATAATTTTGTGCAAATACCGATTGTGAAAAAAGGAGTACTAAATAAGCAAATATTTTACACAGATTTTTCATTTCAATGACGCATTGAATTTCTGCACAAGTTAATATTAATTACCATTATTTAGCGCTTCGGTATTATGGAAGAATTAAAAATACCTGCGTGGAAGCATTTTAAGCCAGCATTATGAACCTGAAGGAGGAATTTAAAATAAGATTAGATTTTTTTACACAAAAAACTTTGCAACGGTAAAGTAAGTTTTTGTAAAATTAGGCTAACTGTAATTTTAATATTTCCTTAAGTTTGGAAATTGTAAAATCAACTTCTTCCAAGGTATTATACTTACCAAATGAAAAACGAGCCGGTGCATAACCATCAGGGATATTTAAGGCCCTTAACACATGCGATCCTTGGGAGGAACCGGACGTACAAGCACTACCTCCGGAAGCGGAAATGCCTTCAATATCCAAGTTAAATAACAACATTTCGGAAGCAGGAGAAGGAGGGAAGCACACGTTTAAAACGGTATAAGAACTTCTGCCATTATAGTCGCCATTAAAAACAACCCCGGGAATTTCTTCCTTTAATTTATCAATAAAATAGGATTTGATTGCTTGGATATGCTTGCTTTGAACTTCCATTTCCTGATAGCAAATATCCAAGGCTTTTGCAATGGCAGCAATACCTGAAATATTTTCTGTTCCTCCACGCATATTGCGTTCCTGAGCACCACCGCTGATAAATGGACGGACCTTTATATCATTATTAATAAAAATAAACCCAACACCTTTGGGCGCATTAAATTTATGTCCGGCAGCGGCTGCAAAATGGACGCCCCATTCTTTTAGTTTTAAGGGTACGTGGCCTATGGTTTGTACGGTATCGGTATGGAAAAAAGCACTATGTTTTTTGCATAAAGCACCAACCGCTTCTACGTCTAATAAATTTCCAACTTCATTATTGGAATGCATGAGGGAAACAAGTGTTTTTCCGATCGAAGCATCACTTAGCAATGCTTCTAAATGCTGGAGGTCTATATGTCCGTTTTCGGTGAGATTTACATAGTTTACCACCACGCCGTTTTTCTCCATTTCTTCCACGGTATGAAGCACGGCATGATGTTCTATAGCGGAGGTAATAATTCTATTTACGCCTAAATCACGAACGGCACAAGTAATGGCCATATTGTCCGCTTCTGTTCCACCGCTGGTAAAAAATATTTCACCTGGGCTAACTTCCAGCAAACTTGCTATACTTTTACGTGCTTTTTCAATAATGGTTTTAGCTTGTCTTCCTTCATAATGAATAGAAGAAGGATTGCCATAGGAGTTTTGTAGAACTTCTGTCATTTCTGCTAAAACTTCAGGATCCAGAGGAGTGGTGGCAGCATTATCGAAATATACACGCATATAAACAGTATTGTTAATTCAAAGTTACAAGATTATATAGATGTGCCAACTTTCATAAAACTTTAGCAGGCACTTTTTTTAGGTTCAATATTATTTAGAACCGGCTGCTTTTTTCTTCTCTAGGTCTGAATAATATTTTAATAAAGTTAAAGCTCTTTTGTCTTTTGAATCAATGGCAATTACTTTATTACAATATTCTTTGGAAGGTCCAAATTCTTTCTTTTGGAAATAATAAAAGCCTAAATAACCATAAGCTTCCACAATTCCATCTTTATATTTTGATAAATCATTATTGGCTTTTTCTAAAAATTGATCATAAAATGGTTTTGCGATTCCTTTTTTAGAATCCGGATCTAATCCGGCATTGGTACGGCCACGCCATAAATATACATTTACATTGCTTGGAACTGCTCTGTTAACTACCGCAAATTGTGAATCCGCCAATTCGTATTGATTGGTTTGATAATAATATTTTGCCAGTTCGTAACGATCATTTATTTTTGCCTTTCCGCGATTTACTTTAGTACTTAGCATATAGATAGCATCTTTATATCTTTTTAGACCATTATATTTATCAGCAAGCGTATTATATACATCGTATCTGTTGGAATCAGTTTCTATTATCTTTTTATAATTATAAATGGCCATAGAGTCATTCTTTAATGAATCATAAGCTTTGGCTAGATATTCAAAATCTGAAATAAGTGGTTTTTTAGTGCCTAAGCGTGCAAAATAAATGGATAATGCGGCTTGTGCTTTTTTGTATTGCTTGGTTTCAAAATAAGAATATCCCAATACACGTAAAATAGGTACATTGCTCGTATCTCGTGAACGAATAGTATTGGCTTCATCAATAACTTCTTTATAATTCTTTTTGGTAAACATTAGAGTTAAATAGCGGGATCTTGCACTGATATTATTTCCATTAAGGGATAAATATTTTTTTAAATAATCAGTAGCAATATCCGGTTTATTGTCGTGAATATACATGCTTGCCAATTCACTATAAACGGAAGCATAATCCGGATTTAATTCCAATGCTTTATTAAAATTAGTTAACGCAACATCGTTGGCACGTGCATGAACATATATTTTTCCTAACCAAAAATAAGGTTTGGGATCCTTTGGATATTTATCTCTGGCAGCTTCGTATTGAGTTACTGCATCACCGCCACCGTTACCGCCGTTTTCTACTAGAGCATCACCCAATGCAAGGAATACATATAAATCATTCGGATTTACTTTTTGTGCATTTTTTGCGACCATTAAAGCGTATTCAGGATTTTTTGTAGACTCGGTTAAACTTGCTTCTATAACGGCAAAATAAACTGAAATATCCTTGTAATTGGACATATTTAATGCCTTTTCAAAATTCATTTTTGCTTCGTCTTTTTTGCCGTCTTCCATCTGCGTACGGCCAAGGCCGGCAAAATTTAATGCTTCCGCAGGATTTGCGATGATTCCTTGATTAAATATATATTTTGCAGAATCGTTTTGATCGCCTTCACAATAGGCTTGACCTAAGTAAAACCATGCCTTTGCATTTTTAGGCTCATTGGCAATAATTTTTCTAAAAATAGTCCTTGATTTGTCATTTAATCCTAATTCCAACGCTTTAACACCATCGTTTAATGTTTGCGCAGAGGAGGAAAAAATGGTACTGGAAATTCCTAAAAGTATAATTGAATTTCTTAGGATTGATTTGCTGATTTTCATAGGTATTTTGATACTTATTTTACGTTCAATGAATTTGTAATATGAATGAGTCTGACCGGTGCATTGGCAGGTACCAAGCCGGCTTGTAATATGATGGTTTGCCCTTTTTCTGTAGCAACATAGCTCATAAATCCTGAACCTAAACCGCTACGTCCTTCTCTGCTGATCATATATATATCACGATACAAAGGATATAATCTGCGAGCTATATTTTCAGGCCTTGGCCCATAAGGTAAGTTATCAGGATTTTTGATGCTATCAGGAGGATATATCCGGGCTAAGGATATTTTATTGGAATAGGAAATTGCTTTTTTCTCGTGGTAATTACTAATCCAATTAACGCCAATAACACCAATTGCATTTTTATTTTTGTTTACATAATCAATTACTTCAGGATTGGAGTTAAGTGCAGTCCAATTGGAAGGAAGTTTCCCATCCTTGCAAAAGTGATCGCGCATATACCTTAAAGTAGATGAATTTTTACTGTCAAAAACTATATTGATAGTGCCGTTTTTTTTATGGTTAATTTCACTCCAATCTTTTATTTTTCCTGAAAATAGATCTGTAATTTGCTCATAGGTATAAATGGTATCTTCGTTACTTTTATTAAGTGCTAAAGCAATGGCATCAAAAGCCACTTTACTGGTAGATAGTACTAATTCTTTGGCTTCAAAAATTTTATTTTCTTGCGGTGTTATTTTTCTGCTGAGCATTAAAACTTCAACGCTATCTTTTAAAAAATCATTGACAATATCTACTTCGGGTTTATAACTTGGAATAATGGTAGCACGATTATATTCTGCCATAAATGCTTCTAATTCCTCCTTAGCTAAAGGTTGAAGCGTTTCATCAATGCCAATTTTGAGGGTACCGGAAACAGGAGTACTTAAATTTTTTTCCTTCTCAGTTTGTCCGCAAGATATTAATGTGAAGGCAACAGCTAGAGCGAAAAAAATATTTAATAGTTTATTGTTCATTTTCTTCCTCCCTTATCCTATTAAGTTTTAAATATGCTTTATATGCTCTGTATATTCCATATACTACCAATAGTATGCCAAGGATTGTTTTATATTGTTTATTGGAAGCCATGACAAAAGCGGGACTAAAAATAATAAAGATTCCCAAGCCGGTAAATAATATTACTGCAATAGCATGATACAACAATAAAATATAAGGATAATTTGTTTGATTTTCTTGGCGCAAGGGTAAACTATTTTGTGAAGCAAAATTACTAAATTATGTGCTAAAAAATCAGAATTTTAATCGCGATAAATACAGTTAAGAATAAAAAAGCACTATCAAGGATAGTGCTTTTTTATATTCAATTATCGAATGTATTATGCTTCTAGGTGTAAAGATTCCTTTTTGGCAGTCAATTCCGTTTTGGTTTCTCTTTTATCCGGATTATCTATGCAACAATCTACCGGACAAACGGCTGCACATTGTGGTTCTTCATGAAACCCAACACATTCGGTGCATTTATCGGAAACGATATAATATACTTCATCAGAAACAGGACGTTGACGCTTTGATGCATCTACCTGAATACCATTAAGTAATACTTCGCCGCGTAGGCTAGTTCCATCTTCAAAGGCCCATTCTGAACCCGGTTCATATATTGCATTATTTGGACATTCCGGTTCACAGGCGCCGCAATTAATACATTCATCAGTTATCATTATTGCCATAGTACCAACTATTAAATATATTTTGTTGAATTTTGCCGCAAAGATACGAATTAAGATTTAAATTTATTTCATCCTTAAATATATGAACTTAGAACACACTATTGACGGTTTTGCACAACTTGGTGATTTGATTATTAGAGAGTTAGATGCAAAAAAACTAGATCCGATATTAAGCTCCGCCTATCACCATAATCCTTGGTTTAATGAACAATTTTCTATACTGGCCCTCAGCAATATAGCTAATCATTTGCTCAGAAAAGATAAATTAAGCACCTGGTTGGAAATGTATCATCACAATGCTGCCCCAAATTCAAAAAAGGTGGCTATTATTATGGCCGGCAATATCCCTTTGGTGGGTTGGCATGATTTAATGTGTGTCCTTTTGAGTGGTCATGAGGCTCAAATAAAATTATCTTCCAAAGACGAGATTTTACCTAAATACCTCATCGAAAAATTAATTGAACTGTTACCGGATTTGAAAAGTAAAATTCATATTGCCGAGCGATTAAGTTCTTTTGATGCCGTTATTGCCACCGGAAGCTCCAATACCTCCAGATATTTTGATTATTATTTTGGAAAATATCCGCATATTATTCGCAAGAATCGTTCTTCTGTGGCGATTTTAAATGGCAATGAAACCAATCACCAATTGTATTTATTGGGGAAAGATATTTTTTCATATTATGGTCTGGGATGTAGAAATGTAAATAAAATCTATGTTCCTGCTTCTTTTGATTTTACTAATATGTTAGATAATTTTCAATCCTACGATGCAGAGGTTGATTTTAATAAGTATGATAACAATTATACCTATCAAAAAAGTATTATGCTAATTAATAAAATTCCGCACTTAGATAATGGTTTTTTATTAGTGAAAGAGGATCAAAATATCGCCTCGGCAGTTTCAGTATTGCACTATGAAAAATATAATAATTTAGAAGAATTAAAAGCAAATCTTGAAAGGGATAAAGAGGCGATACAATGTATCGTCGGTGACTCGCATCATGGCATTGCCAATGTACCATTTGGTCAATCCCAATCCCCGGAATTATGGGATTACCCGGATGGGGTAGATACTTTTAAGTTTTTATTAAGTTTATAGTTAGCTAAAAACGACAGATTCCCTAAGTATTTTTACTACTGCGGTGGCCATTTTATTATCAGTGTCTAATATTGGATTCACTTCAGTAATTTCCAATGCCTTGCAATTAGGCATATTCGTAAAAGCTTTAAGCAGTTTTTTGGCTTGGTCCAAACTTAAACCGCCGGGTACCGGAGTACCGGTTCCGACAGATACAGACGGATCCATGGAATCCACATCAAAACTTATATAGATGGCATCGTAGCTAGTAAAATGTGATACTACTTCTTCAATGACCTTATCAATTCCCGGTTTTTTCAAATCGTCCGGGGTATAAAATTTAATATTTTGCTCTTTAATAATATTCCATTCTTCCTCTTCTAAATCACGAATACCGATATATATTAGGTCATCGGAGCTTAATTTTGGCGTAATTTTTAATTTCCCCGTAGCTTTAATTTTTTCCCAGCTTTTAATGACATCCGCTTTAATCTTTTTTCTTGTTCGATGATTCAGATTGTCTAAACCTAATAAAATGGCCACCGGCATACCGTGCATATTTCCCGAAGGAGAAGTAAAAGGCGAATGAATATCTCCATGGGCATCGATCCATATTACGCCCAGTTTTTTATCAGGATAGGCTTCGCGAAAGCCTGAAATAAATCCGGCAGCATTGGAATGATCACCGGATAAAACCAAAGTACTATATCCGTCAGTGAGGGCGGCACACATTTTTTTGCATATTTTCCGATGGGTAGAGGCAATTAATTTTATGTATTTGGCAGATTTATTTTCCGGACTGTACCTATTTAGCATAGGAACTTTGATTTCATCTACGTGCAAACGCTCAAAAATATTGTAAAAATTATTTACCGCACTGATCCTTATAGCGTCCGGTCCTAGGCTTGCGCCACGTACTCCGGCACCTAATTCAGAACTGCAAATTAGAATTTTTGTTCTTTGCATAATATTTATAACTAATTTCGAACGCAATTTAACATGAAAAAGCCTTTTTGGTAAATGAAGAATAAGTATTTCGATTTAATTGATCAAACATTTTACTTTCCATCCTACGACTTCGGCCTTGCTAATGACCGACTTACCTTCCACGGGATACCACTTACTGAAGTTGCAGAAAAGTTCGGTACTCCTTTAAAATTAACATATCTTCCTAAAATTGGTTCGCAAATTGAAAAAGCCAGAAAGCTTTTTGGGGATGCGATGGCCAAAAGTAACTATAAAGGGAATTACCATTATTGCTATTGTACCAAAAGTTCTCATTTTTCCTTCATTATTGATGAAGTGCTAAAACATAATGGACAATTGGAGACCTCTTCGGAATTTGATATTAATTTGATTTGGCATCTTTTTGAATCCGGTAAGATTAATAAAAATACTTATATAGTCTGTAACGGTTATAAGCTACCCGGATATATTAGTAAAATTGCCGGCCTTATTGAAGCAGGTTTTGAAAATGTTATTCCTATTCTGGATAATTTGGATGAATTGGATCAATATGGTCATTATACACAAAAACCATTTCAAATTGGGATTCGAATTGCAGCGGAAGAAGAACCTAATTTTGAATTTTATACCTCTCGATTGGGCATACGATACAGTGATATTGTTCCATTTTTTGAGAAAAAAATTGCAAATAATCCTCAGGTAAAATTGAAAATGCTTCACTTTTTCATCAATACAGGTGTTAAGGATGATGCGTATTACTGGTCGGAACTTAATAAGTGCATTCATGTTTATTGTGATTTAAAGAAGTTGAGTGAAAGTTTAAATGCGTTTGATATCGGAGGAGGTTTCCCGGTGCCCAATTCAATGACTTTCGATTATGACTATGAATACATGACTAATGAAATTGTACAAAGCATCAAAACTGCTTGCGACAATGCTAAAGTAGAAACGCCGGATATTTTTACTGAATTTGGTTCTTTTACCGTTGCAGAAAGTGGTGCAGCTTTGTATAGTATTATCGCTGAAAAGAAACAAAACGATAATGAAAAATGGTATATGATTGATAGTTCATTCATTACCACGCTGCCGGATACTTGGGGTATTGGTCAGCGATTTATTTTATTGGCTGTAAATCATTGGGATAAAGAATATCAAAGAGTGAATTTAGGTGGTTTAACTTGTGATAGTCAAGATTATTATAATGCAGAAGTGCATGTCAATCAAGTATTTTTACCTAAGCCGGATGATAATAGCAAAATCTATATTGGATTCTTTCATACCGGGGCATACCAAGAATCATTAGGCGGATATGGAGGTATCCAACATTGTTTGGTACCTGCGCCAAAACATATTTTAGTGGATAAAGATGAGCACGGGGAATTTACTTACAAGGTTTTTGCCGAGCAACAAAGTGCTGATTCCATGATGAAGATTTTGGGATATATTAAATAGTGAATATTTAAATAAGCTTAGCTATTTTCCATGGTTATTGGAAAAACAGCTTTGCGGCAAAAATATCCGAACCAATATCCGATAATGGTGCCTAATAGTCCGCCGCCAATGACATCTAAAGGAAAATGTACTCCTACATATACCTGACCAAAGCAAACCAAGGCAGCCCAAAAAACGAGCATCGGTAATAACCATTTTATTTTCTGCCCCAATAAGGTAATTATAAATACAGCAAAAGCAAAATGGTTGGTTGCATGAGAGGAAGGGAAACTAAAACCCGGGCCACAATCAACCAACATTCTTATTCTACCCATCATGGTATAATCCGCACATGGGCGAGGATGGGCAAAAAATACTTTTAATACATGGGCACTCAATTGATCGGAGAAAAATATAGTGGCTGCCGCAAAAATATAAATATACAATGCTTGCTTTTTGAAATTGATAAAAATTAGGGCAGCAAAAAAAACATATAAGGGAACCCATATGATAGGCTGACGAGCCATAGGCATAATAATATCAAAAAAGCCATTGGCCATTTTCGAATTAATAAATTCAAAGGCATCTTTGTTCCATTCACCAACGGCGAAGCTAATATTATCAATACTCATTAAATATTTACACTTTTAGTCGCTAATATGATTAGACGATCTGAAGTCAATTCCTCAAATGCGTCTAAGTTATAATTTCCGTAGCATGCAGTAATTTTGAGTCCCGATAAATTGAAATATTCTTCTAATTCTTCTAAGGTAAATAGTTTTACTTTTTCAGTGTACAAGAAAGTTTTCCCATGATCCGTCACTGAAATATTTTTGACAATAAATTTATTTTCTATAAATTTATGAATTTTGAATTGAACTTGATCACAGTTCATTTCTGAATCACTTTGCATTTCATTAATTACCTTTTTAACATTAAAATAGTCAAATACAAAGTAGCCATTATTGTTTAAAGCTTGTGATACATTTTTTAGTGTTTTTAAATCTTCTTCTTCGGTTTCAAAATAACCAAAGCTTGTAAACGCATTGATGATGACTGCATAGAGACCTTCCGGAAATTTTTCACGCATGTCATGAATAATAAAATGCAAATGATTATTAGCGGATAAACTTGCTTCTTCTATGCTATCAGCTGCTAAATCGATACCTGTTACATCAAGGCCCTTAGACGCCAAATAAATAGAATGTCTTCCACGGCCACAGGCCAAATCAAGCACTTTGGCCCCTTTATCAAGTTTAAGATGAATTATTAAATTGTCTAAAAAGAGTCTGGCCTCCTCATCATTCCTATGACGATAAAGCATTTTGTAGTATTCAGTTCCAAACCAATCTTTAAACCAGGACAATTTTTTAGATTTAGGTGCAAACTTAAGGAATTGACCATTAAAAACGACAATTAAGACTTAAATTCATTGTTAATCTGTAACTTATGTATTATGATTAATTTTTGCCATTTTTTAACTCTTGTGTATGAAAAGTAAAAGAAAAAAGTAAGGCTTTTTCTATATTATTCATTAGCAGTAATTAACACTAATTTTACTTGTTTTTACTGCTATTAATATAGTAAAAAACTATTACTATTAATTATTGTATAGCGGCAGTTCTATCCTTATCTTTGCAAATCAAAAAAAGGAACATCTTTTGACATTAATAAAATCTATTTCAGGAATCAGAGGCACTATAGGTGGAAAAGCGGGAGATTCACTTACTCCTCAGGATATTGTAGAGATATCTGCTGCATTTGCACAATGGGTAAAACAAAATAGCACTCATAAAAAGGTGGTGATTGGCCGTGATGCTCGCATCTCAGGAGAAATGGTAAAGCATTTGGTGAGTGCAACTTTGGTAGGATGTGGCATCCAAGTAATAGATTTGGATTTATCTACTACGCCTACCGTGGAAATGGCAGTCAGTATGGAAAATGCAGGTGGCGGTATTATTATCACTGCCAGTCATAATCCTAAACAATGGAATGCCCTGAAATTGCTCAATGAAAAAGGCGAGTTCCTTTCAGGTGCTGCCGGACAAGAGGTTTTGGATATTGCAGCGCATGGAAATTTTGAATATGAAAAAGTAGAACATCTTGGTGCTGTTACCAGAATTGACAATTATATAGAGCGACATATTGAAAAAATTCTTGCTTTACCATTGGTTGATGCGGATTTAATAAAAGCTCAAAAATATACCGTCGTTATTGATTGTGTTAATTCTACCGGTGCCATTGCATTACCTTTATTGTTAAAAGCTTTGGGGGTTGCTACTATCCATGAATTACATTGTAGTGTAGATGGTAAGTTTGCTCATAATCCTGAGCCACTACCTGAAAATTTAGGGGAACTTTCCCATGAGGTTAGATATCGTAAAGCTGATTTAGGGATAGCTGTTGACCCTGATGTGGATCGTCTTGCCTTAGTATGCGAAGACGGAAATTTCTTTGGGGAAGAATATACCTTGGTTTCTGTGGCCGATTATGTTTTAACCCATACCCCCGGCAATACAGTTTCAAATTTATCCTCAACACGTGCGTTGAAGGATATAACCCTAAAGCACGGTCAAGAATACTTTACCTCTGCAGTTGGCGAAGTTCATGTAGTAAAACGCATGAAAGATGAAAATGCTGTAATTGGCGGTGAAGGTAATGGAGGAATTATTTATCCGGAATTACATTACGGAAGAGATGCATTGGTTGGCATTGCACTTTTCTTAACTCAATTAGCCCTTAGCGGTAAAAGTGTTTCCCAATTGAGGGCCCAATATCCAAATTATTTTATATCAAAAAATAAAATAACCTTGGATGAAAGCATGAACCTTGATGTTGTCATGGAAAAAGTTTATGACAAGTATAAGAAAAATGAAATTAATCGTGAAGATGGCATCCGTATAGATTTTGAAAAAGACTGGATCCATTTACGTCGTTCTAATACCGAACCTATTATTCGAATTTATTCTGAAAGCCTTAGCCAAACAACTGCCGAACAGTTGGCTGAAAAGCTGATGGAAGATATAAAAAACTTCATAAAGAGTTCTTAATAACGTTCATGAAAATAGCTGAAAGCCGGTTAAAATCTAATTTTAGCCGGCTTTCATATTTATAGGCTCTTTTGCCAAAATATATTATTTATTAGATTCTTTACTAACTTTGTCCTATGAAAATCAGTACTCCTATTACCGTTGCTGAATTGGCAAAGTTTTTAAATATTCCATTTAAAGGGAATGCAAATTTGCCGGTTAGCGGCATTAATGAAATTCATAAGGTGGTACCCGGTGACCTAACATTTGTGGATTTAGCAAAGTATTATAATAAAGCGCTTAATTCTGCAGCCACCACTATTATTATTAATAAGGAAGTTGATTTCCCTGAAGGGAAAGCAATTTTGATTGCTGCAGATCCATTTGCAGAATATATTAAACTGGTTAATCATTTTAAAAAGGAGGAGAAACCCTCTTTAACAAATGCATTTATTAAAGGCGAGGATGTACAGATAGGAGAAGGTTCTCAAATATACCCGGGTGTAGTGATTGGAAGCCACGTTAGTATAGGTAAAAATTGCACGATATATCCAAACGCGGTCCTTTATGATGATACCCATATTGGCGATAATGTCATTATCCATGCCAATGTTGTTTTAGGGGCACATGCCTTTTATTACAAAGGGAGAGGAACGCATTTCGACAAAATGATATCCTGCGGTAGGGTAATAATAGAGAATAATGTTGAAATAGGAGCTGCCTGCACCATTGATAAAGGCGTTTCCGGAGATACCATCATTGGAGAAGGATCAAAATTGGATAATCATATCCATATCGGCCATGGGGTAGTGCTGGGTAAATGTGTATTGATAGCTGCACAAGTTGGCATTGGAGGTAAAACTATTATTGAAGACAATGTGGTTATTTGGGGACAAGTAGGCATTACAAAAGATGTAACTATTGGAAAGGGGGCTATTATATTAGCACAAAGCGGTGTTGGAAAATCATTGGAAGGAGGAAAGGTATATTTCGGTTCACCGGCCCAAGAAAATAGAAAGGCCTTGAAAGAAATGGCATTTATTAGAAATGCGGCTAAAGATCATTAAGATTTAGGTGCATCATCTTTAATGGAATCATATGATTTTTTGGTAAACATTTGTCCCAAATTCATTCCAAAAGTAAAGGTATCAGAACCACCTGCCAAGGAGATAAAAGTTTTGCCATAGGCAAAGTAATATTTTCCTAAATTTAAATTCATTCCAAAAGAATAACCTGTGGCAGAACTGAGTCCCGGTATACTTAATTCAGCTTTTTTCTGATAATTATAACCTAACTCTAATTTCAAGACTTTGCCTACTATTAATTCTGCGCCGAAAATCATATGCCTGGCAATTTTATCCGTCAGGCTAATATTAACCGGGATTACATTTCCGTTTAAATCCTTCTGAACAGGTAAATTACTATTTATATAGCTGATATCTGCTTGTTGCAAATCATGAGCAATAATTGTAAATCGGAATGGCATATGCTCTGGTTTGTATGCAATGCCTGCTTGAATTTCAAAAGGTAATGGCTCTCTTACATCAGCATAAGGTTTAATCTGCATGCCAATATTTTTAAATACTAAACCGGCACTAAATCTTTTGTTATTACTTAAATAAGAACCTCCTAAATCTATTGCCAATCCGGTGGAAAGATAGGATTCCAATTGGGAATAGATAAATTTCATTTGACCGCCATACGTAAAGTTCTTCCAATCGCGCGCGTATCCTGCAAAGAAATTATATTCAGCCGCACGAAAAGTTCCAAGTTTATTGCCGTTTTCATCCGCTTTTACAAAATCGCCATAATTAATGTATTGTAGGCCGCAAGAAAATGTCCCGATGCTATCGAAAGTATGCGCATAAATGGCCGAACCAAAACTTATACCTGCAAGATAATTTATATAGCTTACGGCAAATTTATCATTCATAGAAGGATTTAATAGTCCGGGATTTTGCAAGGCAAGACTCACATCATCATCCTTTACTGAGATTAAATTTCCACCCAGCCCGGCAGTTCTGGAGGAGGTAGGCAAATTCATGAATTTATAAACACCATATCCACCAATTTGAGCATTGATGTTGGAAATCACGAAGATTAAATATAATGTAACGAATAATTTTTTCATGAATAAGTTCTACAAAGTAAAGGCATATAACGCAAAAAACGAAGTTTTATTGCTACCTATTGGTACTATTTACTCTTTTAAGGTTAATTATTTTGCCGGTACAACCACTTGGAGCTTCTATCCCAAGGATATTGCAAATTGTTGGGGCTATATCTGTGATTTCTAAATAATTATAAGATTCACCGCTAGGTATGGCCCCGCCAAATAAAATAATGGGCACATGAGTATCATAAGTATATGTAGTACTGTGCATAGCACCCTTGCTAAATAATTCTCCATAATAGGGCTCCGTCAAAATAATAATATCTCCCGAGCGTTTCGGATAAAAGCCCCTTTGAATATTTGCCGCCAAACCATTTTGCGGAATACGCATCTCCGCTTCGGTATAACATCTGGCAATCCCGGGTAATTTTTCGATATACTGTACTATGAAATTTTCAAATTCGGAATAAGGAATATTATTTGATATTAAAAGGGCATGATTTAAAAAGACTTGATAATTGGAAATAGAAGCAATCCAATCCGATTCCTTCTTACCATATTTGTTTTCCAATGCTTGTTCCAATTGGCTTTTTATGGATTTAAAATCGGTATTGCCATTGGATAATTTTGCAGAATCTAATTGGGTGCCACTGTAAACTCCACCATGGTCCGCCGTTAAAAAAAACAAGATATTGTTTTGACCAATATAACTATCCAAAAAGCTTAATAATTCAGAAATATCTTGATCTAATCTTAGGTAAGTATCCTCAAGTTCTATGGAGGAAGGTCCAAATTGATGGCCAATATAATCAGTAGATGAAAAGCTAATGGACAAGAAATCCGGAAAGTTCCCTTTACCAAGCTTCTCCGCATTGATGCAAGATATAGCAAAATCTTTGAGAATACTATTCCCAAATGGCGTTCTGCGAATTAATTCTCCATCATTTACTTTTATTGCAGCTAAATCATGCGGGAATGTTGGCGTTTTTTCACCTTTATATGGGTTTTCATATTTGGAATTATCATCTGAGCTTTCTACGTATGAACTTATCGGTAACAGGGTATTCCATGCTTGAGAAAGATATTTATCCGCATATTTTTTTTGATTAAATAAAGATACCCATTCTGGAAGTTGAGACATATAATAGGTACTGCTGATAAAATTACCGGAAGTTGCATCGAACCAAAAAGCTGCATTAGCAGCCCTGCCGGCAGGCAGTATAGCCGCGCGGTCCTTTAGTGAAATTCCGATTACCTTTGATTTGAAATTACTCCATAAACGCAATTCATCTCCAATGGTACTGGATTGTAAATTTTTTGGTGACATTCTACCGGCTTTTCCCGTACTTCCTACAGTTTCATAATTTTTATCACTTACGCAATAAATTTCATTTTTTTCATTCTTCTCATACCAGTCATTAGCAATAATACCATGAATTGATGGTGTTGCACCGGTATATATGGAAGCATGTCCGGGGCCGGTATAAGTGGGCATATAATTATAATGCGCATCCCGGCATAAAAATCCTTCACGAACTAATCTTTTGAAACCTTTATCGCTATATTTATTCCAAAATTTAAATAAATAATCATACCTCATTTGATCAACAACTATACCGATCACCAACTTTGGTTGATTTGGAATCTGTGCCTTAATTTGGATGGGCAAATAAATACATAAATATAGTAAAAATATTTTGAAGCACTTTGTGTGGCGACTTAAGTTTTTTGACATAATATTGGAGACGATTAAGATTTATTTTTTCTCGACAAGTCGGGTTAATTTATACAGCTTTCCTTAAGGACGGTAAATCAATATGAAGTTGTTGCAATTGCATAGGGGATAGTGATAACCAATTGAGTGCACTTTGACAAGATATTTGTTCAATAATGTCCTTATCTAATCCGGCTTCCGTCAGTATTTTTCCCGGAATTTCTTCTCCTAAAGGAAAAGGATAATCCGAACCTATTACTATTTTGTCCGCACCAAATTGATCAATAATATACCTTAATGCTTTTGGGTCATGAACCAAAGTATCTAAATAAAATTTACCTAAATACTCTTTAGGATGGATATCATTATCTATGGCACACAAATCAGGTCGTACCTCAAAACCATGTCCTATTCTGCCAATGGTAAAAGGGAAAGATCCTCCGCCATGGGCAAAGCAAACTTTTAGCTTTGGTAATCGTCTGAAAATACCACCAAATATTAAGGAGCAAATGGCACGACTGGTTTCTGCAGGCATGCCTACCAACCAAGGCAACCAATATTTGCGCATGGATTCTTCACCCATCATTTCCCAAGGATGTATAAATATTGCAGCACCTAGTTCTTGGGCAGCTTCAAAAATAGGGAAGAACTCCGGTGCATCTAAATTTATATTATTTATATTAGATCCGATTTGAATGCCGGCTAAACCAAGTTCTTTCATGCAGCGTTCCAATTCTTTCAATGCTAAATGGGTATCTTGCATTGGAAGTGTTCCTAATCCAATAAATCTTTTAGGGTATTCTTGAACTACTCCTGCAATATGATCATTTAAAATTCTGGATAAATCATAGGTGTGTTCAGGTTTAGCCCAATAATTAAACATCACCGGTACGGTTGATAATACTTGCACATCCACTTGCGCATGATTGCATTCATGAATGCGTGTTTTTGGATCCCAGCTGTTGGATTGAATTTCTCTAAAAAATTTATCATCAATCATCATACGGGCACAACAAGGCTTATGGTGCTCAAGGCGTACAAATCCACCATAACCATAACGCTCTCTCAAATCCGGCCATTTTTCAGGTAGAATATGAGTATGTACGTCTATTTTCATGAAAAACTAAACTAATTTTTTTGGAGGTTCCATTACACTGCCGCATTTGGTGCAAGTGCGCAAATCTTCACTGGCATAAAAACGTTCCATAACAGGAGGCAGTTGCTTTACGATATCGGTAACGTCTAAATATTCCTCATATAATTTATTACCGCAATTTTCGCAAAACCACAAAAATCCATCTTTTTCACTTTTATCACGGACTTTCTCTATAACTAATCCGATCGTGCCTTCGCCGCGCTGTGGGGAATGAGGTGTTTTCCCGGGCAACATGAAAATATCGCCTTCTTTTATATGAATATCTTTAGGGATTCCTTCATCAATTATTTTTACTACAATATCTCCTTCCAGTTGATAAAAGAATTCTTCACTTTCATTATAATGATAATCTTTCCTGGAGTTTGGACCTCCAACTACCATGATGATAAAATCTTTAACATCTTTATAAACTTGTGCATTACCAACAGGTGGTTTTAGCTCATGTCTATGTTCATTGATCCATTGTTTGAAATTTATAACCGGTGTTACTGCCATATCTTTTAAACTTTAGGTCAAAGATAATGCTTATTGTTTAAAAACAAATAATTATAAGGCTGTATGATATAGCTATTTTGCGAATAAATTGTACATTTGAAATAGTTATAAACTATATATTATGAAACATTCATTTTTTACAATGGTAAGTCTCAGCGCCCTGTTATTGGGCTTTGCTTGTACCAATTCAAATTCAAAATCAAACGCCGGTTCCTCCGATAGT
This sequence comes from uncultured bacterium, assembly GCA_903829945.1. GTDB lineage: Bacteria > Bacteroidota > Bacteroidia > CAILMK01 > CAILMK01 > CAILMK01. Next base: position 9,260 of record CAIKRV010000021.1, on the reverse strand, counting down.
ACCAAAGCTAAAGATTCAACTGCTAAAACTACCTCTAATACCATGCTTGGTGATAAAATTGGAACAAAGGGAGATATCTCTATTTATGTATTCCAAGGTTCACCTGATTTCCCGGACGCAACTTTATCATATAATACCCCGCTTTCTAAAGGAGTATCCTCCGGTGCCAAGGTTTCATTTGATTTTGGTGTCAAAAATTATGAATTGAAACAACAAACTTCAGGGCATGATGCTTGTAATTGTAATAATTCAGCCAAAGGCCAACATATACATTTAATTCTTAATAATCAGCCCTATAAACCATTATATTCAACCAAATTTGATACTGCCTTAAAAGATGGAAGGTATTTGGCCGTATCATTCTTGTCTCGTTCTTTTCACGAAAGTGTAAAAAACAAAAATGCCTTTCAAGTGGCTACTTTTGATGTTGGAAAAGTAGATGCAAAACCGATTGATTTGAAGTCACCAATGTTGGTGTATAGTCGCCCTAAAGGTGAATATAAAGGCAAGGATGCCGATATCGTTTTACTTGATTTTTATTTAATTAATACCGATCTTTCGGAGACAGGAAATAAGGTAGCTGCTACTATAAACGGAGAACAGTTTATGCTCAGCAAATGGTGTGCTTATGCCATTAAGGGTTTGAAAGTGGGTAAAAATACCATAAAACTAGAATTGGTGGACAATGAAGGAAAAATTATAGATGGGCCATATAATACGGTGGAAAGGACTATTACTATAAAAGAGTAAAGTTAACCATTTTTAGAAATTATAAGCTAGGGGAGGATCTTAAAATTAAGATTCTCCCTTTTTATTTTCTCCATTCTGAAGGATTTTTCCTCCATTCTTCCAATAAACTAAGGTCTTTTTCTTTTACATATCCTTTTGCAATGGCTCTTTGAATCAGTACCTCGTAATTGGAAAGGCATATATAGGGTATCTCTTTATCTTCAAAGGCTTTCTGGGCCTCATTAAAACCATAAGTAAATACGGCAACCATACCGCATACAGAGGCAGGAAGGTTTATCACTGCTTCTGCGGCCTGCAAGGAGCTTTTCCCTGTGGAAATTAAATCTTCCACAATAACTACTTTCTGATCGGTGTTTATCTTACCTTCAATTAATTGACCTGTACCGTGTTCTTTGGCTTTGGAACGAATATAAGCCATCGGTAAATTCATACAATCAGCAATTAATGCAGCGTGAGCGATGCCCGCAGTAGCCACGCCAGCAATTAATTCTACATCATTAAAATGCTTTGCAATGGCATTACTAAAATGCTCTTTTAAGAAACTACGGTGTTCAGGATAGCTTAAAATGAGGCGATTATCGCAATAAATAGGGGAATTCCAGCCGGAGGCCCACTTAAAAGGTTGTTCCGGACGTAAAATTACTGCTTTGATTTCTAGTAGAAAATCCGCAACTTGCTCTGCAATTTCAAGATTATAAATCATGCCTCAAAGCTATAAAATTTTTATTAAGGACAAACCCTTTATGTTCGTAAAAACACTTGATTCATCCTTTAAGAATTATTTAGCCATGGATTTAAATTTTATCCAGGACCCTGAAAATCTGCTTAATAATGAAGGTTTTTGGTCCACGCATGATGGATTTTATTATTTGAGTGAACAACCTGAGGAGGATTTTAAAATCTGGTCTAAAAATTTTAAGCTAATAGGGGCCGCAGGGGGTATGGTATGGAATAATGAGGATGCATTATTAATGATATTTAGAAGAGGGTATTGGGATTTACCAAAGGGAAAAATTGAAAAAGGTGAAACTAATGAGGAAGCAGCCCTGAGAGAATTGGAAGAAGAAACGGGAATAAAAAATATTGAATTACAAAATTTTATAAGCAGTACTTATCATATTTATTTTGAAAAAAAATGGATTCTGAAAGAAACCTTTTGGTTCCGGATGCGTTCAAATTATCAAACAAAATTAATTCCACAAACGGAGGAGGATATTGAACAAGCCTGTTGGGTCCCATTTAATGAAATAGCATCGAAGTTAAAATTAACCTATAGTTCCATCGCCGAAATACTTAAAAACACACTTAAAATTTAAAAAAATTAAAATATGAATGCAATTATTATTCTAATTATTGTCGGTGTACTATCCGGTATGCTGAGTGGATTGGTGGGGGTAGGAGGAGGCATCCTTATAGTACCAGCCTTAGTGTTTTTTATGAAATATGACCAATTGAGCGCCCAAGGAACTTCCCTGGCAGTTTTGTTATTGCCGGTAGGGATTATTGCAGTTTACCACTATTATCAAGCGGGAAATATTAATATTAATCATGCATTAATTATCTCTATCGGATTTGTGGTTGGGGGTTATTTTGGCTCAAAATTGGCATATATAGTACCAAAAGAAACAATGAAAATATTATTTGGAATCTTTATGATGATAATTGCGTTAAGATTTTTAAATTTCTTTACTTTTATTACAGGTTTGTTTAAGAGTTAAAAAGCCTAAAATCATTATTTTGTCTTACTTTTGTAAGTCTAATGCTTTGCTAAGTTTCTCGAAATTAAATTAATAAGTTTTTTGTCAATACTCACTGATTATCCTTGGTACTTTTTCATTTTATGTCTCCTTTTCGGGGCAGGCGTAAGTATTTTAACTTATTATAAGAATCCGATTCAAGAGGCTGAAAAACGTTTTCATTGGCCGGTGTGGTTATTAATAATACTACGTTTTTTAAGCGTAAGTATTTTAAGTTTCCTTTTACTATCCCCGGTTATTAAAACCAATTCTAAAAAAGTTGAAAAACCTATTGTCGTTATTGCCGCTGATAATTCGCAGTCTATTTTACTAAATAAGGATTCAGTATTTAATCGTAAAAAATTACCGGATGCAATTTCTAAGCTTAAAGATAAATTATCCGAAAAATATGATGTTCGATATTATACTTTTGGAAATAATTTAAATGATAAACCAAATTTGAATTATGAAGAGAAGCAAACCAATATTTCAGGAGCTTTCGATGAAATATATAATCGCTTTTACAATCAAAATATAGGTGCTATTATTACCCTTAGCGACGGTATTTATAATTTGGGGCAAAATCCATTATATACTATTCAAAGGTTTAATACTCCTGTTTATACCGTAGCATTAGGGGATACCAATGCCCCCAAAGATTTTTTAATTAAAAATGTTCGTTATAATCAAATTGTATATGCAGGGAATACTTTCCCATTACTAATTCAGTTACGTGCCAAAGGCTTTAAAAATAAAGAAGCAAATATTACAGTTTCTAATCATGGTGCAGTTGTTTTTCATCAACAAATTACAATAAGTGATGATAAATTCTATAAAGAAATAGAAGCTAAAATTGATGCCAATGGCGTTGGTATGCAAAGGTATCATATTGAAATTACGCATTTAGAAAATGAGGTGAGTTATATTAATAACCAATACGATGTATTTATTGATGTACTTAATAGCAAGAAGAAAATATTAATGATTGCACAACATCCACATCCGGATGTGGCAGCGATTAAAAAATCTATTGAACGCAATAAATTTTATGAAGTAGATGCTTTGGCTTATAATGATTTTCAGAGTCAAATAGGGTTAAATGCCGCTAAGTTGAAAAATTATCAGTTGGTAATTCTTCATCAGTTACCGGGGACTGACCAAAATGCTTCACAATTGACTATGTTACTAAGGGATAATGAAATTCCATGCTTATATATTCTCGGTAATCAATCCGCTTTAAATGTATTTAATTCATTGGGTGCCGGTTTGCAAATAAATCAAGGAGGCGCTAAATCCAATGAGGTGGGTGCAAGCATTAATTCAGGATTTAATTTATTTTCAAGTTCAGATGACGTACAAAAAAATATTATTACTTGGCCACCGCTAAGTAGTCCCTTTGGTGATTATAAAGTTTCAGACAAGGAAAATATTTTCTTATATCAACAAATTGGTAGAGTACGAACGGATATGCCATTGTTGTTATTTTCCAAAAGCATGAAACAAAAAGTAGGTATTTTGTGTGGTGAGGGCATTTGGAAATGGTTTTTAAATGATTATGCAGTAAATTTAAATTTTAAAGCATCGGATGAAATCATTGATAAGACCATTCAGTATTTAAGTTTGAAAAGTGATAATAGATTATTCAGGGTTCGTCCATCGCGCAGTATATTTTATGATGATGATAAAATTAGTTTTGAAGCTGAGGTTTATAATGAAAGTTATGAACCCGTAAAGGATGCCGTAGTACAGATGAAAATTAAAAATGAGGCAGGTAAAAGCTTCGATTTTACTTTTCAGCCTCGAGATAATTCTTATGTACTTGATGCAGGTTTTATGCCTGCCGGAGTTTATACTTATGTTGCTCAAGTTAATAATAATAAGAAAAATTTTGTGCTTAACGGTGAATTTATTGTAAAGGCAGTTGATTTGGAATTTTTGGAAACTCAAGCCAATCATCAGTTATTAAATGCAATTGCATTGCAAAATGGTGGCAAGATGATTTATCCATCACAATTAAATCAATTGACTGATCTTTTAGATGCTCGTGAAGATATTCATTCCGTAGTTTATCACGAAACTACCTTGCGCGAAATGATATATATCAAATGGTTGTTTTTTATAGTTTTATTATTGTTGTCAACAGAATGGTTTCTTAGGAAATATTTTGGTACTTATTAGTTGAATTTCCTCTATAATTCGATGAATACTTTCATTCATTATATCATCTTAATATTCAGTATGTAATTTTGCTGTGGATATAAGGAAAGGATAGGTTTTTAGCTTTTATTTTTTTATTTTTTAAGGTAATGCCCCACCAAAATGGGGCAAGGTGCGTATTTGTAAATAATTAAACTAATAAAGATTTACGAAGTTTTGCTTCTATGATATTTATCAGTATAATTCGAAATACCCCTTCGTAATTTTGTTAACATATTTTAAACTAATACTATGAAAAGTTTTAAAAGGGTATTTCTAATGATTTTAATAGGAAGCTCAATGGTTATTTTAGCTACAAATTGTAAACATTTGCCATTCCCCGGCCCGGAAGTAGTTCCAGTGGATACTACTACCACCAAAGTACCGGTGGATACTACGCATCATGTAGTAGTTAAAGATCCATGTAGTCCCGATAGTGCCTATTTTCAAAAGGATATTTGGCCAATCATAGCTAGCAATTGTGCAAAGGCCGGATGCCATGATGCTAATACTGCTCAAAATGGTATATCCTATACAGGATACAATTCCGTAGTGGCAAAGGTAAAGCCGGGCAATCCCGGTGGCAGTAAATTGTACAGTGTCATTACCGGTGTGGATGACCGTATGCCTCCGGCATCACAAACACAATTAACTTCTGCGCAAATTGCCTTAATTTATAAATGGATAAAGCAAGGTGCTAAAAACAATACTTGTACCGATACTACCTGCAATGCCAATAATTTTAAGTTTGCCAATGATATTTTGCCATTACTTAAAATGTATTGCCAAGGCTGTCACAATGGTTCTGCCACCGGTGGCAATGTAAGTTTATTAACCTACAGTGATATTTCCGTACAGGCAGCCAATGGAAAATTATATAACGATGTCAACCACACAACAGGGTATAATTTTATGCCTCTAGGAAGTCCTAAGCTTTCTAATTGTCAAATTTCCCAAATCAAAAATTGGATTGATGCGGGATACCCAAATAATTAACTAAATTAATGAAACTTACAACTGCACTTTTTTTGGTTCTCTGCTCAATGATAATTATTGCCTCCTGTACCCATCCTATTAGCGTGCCACCTACACCTACCGTTAGTTTTGCTAAGGATGTGCTTCCAATTTTTATTGGAAATTGTGATCAAACTAATTGTCATAGCGGCGTAAAAAGAAGAGCAGCTTTAAATAATTATAATACCATTATGACCTATGGTAGCATTTCACCTTATAATGCTTTAGGCAGCAAAATTTATAAGGATATGTCGGCCAGAGGTCTTTTATCAAAACAAATGCCACCAACCGGCCCAATTGCTGAAGGAGATTTACAAACTGTTTTCTTATGGATTCAGCAGGGCGCAAAGAACAATTAATATGAAAAAATTACTTATACTAGGAATAATTTCTTGTGCAGCTTTGGTTCTTAATTCTTGCTATTATGACAAATACGATGAATTGACGGCTGCTTCTAAACTTACCTCCACTTGTGATTCCGCCAATGTATCCTATTCCAAATCTATTGCTCCCATTATGGCATCTTATTGCAATAATTGTCATAGCAGTAGTTTATCCACCGGCGGGTATGCTTTGGATAATTATGCCGGAGTATTGAAGTCGGTAACCAATAATAAGCTTTTGCCAAGCGTTAATCATACCGGGCCTTATCCCATGCCTCAAGGTTCCTCTGCTAAATTGAATGATTGCAAATTAAAAATTATTGAAAATTGGGTGAATGCGGGTGCAAAAAATAATTAACGGGTATTAAAATTATGAAAAACCCCAAAAATTTATTTGTATCTGTATTTTTAATTTGCTTCATGTTATTCTTGGATTCGTGTACGCATAATATTAACGTTCCGGACCTGCCGGCTGTTAGTTTTTCAAAGGATGTTTTACCTATTTTAATCGGTAATTGCGATCAGGCAACATGCCATAGCAGTAGTGCTTCTGCTGAATTATTCCCTTTGGATAATTATCAAGATGTAATGCAGTATGGGGAAATAACGCCACATGATGCTTTGAGCAGTAATCTTTATAAATCCGTCTCGGGACGCGGTTTGGTAAGCCAAATGCCACCGGATAAACCTTTAACCGAAGCGGATTTGCAAACCATCTTTTTGTGGATACAACAGGGTGCTAAGAACAATTAGGTTCCTCCTTGCCTAAGGTTTTGTATTTTCTTGTTGCTTGAATATTAAGTGCAAGTGGATATCTTAAGGGCATTTATTGCAAATATTAGCGCTCATATATTTAATTTTGAAGGTATAGCTAATAGTATTCTAGCCTTATTTTTGCTAAAATTAATATTATGCGCATATTACCACTTTATATATTAATGGCCTTGCTTGCGGGTACCTCCTGCGTAACCCAACGCAAATTCGATGATCTGAAAAAAGATTATGATGATTTGCATAAGCAAAATACCAATTGCAATAAACGCAGCGGCCAATTGCAAGATTCTTTGGATGAGGCGCACCGATTAATGCGCATTCAAAATGCAAATATTTCAGAACTAAATCAAGATACTGCCATGATGGGTACGGGCGGTAGAAAACTAAATTCATTATACAAGCAGGTTAATGATGCGTATGAAAAATTGCTAGGTAAGGTAAAAGAATTGGAATCTCAAAATAATTTACGCTCTCAGGAATTAAGTTCCGAATTATTGGATGCTCAAAAGCAATTGAAGGAGCGAGAAGCAGATTTGGAACAACGTACTAAAAACCTGCGTCAAAAAGATGCGGATTTGCAAGATTTAACCATTAAATTAAATCAAATGAATGCCGATTTGCTTGCGCGTCAAAAGCGCGTTCAAGAATTGGAGAGTGTATTAAATCAAAAAGATTCAGTAGTAAAAGCATTAAAAGCAACAATATCCGATGCCTTAATTAGTTTTAAGGATCAAGGCTTAAGTGTAAATATTAAAAATGGTAAAGTATATGTTTCCATGGAAGATAAATTATTATTCCAATCGGGGAAATATACCATCAATGCTAATGGTAAGGACGCCTTATTAAAATTAGCCCAAGTGTTAAATCAGAAAGGCGATATAAACATCATGGTAGAAGGTCATACCGATAATGTCCCCTATAAGAGCAATGGAAGCGTTATTAAGGACAATCTGGACCTAAGTGTACTACGTGCTACGGAAGTATCGAGAATCCTAAGCACAGACGGTAAAATAGAGGCCCGCCGCATTATTGCTGCCGGCAGAGGAGATACCCAGCCATTGGAGGATAATAGTACCTCTGAAGGCAGGGCAAAGAACCGTCGTACGGAAATCATCTTAACTCCAAAATTGAGCGAATTATTCAAAATGCTTGGTGATTAATTGTTGATAATTAATTTATTAATAGTTAATTAGTCCAAAAAGTGCAAATCGCTTCGGGAACTATTTATAAAGTTCGTAACTTTGCCCTGCAAAATGCCCAGGTGGCGAAATTGGTAGACGTACCATCTTGAGGGGGTGGCGCTGGCAACGGCATAAGAGTTCGAGTCTCTTTCTGGGCACACAAAGGGACAAATTAATTTCATCATTAATTTGTCCCTTTATATTTCCCTCTAATTCTTCTGTAATAGAGTTTATTAAATCAAAAATTATATTCACTCTTTCTGTTCGATAATTGCCATTTTTTCGATCATAGTAAATTCCTTCAGGAAACAGCATATACTGTATTCTCTCCCTATCCTTGTTATCTGATAATTCCCATGTCCTCTGTAAGTTAGAAGAGAGATTTAGTGCAAAAGAGATATAGGAACCGAGGTTCGATAGATTAAAGTCAACTTTCTGCATTTCCTCTAGGATTTTGCATTTTTCAGCCCTGTATTTGATGATGTATTTATCATGCAACTCTCTGGTGATTTCACGTAGAACTAATCCTTCTTCAGTTGTTTCAATCTTCGTGTCAATCGCCTTGATCTTTTCATCAAGGTGTTTTTGAATTTCAATATTTCCCTCATTCATCTCCTCAAAAGTTTCAGACAATATTTCCTTGAATGGTTCAATATACTCAGGAGCGAGGGTGTAGTTATTTAAGAAGCTTTTGAAGAGGTTGTGAAGTTCGTTAGCATTTCTATTACATTTGCAGCCCTTGCGGTTGCACTTGTAATAATAAAGCCCTTTCTTCTTTACAACATAGCCAGCGAATGATGTACCGCATTCCCCGCACTTCACGAAACGTTTTAAAGGCAAACCTTCATTGTTCTTTTCCTGTTTATATTTCTGGTTATTCCGTTGCAATACGCCGTTTGCCTTTAAGAAGAGATCTTTTGAGATCATCGGCTCATGTTTCCCCTCAACCACTTTTCCTTCCAAAAAATTATGAGCAATCATTCCACAGTAAAACGGATTTCGGAATATCTTGGAAATTTTCTGCTTATTCATTTTTAATCCTAAGACCTCTAACTTGCCTAATATTTCCTGATTAGATAAGCCATTGTGGAAAACTCGGTCAAACTGACCACCGTCCATCGGACAAAGCTCACCACTTGATTCCGGTCTAAATTGACCACCCCGCACCGGATCAAATTGACCACCTGCGGACGAGATTTTAGTTCATGCTGTGTAGGAACCATTTT
>CAIKRV010000020.1 GCA_903829945.1 uncultured bacterium | reverse complement strand
TATCTAAATCAATAGGATACACACTTGTAATCACATTTTTAGTTTAAAAATTCCACTCAAAAAAATCAAATATTATGAACCCATATATTAAATTAAAACATTGATAATCATTTATTTATATTGTTTTGAGCGAATTAGCATTTAATTACTTGATCTAAAGCCTAAATAGCAATCATATTTTAAATTTCCCCAAGCAAAAATTGACTTTTAGCATTGTAAGAAAAACTAAGGATTAACAAAAAATAGAGATTGCACCCATGGCGACTAACCTATTTTAGCAAAATCCTGCATTATGGTGAGCGAAAAAGTGCTTAGTAAATTTTCAAGCTTAGATCTAAACTTTTAACGGAATGGGTCATAACACTGGTGGAAATAAAATTAACACCGGTGAGTGCATAATCATGAATGGTTTCATCATTTATGCCACCGGATGCTTCCGTTTCATAGGCATTTCCAATGATAGACATTGCTTCTTTTAAATCTGTAATGCTGAAATTATCCAGCATAATTCTATCTACACCTCCGTAAGCCATTACTTCCTTTACTTCGGCTATACTTCTGGTTTCAACTTCTATTTTAAGCGTTAAATTGTTTTTTTTAAGATATTGATGAGTGGATTCAATGGCGTTTTTTATGCCTCCGGCGGCATCAACATGATTATCCTTCAGCATTATCATATCATACAATCCAAATCTATGGTTCACCCCTCCCCCAATCCTGACTGCCCATTTTTCCATCACTCTAAAGTTTGGTGTCGTTTTTCTGGTATCCAACAAATGACAATTGGTACCCTGTAATTTTTCTACCAAACTATGGGTTCGTGTAGCAATTCCGCTCATTCTTTGCATAACATTTAATACCAAGCGCTCCAATTTAAGTATGGTATGCACGGAGCCACTTACTGTAAATGCAATTTCGCCCTTTTTAATTTTTGCTCCATCATTTAGGAGCTTTGTAAAAATAATATTGGGGTCAACTTTTTGGAAAACATATTCAGCAAAATCCACTCCTGCAAGTACTCCATGGTCTTTAATAAGTAATCTTGCATTGCCTTGCGCATTGGCGTCAATACATGCTTTGGAGGAATGGTCTCCGGAGCCGATATCTTCTACTAGTGCATTGTCAATTAATGCATCTAAAGGTTGTTTTAAAAAAGCCGGGATAGTCAATTTTTATTGGTTTTCAATATTGAGTTGTTGAATGGTTAAATTACCATTCGCATCTTTAACATATAGATAGGTTCTAAAAGTACCATTAGAAGTTTCAAGATTCCCAATGGCATACCTTGCTCCTTTGGCAGAAGTACCACGATGGATGATGTTGAAATTATGAACAGGATTCTTTTCAAAAAAATCTTTAAGAACCATTTCCGCTTGATTTTTACTGTAAACCGCAGATTTGTCCATTAATTTCATTTCTACACTGCTATCAAAATATGCAGCCACTTCGTGACTTTTTCCAGATTTAAGTGCGCCTGCAATTTTATCAAAAATATCGTTTTGCGCCATGACGACCAACACTGAGAACATCAGTGGGATGAGGACGAAACTTCTTTTTAAATACCCTTTCATTGCTACTTTTTTTTAACATGCAGCTAAAAACGTGCCATGTTGATGTGTAACATTTATTTTAATACAAATATAAATATTATCCTCATAATACCTAATTGAGAGGTAAATTTGTGGTTATGAATACAAAAAAAGTAGCATTAATTATTTTGGACGGCTATGGCATAGGCACTAAAGACCCTAAGGTTAATGCCATTGAAGCTGCAAATACCCCCTTCATGACTAAACTAGTTAATGAAAACCCGCATGCAAGCTTGCTCACCTTTGGAGAAAATGTGGGATTACCGGACGGGCAAATGGGGAATTCCGAAGTAGGTCATATGAATATTGGTGCCGGAAGAGTAGTTTACCAGCAATTGGTATTAATAAATAAAAGCTTTAGAGAACATACGATAGATCAGTTTCCGATACTTTTGGAAGCTATTGAATACAGTAAAAAAAATAAAAAAGATATTCATCTATTAGGTTTGGTTTCAAATGGAGGTGTACATTCCAGCCTGGAACATTTAAAAGATTTATGCAGCATTTTTGCCAAGCATGAATTGAAAAATGTATTTATCCATGCTATTATGGATGGAAGAGATACCGACCCGAAAAGCGGTACTACTTTTATTAAAAATGTGGAAACTCATTTAGCAGCGACTACCGGTAAAATTGCATCTGTTATTGGTAGATATTATGCTATGGACAGAGACAAACGCTGGGAACGTATTCAGTTGGCATATGATTTATTGGTCCATGGAAAAGGCCAGCCGTTTAGCAACGCACAAACCGGCATACAGGATTCATATGAACATGACATTACTGATGAATTTATCAAGCCTATTATTATCACGAATAATCAAGAAGCACCGCTGGCTACCATTAAGGAAGGCGATGTAGTTTTGTTTTTTAATTTCAGAACTGATAGAGGTCGGGAGCTGACGACTGCACTTACGCAACAAGATTTTCCGGAGTATGGAATGAAGAAATTAGACCTCAATTTTATCACCATGACCCCATATGATAAAACCTACAAAAACATTAAAACCTTATTTGATGAAAAGGATTTAGTGATGACCTTAGGGGAGGTGATGGAAAAAAATCATAAAACGCAATTGCGTTGTGCAGAAACAGAAAAATATCCGCATGTAACCTTTTTCTTTTCCGGAGGACGTGAAAATTTATTTGAAGGTGAAAACCGAATTTTAATTCCATCCCCGAAAGTTGCTACTTATGATTTAAAGCCTTCCATGAGTGCCTTTGAACTTTGTGATGCGGCCGTAGCAGAAATTCAAAAGTCAAGTCCTGATTTATTGGTTTTAAATTTTGCAAATCCGGATATGGTTGGCCATACGGGGGTATTTAAAGCAGTAGTTGAAGCAATAGAGGTTATTGATAAATGCGCCAATAAATTAGTTAGTTGCTGCTTAGAACAAAATTATGCAGTTATCATTATTGCAGACCATGGCAATGCTGATTTTATGGTTAATGAAGATGGCAGCCCGAATACGGCTCATTCCATGAATTTGGTGCCCGTCATATTAATTGACAAAGACCATGCATGGAAAATTAAAGATGGAAAACTGGCAGATATAGCTCCTACCATTTTAAAAATTATGGATATAGTGCAACCCGCAGAAATGGACGGAACGCCTTTAATTTCCTAAATTTACTGCTTAGGTTCTAATGGATTAGAATCAGAATTAATCCAAGATTTGACAATTTTAGGATCAATACGCTTGGAAGAAAATACGGGACTTACTTTATAGCCTTTTAAACGTAATAAATTTAATATGCCTTCATCACCCGCCAAGTGCCCGGCACCGATGGCAATAAATATGGAATGTTCTTGCATGATTATACTTGCAGCTTCAGCCATGTGATGGTTGCGTGTAATGATAAAATCTTGAGCAAAATTTTTACCCAAAGTGGTATCCATTTCTTCTTTCATGAGTGTTTCAAAATCCGCCTTTTCATAAGCGTCGTAATAAGCATCCATGGTTTTCTTTTCGCTTTTAGAATGCAGCACCCCATCTTTCAGAATACTTAATTGCCTTTCCATGGGGATATTTCCTAATAGACGCAATTGATCTGAAGAACGCTCTAATCCGTACGCCGTTTTACCATTTTGTTTGGCATACTTAAATAAAAACATATCTAGAAAGGTGCCTGTAGCTTTTTCTTCATTACTCCCAAATTGCGATAAAGTAACATATACATAAATGGGCCTTAAATTATCAAATAATTGCAGAGAATATCCGGTGGTTTTCTGAAATGCAGTGGCCATAGAATCATAAATTTCCTGAGGATATAAGTTTTTTAAACTTTTACCGGCAGGCATCATCATTTCACCCAAAAAATCAATTTGATTGATGGAATCTGCATTTATTTCCAAGGCAAAGGCTTCACACGATTTTATGGCTTCTGATACGGAATCCATTAAATGAAATACCTTATCATTGGCACTATGCATGGTTCCATAAATATAACTAGGCGATTTTAATCCCTTCTTTTCAATCTTCCAGAGCAAGGTATGTGCAATATTATTTTTATTTTTTTGAGCAAAAACTGAAAGGCAAATAAAAAATAAACATAATAAACTCGCTGCTATCTTCTTAAATTCACTACTAAAACTACCCGGAATCCAACCTAAGGTTTTTGCAAAGCTATTATCCAGGGATACATCCTTAGGTCTGGGTGCAGCCATTGTATGATCTTTTAATAAAACAGGTTTTAATAATTTCTTATCCAAATTCAAGGTATCTGCAATTATCTCTCCAATTTGATATCGGGAAAGCAATGTATTTCCTCCCAAATG
>CAIKRV010000019.1 GCA_903829945.1 uncultured bacterium | reverse complement strand
GCCCGCGGTACAATGAGTACCGCGGGCCGGGCCTTTTTTATATCATCACTAATCATTCTGATAAAAATCATATCTTTGAATTTAATAAATGCTAATTTTGCATTTGTAAACGATGAAGAAACTACTTTCCATAGGTTTAATTATACTTGTCCTTGCACAAGCTTGGGCCTATACTGTAGTTTATGTCAATTTTTTAACCCATCAGGAATACATAAGCCAAAACCTTTGTATTAATAAGGCAAAGCCTAGTTTGCATTGTAATGGTAAATGTCATTTGATGAAAGAACTTCAAAAACAAGATTCAAAGGAAGGAACTTCCAATACAGGCATGGCCAATGATTTGGCTGATTTAATATTGTATCACTCCGAAGCAGAATATGAATTGCATCCGGAAATGCAGCTTATTGAAATGACCTTCAAATCCTATCAATTTTTTAATTCCTCTAAGGTAAATGCTCCTATTTACCATCCTCCTTTAGTATAATATTTCATTTTGGTCTTTCCGCAGGAAAATCCTGTCGGATTAATTCTTAATGTAAATATATGCTATCGAGATACCTTTTAATTTTATTATTATGGTCATTGATAAGTATCAATGGCTATAGCCAAGACGAAAATATTCATTGCCTTTGCTATTTGGAAGGAGATAATTCTCCTGCCGGATTAATGGGCGTTCATACCCATGAAAAAAATGCATGGATGGTCAGTTATACCTATATGCGTAGCAACCAACTTGGGAACCAATGGGGCAGTAACTTAATGGCGGACCAAAATGTATTGGATAAATACTTAATGGCTCCGCAAAGCATGAATATGGATATGCACATGCTCATGTTGATGTACGGTATTACGGATCATTTGAGTGTGATGGCAATGGGCACTTACTCAGTAAATAGTATGTCCATGCTTATGATCAATACCCTGCCTATGCATATGTACGGTATGCCGGATATGACCATGACTGCTGCCGGAATGATGAATAGTAAATTGTCCGGCCTTAACGATGCACAGTTATTTTTAAATTATTCCTTCATCCAAACCGAGCATCATACCCTCATTATTTCCTCAGGCTTAAATGTGCCCATTGCGAATATTCAAAAGAAGAATAACATGAGCCTGGCCAGTTTGCAAGATTATACCTATATGATGCAATTAGGCTCCGGCACCTGGGATATTTTGCCAAGAGTCAGTTATGTTTTTTCCAAAGAAAAATTATTCCTGGGCATGCAGGCAGGAGCCAATTTCCATACCGGATATAATGCCATAGGGTACCGTGCAGACGATCAATATAGCCTTACTGCGTGGATGGCCTATAGGGTTTTGAAACCTGTAGGAGTTTCCCTAAGGGCATTATATGTGCAATCCCAAAGTATATCCGGTATTGATCCGAATTTAAATCCATGGGTAGAGCCGGGCGCCGATATTGCCAATTATGGCAGCAGTACTCTTTTTATTTTACCGGGCTTTAATATTTATCCGGGTTTTATAAATGGTGCTACGATAGGTATGGAGTACAGCTTACCTATTTATCAATATTTTCACGGAATTCAAATGCCTTATGCCAATCAATGGAACATTAAGGCTCAAATCGCTTTTTAAACTTTAATATTTACTAACATGAAAAATTTTAAATCAATTATAATAATTTCCTTTACATGCTTTTTAGTTTTTTCAGCTTGCCACAAAAAACAAGACCCGGCTACCGTTCCGGTTACACCCACCGCTAATACCGGTACACTTTATGTGCATTTACATACAGATTTAGATACGAATGAAGTTTTAATCGGAGATACGGCTTATACCTCAGATCGAAGGAAAATAACACTGACCACTGCACAATTATACCTTTCCGGATTTAAAGCATTTAAATCGGACGGTAGTTCTGTGAGTATTCAAAATTCATATATTTTAAAAACAGTGGATTCTGAATTATACTTAGTAGGTACCATTCCGGTAGGCAACTATACTACCATCGGGTTTAATGTAGGTTTGGATAGTGTAGCCAATGCCAAAGATCCTTCCACTTTTCCTTCCGGTTCCATCTTTGCTATGCACACGCCATCCATGTGGTTTGGATCCACCCAAAAGGGTTATATATTTGCTAACATCAGCGGTTATATTGATACGAGTGCAAATAAGAAGGGAAAAGCAAATTATCCATTCAATTATAAAATTGGCTCCAATGCCTTATTACAAACGGTGAAAATGCCAGCCAAAGCCTTTACGATTACTCCAAATGGGGTAGGATTGGTGCATATTATTGTAGATTATGCAAAGGTGATTAATGGTCTAAGTTTAAGTACCCAAAATATGACTGATACTTATACGATCAATCCAAGTTTAGCACCTAAAGTAGCGGCAAACTTTCCAAACTTATTCAGGTATGAATAAGGCATGATTTTTTTAAGGATATTGTATATATTTTAGTTATTGACTTGATTTTGACAATTACATCAATTTTTATTTGTAATATATTGTTAATCAATTTAATGCAAAAAAGTGGTAGTAATTACCACTTTTTTTGCATATATTTGCTATTCAGTTAATTACAATACGATGGCCGTAACTTTAAATCAGTTCTCTGATGATCAAATAATTGAAAGAATTCAATTTGAAAATCCATGGTGGAAAAACAACAATATTGATAGTGATTATAATGAATTAAAAAGGAGACTATATTTCCCGCTTTTTTATCAATTATTTAATAGTGATGTTAGACGAGCAATTGTATTAATGGGGCCAAGAAGGGTTGGTAAAACCGTTATGATATTTCATGCTATTCAACAGTTAATAAATGATGGTGTATCTCCAAATAAAATATGTTACTTATCTGTTGAAACTCCAATATATACAAATGTTGGATTGGAAAAACTTTTTCAATTATGTAGGCAAGCCCAAGGTTTAACAGATTTTAATGGTTATTATATATTTTATGACGAAATTCAATATTTAAAGGACTGGGAATTACATTTAAAAAATCTTGTAGATTCCTATCGGCAAACAAAATTTATTGCTTCTGGCTCCGCCGCTGCAGCATTAAGATTAAAAAGTAATGAATCAGGAGCAGGTCGATTCTCAGAATTTATGTTACCTCCATTAACGTTTTGTGAATATATCTATTTATTGGAATTGGATCATTTAATGGTACCTATGAATAAAAAATGGGGCAATACTGAGTTTACTTTTTATAATACAAACAATATTTCAGAACTTAATCAGCATTTTATTGATTATATAAATTATGGCGGTTATCCCGAGGTTGTTTTTTCTTCAGAAATAAGGAAAAATCCAGGTCGATTTATCCGCAGCGATATTATTGATAAAGTTTTGTTAAGAGACTTGCCGAGCCTATATGGGATAAAGGACGTACAAGAGTTAAATCGTTTATTCACGACCATCGCATTTAATTCAGGCAATGAATTCTCATTACAAGCACTAAGCCAATCTTCACACGTACCAAAAGATACAGTTAAAACGTATATTACCTATCTTGAATCTGCTTTCTTAATTAAAATTATTAATAGAGTGGATGATTCTGCCAAAAAATTTACACGACCTACTCAATTTAAAGTATATCTAACTAATCCATCATTAAGATGTGCTCTTTTTTCACCTGTAACAAGTGAACATGAATTTATTGGAAATATGGTTGAAACTGCGGTTTATTCACAATGGTTTCACAGGGATGATGTATTGTATTACTCAAGATGGAAAAGTGGAGAAGTTGATATTATTAGATTAGATAAAACAGAAC
The DNA here is from genome assembly GCA_903829945.1 of uncultured bacterium. Taxonomy (GTDB): domain Bacteria; phylum Bacteroidota; class Bacteroidia; order CAILMK01; family CAILMK01; genus CAILMK01. The sequence continues at coordinate 7,800 of CAIKRV010000019.1, read as the reverse complement.
GACCGATATTTGCAATAGAAATTAAATGGTCAAATCGTTGTTTTGAAAATCCTTTACAACTGTTGAAAGGTTTAACAATTTTTTTAAAAAAGCATAGAATTAATCATCCAATGATAACCACAATTGACAAGGAAGGTGTATACGAAATAGATGGAATAAATTACGATTTCGTTCCTGCATCTTGTTATTGCTATACGGTTAGTCAAAATGCACTCGATCTTAAAATTAAACGTGGTATATGATTTAAAAAGCTATTACGGTTAAGTAAGTAAGCAAGCAAGAAGCAAGAACCACCATTAATGATAAAAGGTGCCTTAGTAGATGTGTTAAAGCTTGTTATAAGGGTAATCCAAGGTCCGAATCTAAAAAGAGCAAGTAATACAAAATTTGCTTGACTAGTAGTAGGATTTTAAAAGCTTTATAAAATATCATCCCTTCTCATTAAAAAAGATATTTTTCTATGCTTATTTAATTTAATTATTTACAAAGCGATGGATGACGTACCTTTGCCATATGAATTATCTTCTTGCTGAAAATATATCTAAATCCTTTGGAGAGAAAGTTTTATTTACCGGATTAAACCTGAGCATTATGCAAGGACAGAAAATTGCATTGGTGGCCAGAAACGGTGCCGGTAAATCTTCTTTTCTAAAAATATTGATGGGTAAAGATATTCCGGATAGCGGCGAAGTACGTATCAGCAAGGATATTACCACCGGATATTTGGAACAAGATCCTCATCTGGAGCCTGATAAAACGGTTATTGAATCGGTCCTATTTGCAGAAAATCATATTCTGAAAGCCATTGAAAATTATGAAGAAGCCTTGGAGCAAAATGCCCTGGATCATTCTAATATAAATGAAAAGCGTTTGGAAGATGCCATGAACCAAATGGATACTTTAAAGGCTTGGGATTATGAACAAAAAATCCGTCAAATATTATTTAATTTAAAAATAACTAACCTTACACAAAAAGCCGGTACCCTTTCCGGCGGACAAAAAAAGCGGGTGGCCTTAGCAAAAATTCTAATTCAAGAACCTCAATTTATGATTCTTGATGAGCCAACCAACCATTTGGATTTGGATATGATTGAATGGTTGGAAAATTTTTTAAAGCGTCAGAAAATGACTTTGCTTTTAGTTACGCATGATCGGTACTTTTTGGATAGAATTACTCAGGAAATAATTGAATTGGATCAAAAGCAATTATTCAGATATAAGGGCAATTATGAATATTACCTTGAAAAAAAATCCGAGCGTGAATTTAATGAAGGCAGGGAAACCGACAAAGCCCGCAGTTTGATGCGAAAAGAATTAGAATGGATGCGCCGTCAGCCAAAAGCACGCGGTACCAAACAGAAAGCGAGGATTGATTCATTTTATGATTTAGAAGAAAAAGCAAATAGGGTAAAAGAAGAGCAAAAATTGACCTTGAATGTTAAAATGAATAGGCAAGGGGGAAAAATCCTTGAGCTTAAACATGTCTCTAAAGCATTTGGTGATTTTAAGGCTTTAGATGCATTTACTTATACTTTTTCCAGAGGTGAAAAAATAGGAATTGTAGGTCCGAATGGCGTTGGTAAATCTACTTTTTTAAACTTACTGACCGGAGCCGAACTTCCTGATGGTGGAAAAATTAATGTAGGGGATACTACTGTTTTTGGATATTATACCCAAGAAGGATTAAAACTGAATGAAGATAAAAGAGTTATTGAAGTTGTAAAAGATATTGCCGAAGTTATTCCTTTAGGAACCGGTGAGAAATTATCCGCGTCACAATTTTTACAGTATTTTGGTTTTGATCCTGAAACGCAATTTACTCCGGTGAGTAAACTCAGCGGTGGTGAACGTAGGCGTTTGCATTTAATGACGGTATTAATTAAAAATCCTAACTTTTTAATTCTCGATGAGCCAACTAATGATTTGGATTTATTAACTTTAAATACCTTAGAAGAATTTTTGGCACATTTTCAAGGTTGTTTATTAATTGTTTCACATGATCGTTATTTCATGGATAAATTGGTGCAGCACTTATTTATCTTTAAAGGCGAAGGAGAGGTGAAGGATTTTAACGGCACTTATTCCGCATACCGAACCCATTTGGAAGAAGAAGAAAAAAAGGAACGTTCCGCATTGAAACAAGAATCAAAGTCTGCAAATATTGCTGAACCAGCTCCGATTGAAAAAGTGGAGAAGAAAAAACTTAGTTTTGGCGAAAAACGTGAATACGAAACTTTGGAAAAAGAAATTGAGCTATTGGAAGCTCGTAAACTCGCTATTGAAACTGCATTAAGTAATCCGAGTGCCGAACATACGGATATTGCTGCCTGGGCAGAAGAATTTAAAAAAATAAGTGCCGATATTGATCAAAAATCGATGCGTTGGTTGGAACTGGGGGAGCGGTTATAATTTAACTGATAATACTCCAATCCGGTCGGGATTTTTCATAATCGCGGATAAATGCAGCCAAGGCTTGATTTTCCTTTTTTTGCAATTCAGAATCTTCATTCATAAGCTCCAAAGCAGCATGCCTGGCCGATTGCAAAATAGCTTGGTCCTTGGATAAATCAGCAATACGCATATTTAATAATCCGCTTTGTTGGGTACCAATTAAATCACCCGGACCACGCAAACGCAAATCTACTTCGGCAATTTCAAAGCCATTGCTGGTTTGTACCATCGTTTTTAAACGCGTAGAAGCATCGCTGCTGAGTTTATAGGCCGTCATGAGTAAACAGTAGGATTGATTGGCGCCGCGTCCTACACGACCTCGCAATTGGTGCAATTGCGATAATCCGAAGCGCTCAGCACTTTCTATCAGCATGATGCTGGCATTCGGGACATCCACGCCTACTTCAATTACGGTAGTGCTCACCAATATATTTGTTTCCCCTTTTTTAAATCTTTGCATTTCAAATTCCTTATCTGCCGCAGCCATGCGCCCGTGCACAATGCCCACATGAAATTCCGGTCGCGGAAATTCTCTTTCTATGGCCTCAAATCCTGCCATTAAATTATTATAATCTAAGGTTTCGGATTCTTCAATCAAAGGATATACAATATAAACCTGCCTGCCGCTTTGTAATTCCTTTTTTATAAATCCAAAAACGGCCAAACGTTGACTTTCATAATAATGTTTGGTTTGTATGGTTTTACGACCTACCGGTAATTCATCTATAATGGAGATATCCAAATCGCCGTACAAAGTCATGGCCAAGGTACGTGGAATAGGCGTAGCCGTCATCACTAATATATGCGGCGGGATAGGACCTTTGCCCCATAATTTGGCACGCTGTTGTACCCCGAATCTGTGCTGCTCATCAATGACAACCAGACCCAACCCCAGAAACTTTACCCATTCCTCCAGTAAGGCGTGGGTACCAATTAAAATATCCAGCTTGCCGGATTGCAATTCTTCGGCGATTAATTTGCGCTCCCTTACTTTGGTACTGCCGGTGAGCAATCGTACATTTAATCCAAGACCGTCTATTAATTTTATTATATTTTGATAATGTTGTGTGGCCAATATTTCCGTAGGTGCCATCAGACAAGCTTGGCGTGCATTATCCAAGGATAGCAGCATGGACATCAGTGCCACTACTGTTTTACCGCTACCTACATCGCCTTGTAGCAAACGATTCATTTGCTTACCGGTTTTCATATCTTGACGGATTTCACGGATGACTCTTTTTTGTGCATTGGTCAACTCAAACGGCAAATGCTTTTCATAAAAGGTATTAAAGTAATTACCTACCTTATCAAATATATGACCGCGTATATCTCGGTCTCTATTATTTTTTAATTTTAAAATTCGGTATTGTACCAAAAATAATTCTTCGAATTTTAAGCGATAATTGGCGCGCTTTTGCTTCTCAAAATCATCGGGGAAATGAATATAATAAAAAGCCTCCCTGCGTGATAAAAATTGATGCTTTGCCAATAAGGATTCAGGGAATACTTCCTCTAATTCCGGACCTATTTTTTCTAATAATCCACGGATTAATACATGCAGTCCGCCGCTATCCAAACCTTTACGCTTCATGCGCTCGGAAGTCGAATAAATGGGTTTTATCCTGATGATTTGCGAATAATCTTTATGCGCTTCTATTTTTTCTAATTCCGGATGTACAATACTGAATTTATTCTGAAATAATACCGGTCTGCCAAAGGCCAAAAACTCCATACCGGGCTTAATGTATTGCTTGATGACTGCAGCTTTCTGGAACCAAACCAATTCCATAACTCCGGTTTCATCTCTGAAATGTGCTACCAGGCGTTTGCCTTTTTGCTGACCTACTTCTTGAATTTTTTCTATTTTTCCGGCAACTTGTATATATGGTAAATCCTCATTCAATTCGGATATTTTATATACACTGCTTCTATCAATATACTTAAATGGGAAGTAATATAATAAATCTTCAAACGTTGATAGGCCTAAATCCTTTTTCAGCAATGCAGCTTTATCGGGCCCAATGCCCTTTAAATACATTAATTGCGTTTGCAAAAGGTCCTGTAGCAAATCTTAAATATTTAACGATGTAAATATAGCTATTATTTCCATCGCAAAGTTTTAAGCATCGTATCTAAATCCTTGCGGATAAATTGTACCATCGGTTCTATGGAATCTCTATTGGGATGACTATTGAAATACAAGGCACCACGCAAATAATGCGAAGTACTGTCACTGGCAAAAAATTGCAAAGTAGAAGCCGTATTCCCGCCCAAATCATAAAAGATACCGCTTACATGATGCGGATAATGAAATACACTTTCGCTGATTTCCTCTGCGCGACTGGCATGTTTATATGCAAAATCATGCGCATCATTCGTCATTTTGGAATATTCTTTTTTTGTTTTAAAATCAAAATAACTTAAATGCAATGTAGCGTTAAATGCTTTATACTCTATATTCACCCAACCGGACAAGGCGCCTCTTTCTTTACTTTTTTCCACACTGGCATAATCCGGATATACGAAAGTAAATGGCTCATCGGCATCATAAGATACATAATGGCGCGTGGGATAATTGACCCGCGGATAGGAGGATGGCTTGGCAGAATAATCCTGATTGCATGCACTGAACAACATTATAAATATTACAGATAATACAATGTATTTTTTCATGTTTTTTATTCTCAGGGTTTAAAAATGTACGTACGGTATAATGATGTATTTTACAACGTATATTCCGCCAACGACGATAAGTATACTGCCGCCCACGCGGTTGACATAAAACATTACTTTATTGGTAATAATTCTTCTCAGCTTATTGGCATAATAAATTTTCAATAAGTCAGTACCGAATACCGTTGCCATACAGCCGAAAAAAAATGCAAATAAACGTTGATTCGCTCCTTCATAGGTAACATGCACCGTGGATACCACCCCCAGCCAATAAATAAATCCGGAGGGACTGATGGAATTCACTAAAAAGCCTTTAACGTAGGTTTTGAAATGTTTTGTCTTTTCAGGAATGGCATTTACATCATGAATATGATAATCTTTAAATAGCATTACGATGCCATAACCAAATAAAAATAAACCGCCTAATATGGGAAGAATTAATTTCAGATTAATATAAGGTCCAAAGGCAGAGACGCCAAAAAACGCCATAATAAAATACGTCATATCACTCGTGATGATGCCGCCGGCAAACAAAGCGCCTTCCTTAAAGCCCTTCCGGATAGCCAATTGTAACAAGACGAAAAATACGGGGCCCACAAAGATGGCTAATATTAAGCCTACCCAAATTCCACTAAATACTGCCGATAATATATCCATGATTCATGGCAAAGATACGCAGAGGGATTTTATGGCGCAACTGTATTTTTGGAAATGAAGGCTTGCCAGCTCTCTAACTGATTTTTTTTCAGTACTCTAGGGAATTTTATCTGCGCGCCTTCCAGTCCTTGCTCCTTCAGCCAGCCCAAAAATAATTTATGGGGCAGTATATCCACCAATACGGCTTTGAGGGCATGCCCGCGTTCAACTTTATAGTCGTCATTCAGTTCTTTCAGGTAGAAATCAAGCTTTTCGCGTAGTAATTCAATATTCACCTCATTATCTGCGGATATATACCAATGGTGCGCAAACATCCCTTCGTAAGGTTCACCGCAGACCGTAAATTCCTTGATGCGAACGTTTAAAGTATCCGATACCATTTCTATGGCCTTATTCATATTTTCCACGCTGAGGTGCTCCCCGCATAGACTTAGAAAATGCTTGGTTCGCCCGGTGATTTTAATATCTTTTTTGACAACATCCGTAAATCTGATCACATCCCCGATGGAATAGCGCCAGGCCCCCGCACAAGTACTGAGCAATAATACATAGTCCGTATCGGGCTCTACTTCATCGATCGTCAGGCTTTTGGCGTCGGATTTTATATTGCCGTCCTCATCCACATTGGTGGCATTGAAAGGGATAAATTCAAAATAAATGCCATTGCGGATCAGCATACGCATGCCTTCTGCATCCGGGAATCGTTGATAGGCCACAAATCCTTCCGAGGCCAAATAGGTTTCCAGATAGGTCATGGGCGTACCCATCAGTCGGTCAAAGCTTTTGCGATACGGATCAAAGGAAATACCTCCATGATTAAATACCCTGAGATTGGGCCATATTTGATGAATATTTTCTACTTGATAATGCTCAATAATGCGCTCCAACAGCAATTGAAACCAGGACGGTACGCCTACAATGGCTCCGATGTCCCAATGATGCGCTTCACGGGTAATGAGGTCCAGTTTTTCCTGCCAATTCCGGGTGCGGGATATTTCCTTACCCGGCTTATAAAAGGGTTGAAACCAGAAGGGTAGCCTGCCGGTAGTGATCCCGCTCAAATCCCCGGCATAGTGGATGCCGTTAAATTCCAGATTGGTACTGCCCCCCAGCATCAGGATGCCTTTTTCGTAAAAATTTTCCGGCAAATCACAGTTGGCGAGGGCAAAAATTTGCTTGACCGAGGCGCGCTGAATAGACTTAAGCATGGCCGCCGTAACGGGAATATATTTGGAAGCACCGGAGGAAGTACCCGAGCTGAGCGCAAAGTATTGCACCTTGCCGGGCCAACATACATTGGGCTCACCCTCAAGGGTCATGCGCCACCAGTCCTTAAAAATGCTTTCATAATTAAAAATAGGGACCTGCTCCCGGAACGCCTTGGTGCGGTCATCATATTGGAGGATTTTCTTAAAATTATATTCCTGCCCAAAATACGTATCCTGTGCCTTGGTAAGCAGTTTGGTGAGTGTACGCTTTTGAGATGTAAAGGCATCATACTTAAGGAGGGGGACTCTTTTAGTAATGCCTAAGCCAAACTTTAAAACGATACCTATAGATGCCATGCTGATAATAAATTTAAAAGGTAAGCCGTAGCGGGTAAGCGCGGCATACATGATGCAAAGATACAATAAAGGAATAAAGGCCTGTTTCCAAGCTGTTAAATTGTAGAAAACCCAATTATGGGTATAATTTAGTATTTTTGCCGCCCGAAAGCGAGCCGCCCCGCGGTAATAAATAATTGGTCCCGTAGTTCAACGGATAGAATAGGAGTTTCCTAAACTCTAGATACAAGTTCGATTCTTGTCGGGACCACAAATAATTGAATAAAAGTAATTTATAAAGGAAACCGACATTTTCAAAATGTCGGTTTTTTTTATAAAGGACAATATTAGGACTGGAAAACTCGGTCAAACTGACCACCGTCCATCGGACAAAGCTCACCACTTGATTCCGGTCTAAATTGACCACCCCGCACCGGATCAAATTGACCACCTGCGGACGAGATTTTAGTTCATG
>CAIKRV010000018.1 GCA_903829945.1 uncultured bacterium | reverse complement strand
CTCCGCCCTCCGGGCACCTCCCCTTGCTAAGTGGAGGAGTTCCGCTGAAGCGGAACATCATTCGCAGAAAATATTAGCTGATTCAAACAAAATTTAACAACATACCTCTGCGAACATCATATGTTTTGACGAAGTCAAAACTCCTCACCTTAGCAAGGGGAGGTGGCCGCGAAGCGGACGGAGGGGATGATTAAAACGAGAAAGACAAAGGTGAGCAAAAGAAGCACGAAAGTTTTGAGTAAAGCGATTGTGGAGAACAAACGAAATAATTATTAACTTTTCCATCATCCAACAGTAATATTAAACATTAAACACTTATCAATTAATTGATTACAAAATATAACACAGCACTATTGCAAATATCTTTAAGTACTTCTACGGGTACTGATAAATTAAATTACTATGCCTTCTTTTATAAGCAAATCTCCCCCACTACCGCTGCTATCAATTTATTAAATAATATTCATGCTAACTTTCCTATCCATATATTTGCAGTAAATGAATAATTATTTTATGTATCTACATAGGAAAATAATAGTGCTTTTTGCTACGGTAATCCTGCTCAGCTTACCTGCTTGCCATCCCTCCGCCTCCAAAACTAAAAATACCGATGTTACCCTACAAATAGGTGCCGACCCGGGCATCCTGAATCCAATTATCATTACCAGTAATTCCGCAGGACAAATTATTGGTCAGGTGGTACAAACCTTAGCTTCTATTGATTTTAAATCGCTCAAGGAAGTTCCGGTACTGATTAAAAGTCGCCCTACCATAGAAGATATAAAAGAGGGCCCATTTAAAGGCGGCGTAAAACTTAGCTATGAAATTCGTCCGGAAGCCCGCTGGGACAATGGCAAACCAATTACCGTAAATGATGTATTGTTTTCTATAAAGGCCATCTTAAATCCTTTGGGAAATGCGGATATGCTCCGCAGTATTTTTGATGAAATAGACAGTATTTCCTATGATGATCCCGCTTCAGGAAAATTCAGCATCTACAATAAACACAAAACCATCAATACCGAGGAAAATAATGGAAGCATCCCGGTATTACCGGAATATTTTTATGATTCCACTCATATATTATCAAAATATACCATCAGTTATATCCGAAATCCTGCCAATGCCGAAAAAATAAAAAACAATCCGGATTTTATAAAGTTTAGCGATAATTTTCATGCTGAAAAAATGAATGGCATTCATACTTGCGGCTCAGGTGCTTATTTTATTAAAGAATATATACCCGGCCAAAGAGTAGTATTGGAGCGCAAGAAAAAATGGTGGGGCGATGCCTTAATGCAAGAAAACACCAATCTTGAGGCTTATGCCACGCATTTAACCTATAAAGTAATAAATGATCCGGCAGCCATCATTACTGAATTAAAGGCGGGCAAAATAGACGCAGTAGGTCAACTTTCTTCCAAGGATTTTATCACCTTGCAAAACGATACCCATTTTACTGCGAAATATTATTTGCATACACCGACGGATTTTACTTATTGTTTTATCGGACTCAATCTTAAAAATCCGATTTTGGAAGACATTAATGTGCGCAGGGCTTTGGCGCATCTTTTGGATATTGATACTTACATTAAAACCATTTTGTACGGCTTGGCCTACCCGACGGTAAGCATGGAACATCCCTCCAAAAAGGAAGAATACAATTCCGACATTAAGCGACTTTCCTTTGATGCCAATGAAGCCAAAAAATTATTGGCCTCCTCCGGATGGAAAGATTTAAACGGAGATGGAATCCTGGATAAAAAAATACATGGGAAAACAATGCCTTTAAAACTCAGTTTATTGGTCAATAAAGGAAATACCGCAAGGGTACAAATAGCGGAATTATTAAAAAATGAAGCCTTGAAAGTCGGTATTCAAATTGATATTGAAGTGCAGGATTTGAATTTAATGACCAAAAACGAAAGAAACCACGATTTTGACATGGGCTTTTGCGCTTGGCAAGTAGTGCCTTTAAGGGTAGATCCTAAAGGTACATGGCATACGGAATCCATCAATGGAGGCAATAATTTTGTATCCTTCGGCGATGCCGCTTCCGATCAGTTGATCGATGAAATACGAACTGAATTGGACGATGCTAAAAGAATAAAGCTTTATAAAAAATTTCAAGCCATGGTCTATGATCAAATGCCTTATTTATTTTTATATGCCTATAAAGGAAAAGTAGTCATCAGTAAACGTTTTACCAATGCAGCACCTTCCGCACTCCGACCGGGCTACAATGAAGCCGGATTTAAACTTAAGGATTAAGTAGCTATAAATGTCGGTGCATGATTAATAAAACAATGATGTAATATTGCAAAGTATTGTTTGAATCGGCAGCGGCCTAAGGCTGAATTTTACATGTGGACTTATTTAATTAAGCGTTTTTTTGCAATGATTCCGGCACTTTTTTTAAGTGTCTTACTCGCTTTTTTGCTAAGTGAAGCCAGTCCGACAGACCCCGTAGAAGGCATTCTGCATAGCGAACGCGGGGATAAAATTCAAAACAACTCCCCTGCCTCGGAAGCGCAGCAATATCAAATGCTAAGGCATAAATTTGGATTGGATTTGCCTACTTTTTATTTTTCCGTTTCGAGTGCCTCGCAATCCGATACACTCTATAAGGTTTATAAAAGTACCCATAGAAATGCCTTGGCAAGACTTAGCGATCAATATGGAAATTGGACATTCATATCAAATTATTACCGATCGCTATGCCAATTGGAATATTTATTAAATACCACTCCACCCGATAGCCAAAATAGCAATGAATTAATCAGTGCGAAACAAAATTTACAAGCATTATTTTCCGCATGGAAAAAAGAAGAAATTAATTATCAATTTACAGCTTTGGAGAAAGATTTATCCCCACTGCCTAATTTATACAAGCCACTGAAAGCTGCGGAAAAAGAATATGGAAAAGTTTTAACACAAGCCTCACCGAGCAATAAATACCTCCCCTGCCTGCATTGGTATGGCTTCAGAAACCGATTTCATCATTGGCTGGTTAATTTATGCAGGGGAAATTTTGGAGAATCATTTGTAGAACGCAGACCGGTGGCCAATATACTCAGAGAATGTATTCCGTGGACTTTATTATTAAACGGAATTTCCATTGTGCTGGCGTTTTTAATTGCTATACCTACCGGCGTATTTTTAGCAGGTAAACGGAAAAAATACGGGAATAACATCATTTCAATCGTATTGTTTTTGTTGTATTCCTTGCCGGTATTTTGGATGGCCACCTTACTCATCATTTTTTTCGGCGGAGGCGATTTTTTGAATTGGTTTCCAAGCTCCGGTATTAACGATTTAGGCAATGAGGCCCCATTGCTCAATAAAATATTAAATATAGCCTGGCACTTGGTATTGCCGGTATTTTGCATGACGTACGGTTCATTTGCATTTATCAGTAAGCAAATGCAATCCGCCATGGAATTTACCCAAAAGCAGGACTATATAAAAACTGCGAAAGCCAAAGGCTTGGGTCCTGGAAGCATTACATGGAAGCATGGATTTAAAAATGCATTATTACCGATGATTACCTTATCGGCAAGTATATTGCCGGCCCTCATCAGCGGCTCGGTAGTGGTGGAAAGCATCTTTTCCTATCCGGGCATAGGACAAAAAGGATATAATGCCGTATTGAACCAAGATTATCCGGTTATTTTTTCGCTATTAATATTAACGGCCGTACTTACTATGTTCGGCAATTTGATTGCAGATATATTATACGTTATTAGTAATCCAAGAATTAATTTTAAGCAACGTTCCACCCTTGAATAAATTGGAATCACCTCAGGCAAATCGTAATTTTTGGAAACATTTCCAAAAACAAAAGGCTGCGTTTTTTGCCTTTTGGATCGTGATTTCTTTGGTCATCATTGCCATTTTTGCGGATGTATTAGCCAATGATAAACCATTGCTTGCTTCTTATCAACACAAACTTTATTTTCCGGTATGGCACCAATATTCCGAAGCGCTGGGAGCTGCAAAAAACCCTTATCCTGACTGGAAAACGATAAAAACAGACTTTGCCATATGGCCGCCGGTACGTTATGCTGCAAAAGAAATAGATTTAAATAATGCGCAGTATTGTGCCCCCGGTGCCAAACAAAACATCAAGAATAATCGTTATAAGCATTACATGGGAACAGATGCCTTGGGTAAAGATGTTTTGAGTGCTTTAATACACGGTACACGCATTGCGCTTTGTGTAGGCCTGGGCTCCATGATTATTGCCGGAATCTTAGGCATCAGTTTAGGAATGCTGGCCGGTTTTTTCGGCGATTATAAATTAAAAATTTCAAAAGCTTCCATTTGGGGCCTGTGCTTTTTTATCATTCCGGGATTTTTTTACGGCTTCCAGTGCCGCCAATTCCAAATCATTGATGCCATGCATCATTCATTTTTGGCCATGATACAGGAGCTAATTCTCAGTCTATTAATATTTCTAATGATCCTCGTTCTGGGATATTATATCTCAAAAACCTTAAAAGTATTGGTTTATTTTCGCAAAAAGATAAATTTCCCGCTGGATATGATCATTTCAAAAATGATTGAAGTCTTTACTGCAGTACCCAAATTATTTCTGATTTTATCCGTAGTAGTGTTAATTAAACCATCATTATTGTTAATTATCTGCATCATAGGATTTTTTTCATGGACAGAAATGGCCCGATTGGTACGGGCGGAAATGCTCATTATCAGAGAAAAAGAATACATGGAGTCAGCCAATGCCTTGGGTTATCCAACACTCAGACAGATGTTTTACCATGCCCTACCCAATGCCTTAGGACCGGTATTTATAAGCATCAGCTTTGGGATTGCCGCAGCCATTTTAACGGAATCATCCCTATCCTTTCTAGGAATAGGTTTACCGATAGATACATTAAGTTGGGGTAAGTTATTATCCTCCGCCAGAGAAGCCCCACAAGCCTGGTGGCTGGCCGTTTTCCCGGGCTTCGCCATATTTATCTGTGTTACAGCATTTAATTTAATTGGCGACGGACTTACCAAAGTAATGGAGGCAAGGAAGGAATAAAAAATTAAGCCTTAAAAAAAGAGGCCATACAGCACCTTAAGGAAATCTGTATGGCCATTAACCCACTCACATAAAAGTCTTTAGAAGAAGTAATTATATAAAACGACTACTATAATATTTAAAACTTGATTCAAAGTTATTTCAGATTTGAAGGAAAAATTGTGATAAAAATCAAGGGCAACAATGACATTTGTCAGTTTTGGATATAAACTATGTAATTATGAAGGATTTAAACAAAATGAATTAAAAAAAGTCCTGTATAAAAAAGAAGAATTGACGGAATTAATAAGAAGATAAAGTAAGGTTCACGTGAAGTTTAGATATGGAGTGAAGTAAGTAAAAAAAAATACGCCAAACTGCTTCCTGAATCGAAAAAATGTTATACCTTTGCACTTCCAAAAAGGAGGAGTGTGTCCGGTAAAAAAGTTAAACACTTCTGTTTGGAAATACATATTAGCTTGATTTCTAAGCAATTAGATTAAAAAGTTAATTGAATATAAGTATTATATATAAGTAAAATGAAGACTAAAGACATTACCGCGCTAACCGACAAGGAGCTTAAGGAGAAGATTTCCGAAGAGAAATTGACCCTTACTAAAATTAAGTTGGGCCATGGGATTTCTCCAATGGAGAATCCAATGCGAATCCGCACTACCCGTAAATTGGTAGCCAAGCTTTTAACAGAAAGTCGCAAGAGGTCTTTATCCAAATCAGCTAATAATTAAGACGATGGAAGAAAGAGCCAGCAGAAAAGAAATTATCGGTAAGGTAGTCCGCAATAAGATGGATAAATCTATCGTGGTATCCGTAGAAAGAAAAATCATGCACCCGAAATACGGTAAGTTCTTGAAAAAGACTTCTCGTTTTTTTGCTCATGATGAAAATAATGAGTGTACCATGGGAGACCTGGTGCGTATAATGGAGACCCGTCCACTCTCCAAGAACAAAAGGTGGCGTTTAGTTCAAATCGTAGAAAAAGCAAAATAAATGATACAGGCAGAGTCCAGGCTCAAAGTTGCTGATAATAGCGGAGCCAAAGAAGTATTGTGTATTCGTGTACTTGGAGGCACCGGAAAAAGGTATGCATCCGTAGGCGATAAGATCGTAGTATCTGTAAAAACAGCCATCCCTGCCGGCGGTATCAAAAAAGGCGCGGTATCCAAAGCTGTCATCGTACGCGTGAAAAAAGAAGTTCGCCGTGCTGATGGTACTTATATCCGCTTTGATGAGAACGCTTGCGTACTCCTCAATGCAACTGATGAACCGCGTGCAACACGTATTTTCGGCCCGGTGGCTCGTGAACTGCGTGAAAAACAATTTATGAAAATCGTTTCTCTGGCTCCAGAAGTTCTGTAAATAATCAGAGAAAGCAATAAATTAAGACAATGAGAAGAAAGCATAATCTTATCCCTAAACTTCATATTAAGAAGGGGGATAATGTAAAAGTGATCTCCGGTGACAGCAAAGGCAAATCCGGTCGTGTAATAGAAATTTTCCCTGAAAAAAGGAAAGCTACTGTTGAAGGTGTTAATATTATCACTAAGCACACCAAACCTAATACTGAAAATCCTCAAGGGGCTATCATTAAAGTGGAAGCTCCTGTTCATATTTCTAACCTAATGATTCTTGATCCAAAAGGCGGAGTTCCTACTCGTGTGGGCCGTCGTTTGAATAAAGAAGGTAAATTGGTTCGTTATGCTGTAAAATCAAAGGAGGAAATTAAGAAATGAGTACGACATATATCCCTTCTTTCAGAACAAAATATAATGAGCAGGTCATCCCTGCGCTTAAGGAACAAATGGGTTATAAAAACCCTATGCAAGTGCCTAAGCTTACCAAAATTTGTATCAACCAAGGTTTGGGTAGTGCAGTAAGCGATAAAAAAATTGTAGATGTAGCTGTTAATGAAATGACTACTATTACCGGTCAAAAAGCAGTGGCTACTAAATCTAAAAAGGCGATCTCCAATTTCAAATTGAGAGAAAATATGCCGATTGGTGCTCGTGTTACTTTACGTGGCAATACCATGTATGAGTTTTTGGAACGTTTGGTTAATATTTCACTTCCACGTGTACGTGACTTCCGTGGTATTAATGACAAAGGTTTTGACGGTCGTGGAAATTATACTTTAGGTATTACTGAACAAATCATCTTCCCGGAAATTGATATTGATAAAATTTCAAAAATTCAAGGGATGGATATTACGTTTGTAACCACCGCAAAAACTGACAAAGAAGCACATGCCTTGTTGAAAGAACTTGGTTTACCATTCAAATTACAATCATAACAAATAATATAATTTTAGATAATGGCTAAATTATCAATTGAAGTTAGAGACAAAAAAAGAAGAGCAATGGTAGAAAAATATGCTGCCAAACGTAAAGCTCTTAAGGATGCCGGAGACTATGCAGCCTTGGATAAACTTCCAAGAAATTCATCTGCAGTTCGTGTCCGCAACCGTTGTCAACTTACCGGCCGCCCACGTGGATATATCAGGAAATTCGGTATTTGCCGTATCCAATTTAGAGATATGGCTTCCTACGGAATGATTCCGGGCGTACGCAAAGCCAGCTGGTAAACTAATTAAAAATAACAGTGATACCGCCTCACCTTTAATGGCGGATATAAATAAATAATTAATTGATAACGAGTGATTCCAGTTTTGGAATATCACGTTAAAGAATCACAAACAAAATGGTAGATCCAATTTCAGACTTTTTAACCCGTATTCGTAATGGGGCTAAAGCAAGACACAGAGTAGTAGAAATTCCTTCTTCTAACACCAAAAAAGCATTAACCGAAATTTTATACAAACAAGGTTATATTTTAAACTACAAATTTGACAATGAAGCCGGTCCACAAGGAGTTATCAAAATAGCCTTGAAGTATGACCACATAACCGGTGCAAGTGCTATTCGTAATTTACGCAGAGTAAGTAAACCGGGATTACGTAAGTATTCCGGTTCTAAAGAACTTCCACGTGTATTAAATGGATTAGGAATTGCAATTATCTCCACATCCCATGGGATTATGACTGAGAAAGAAGCTCGTAATCAAAATGTTGGCGGTGAGATTCTTTGTTTTATCTCATAAGTAACACAAAATACTATAGTTTATCAAGGGCGAATCGAAAGGTTCGCCCTTGTTTATTGATAATCAATTGGTTATCTCTAATATTTTCCCTGAAGTGTGGTCTTTAAAAGGCAAGGCCTTCGCTACCTCAGCCTTAATAGCTTGAATAATAGCCTTCCTAGGATAGGTTTCATGGGTTACTAAACTAATTTCCCTGACCGGTGCAGGCGGTGCAAACCTAAGTACCTTAGCCTTTTGATGTGGTTTCATATTTAATAAAGCCAATTCCGGTATAATAGTAATGCCCTCATATTTATCCACTAAATTAATTAAAGTTTCTATACTCCCCGCCTCATAATGAAAGCGTTCCCCGGCATCCGACTTCTTCAATTCGCAAAGGTTAAGGACTTGGGTCCGCAGGCAATGTCCCTCCTCCAATAACCATAACTTGGCAGGGTCTATTTGATTGGGCAATAGAAGTTTATTTTTATGGAGAGCATCCTTTGTGGCAGCATAAGCAAGGAACTCCTCGTTAAACAAATGGTGTTCATTTAGCATAGACTCATGTAAAGGAGTGGCTAATAAAGCTGCATCCAAATCACCGGTTTTAAGTTGCTGAATAATATCAGTAGTAACTAACTCCTTCAGGTAAATATGCAAATTGGGGTAATTGATGGATAATGGTCTTATAATAAGTGGCAATAAATATGGTGCCAGCGTGGGGATAATACCTAAACGCAAAGTACCGGCTATTTCTCCTTTCAATTCCTTGGTATAGGATTCCAATTGCCGCACCTGGGAAAGTATAAATCGAGCCATTTTAATGATCTCGATGCCTTCCCTACTAGGAGTAATGGGATGGGTGCCTCGGTCAAATATAATGACGCCGGTATCTTCCTCAAATTTTTTAATCATCATACTCAGCGTTGGCTGCGTAACAAAACAATTTTCGGCAGCCTTGGCAAAATGACGATGCGTATCCACAGCCACGATATATTCCAACTGTTGCAAATTCATGTTATAGATATTATCTATACAAAGATAGATAATATCAGTTTGATTTATGATTTTATTAGCCACATCTTTGCATCAGTATTTAACAATAATTAAAAATTAATATGCAAAACAGAATTTTATCCGTTGGGTCCAGCTTCCCAAGTTTTTCAAAAAAAGCTGTCGTATCCTTGGAAAAGAACCAAGAATTTTCCACCATTAATTCTACTGACCACATTGAAGCAGGTAAATGGTTGGTGATGTTTTGGTGGCCGAAAGATTTCACTTTTGTATGCCCTACCGAAATTGCAGAATTCAACAAACATTTTCATGATTTTGAAGACCGCGATGCCATCCTTATCGGTGCCTCTACTGATAGTGAATTTGTCCACGCAGCATGGAGAAGGGATCATAACGATTTACGCGAACTTAAATTCCCAATGTTGGCGGATACTTCTAAATCCTTGGCAGAAGAACTTGGCATTCTTGAAGCCGAAGAAAAAATAGCCTATAGAGTAACTTATATCGTAGATCCGCAGGGAATCATTCGTTGGACTGCCGTAAATGATTTAGCCGTTGGTCGGAATGTAAATGAAGTGCTAAGAGTTTTAGATGCATTGCAAACTGATGAATTGTGCCCTTGCAACTGGGTAAAAGGTGAAGCAACTATTAATGTTTAATAATAAAAAAAAATGGCAAACGAAACACTCAACCGTATTGTAGAAAGCTTCAATATCCCCTTGGATGGTATTGATGCGGGTCTGCAGTTGATGGGAGAAAAAGACCATAAGTACTTAAAAGACCTTAGAATAAATTTAAGTAATGCCTTGAGTTCTCCAAACATTGATAAAAAACAAAGCCTGATGCTGGCTTTAGCGGCTGCTATTAATGAGCAATCCTTAAAATTGGTTCATGGGCTCAAAAATATCGCTTTGGCAGAAGGCGTTACTGAAGATGAAATTGCTGAAATTTATGCTTGTGTTTCCCTGATGAATGTAAATAATGTTTTTTATCGATTTAAACATTTTGTGGGTAAAGAATATTATACCCGTACTCCGGCAGGGATTAAAATGAGTATCATGGTCAATCCTGTGATGGGGAAAGAACTATTCGAACTGATGAGCTTGATGTTATCTGCATTAAACGGGTGCGAACAATGCGTTCGCTCGCATGAAGCTTCCGTTTTACAACATGGAGCCAGCGAAGCACGAGTGTATGATGCCATCAGACTAGGAGCGATTATTAAAGGATTTACAACCATCTTATAAATTCCTTATAAATTAAGAGGCTGCTAAATTGCCATGGCAGCCTCTTATACTCTGTGCTTGGTGCTTTTGGTAGTAAGAATAAGCAGTATTAAAACAACTACGAAAATACCATAACTGATTTGCGGATTGTAAAAAGCTATTCCGATAGCAATAATATACAATAAATTAATGACGATATACATAATCACTTGAGATTTAAATACAGCTGCCGTATAGGAATCAGCACTCAAGTTTTTTCTTTTATAAATATAAAACGTCATTCTTGCTCCTGTCAGGTTTGCGGCAAGTAAATTGAAACCGTAAATAATAACCGGTATTTCCTTAAAAGGATACTTACCCATTAAATAAGTAGGGAATGGCATAAAACTTATAAAAAGCAATAATACCATGTTCATCCACACAAATGAACGATCGATTTTATGAACATGTTGAAAGGAATTGTGATGAAATACCCAATACAAACCAATAACAAAAAAGCTCAAGACATAAGAAAGTAACGATGGGATTAAATTAATGAGTCCTTGATACAAATGTTCATAATCTGTTTCGGGAATGCGCACATTAAGTATTAATAAAGTGATGACAATAGCAAAAACTCCATCACTAAATGCTTCTAAACGACTTTTATTCATGTCACGAAAATAACAAATTTGAATCAGTTCATACACTCAAAGTTTTTAACATCCGGATATCACATCCAAAATGACCGCTTGACCCCAAAGGTGTATTTAAATACTGAAAGCCATATTTTTCATAAATATGGACTGCTTTTGACAGTTCAGGCAAGGTTTCAAGATATATATTTTGATATCCATAAGAAACGGCAAAATCAAAGCACTTTTGAAGCAGTAAAGATGCATAACTTTTCCCCCTGGCACCGGCATCTAAGTACATTTTCACCAATTCACAGGTGTCCGTAGGCAATCCTTTGGTTGGGAATATGCCGGCACCACCTACTACAATATTATTTTCAATGCAAACAAAATAAATACTCTTAGGCTCCTTAAATACTTCACTCAAATGATCGGTACTTGAATCAAAATAAACCGTACCGGGTTTATTAGCACCAAATTCTTCCAGTGATGCTCGGATAATTTTAGCCAAAACCAAATTATCTTCAGGTATAATGGTTCTAATTTTGACATTCATGAAACAAAGTTCGTTATTTAAAAACTAATAACTTTTAATGTCCTATCTTAAAAAATGATGTTAATTTTGATTAAAATTTAAAATAAAGACAAGCACTCCCAAATGTCCTTTTACGATTTAAGCAAAGAAGATAGAATTATTTTAGTTTTAAAAATTAAACAAGAATTATTCAAGGATATAAAGAATAATAACTTGGATGCTTTTATAAAGTACTTCAGTGACGAGGACACATATATTCGAAAATCTGCTTATCAAGCCATAGGAAAGATTTATTTTTCAGAGGAAAAATATAAAAAGACTTTAATTCAGTTGCTCTTTGGTTTATTAAAACATCCCAATGATAAAATAAGACAAACAACCGTAAATGCCGCCGGAGAAATTGGCATTAAGGAGTTTGAACTTACCGAATACTTTTTTGATCATGCTTTATTTGATAAACATCATTCTGTAAGAAATGCAGTGATTGGATCCATGAAAAAAATGGGAGAGAAAAACCCCAAGCCTATTATCAATTGGGCTAAAAAATATTTGCATCATGAAGATAAAGAAATCCGAAGAGAAATTTGCCATGGCATAGAACTGAGAGGCAGAACGCATCCTCAAGATATTTTACCCTTATTGCAAGCATTAGAAAATGATAAAAGTGCAAGAGTAAGAAACACCTTAATTCATGTATTGGGACAAATTGCCTATAAAAAAGGATGTTTAGAAATTGTTTTATCAGAATTAAATAAATGGACCAATATTCCGCTTATTAAAGCGGCCCTTGAAGAAATTATTGATGTCCATTTCAGGTACCGAAATTTCTCATTTTATACCCAGGCAGAAGCAAAAGCCAAAATTCATGAGCTCATGCCATCAAAAGTAAGGGAATCCTAACTTATAATTAACCTTATACCATTCAAGCTATGAGCATCAATTATACATCGATAAATACCCCCATTGGCCTACTGGAAATCCGGGAGAAAGATGGCAGTATTGATAAAATTAACTTTATAGAAGGGATCAACATGAATAGTGAGGCGTCCACTCCCCTACTTAACGAAGCCAAAAAACAATTAAATGAATACTTTGCAGGGCAAAGAGAAAGCTTTCAATTAAATATAGCCCCGCTAGGAACTCAATTCCAAAATGAAGTTTGGTCTGCCGTACAAGAAATTCCATACGGGAAAAGCCAATCTTATAGTGATATCGCTAAAATAATTAATAATGAAGGTAGCGTCAGGGCAGTAGGCGCCGGCAATGGCCGAAATCCCATACTGATCGTTATCCCATGTCATCGAGTGATTGGACAAAATGGAACATTGAGCGGATATTCAGGGGGAAAATGGAGGAAAAAATGGTTATTAGAGCATGAGGCTAAAATAAAATACGGGGTAGTAAAGCTATTTTGACAACTCAAACATTTGATTATCTATTATTTAAGTTATTTTAATAAAAACGCAAAGCATTAATTACCTATTTCAGAAGCTTGACTTAAACCATAAGTGGCCCAATAAAAAAAATATCTTCATCACATCCATAAATTCAAAAAATGTTATACCTTTGCACTTCCAAAAATCCGAAAGGAAGCTTGGATAAACTGAAAAAGCAAAGCTAAGTGATTGGCTTTGTGTATCTTAAGTTTTAAAGAAAATAAAATGTCACGAATAGGAAAATTGCCTGTGGCTATACCGGCAGGCGTAAAAATTGATATCTCCACGGATAACCTCGTTACCGTAAGTGGACCTAAAGGTTCACTATCTCAAAAAGTAGATCCTGAAATCACTTGTGTTCAAGTAGATAGCGAAATTAGATTAGAGCGTCCTACTGAACAAAAACGCCATAAGGCTTTGCACGGTTTATACCGTTCATTGATCTTTAATATGGTTAAAGGTGTTTCCGAAGGATACGAAATCAGACAAGAATTAGTTGGTGTTGGTTATAAAGCGACCCATAATGGTCAAATTCTTGACTTAGTAATTGGTTATTCACACGAAGTTTTAATAGAACTGCCTGTGGAAATTAAATTAGAAACCGTTACTGAAAAAGGTAAAAACCCAATTATTATACTTAAAAGCAATGACAAACAATTGCTAGGACAAGTTGCCGCAAAGATCAGGTCACTACGTGCTCCTGAACCATATAAAGGCAAGGGTATCCGTTTTGAAGGTGAAAATGTAAGAAGAAAAGCAGGTAAAACTGCAGGTAAATAATTAAAGCAATGGATCGCAATATAAAACATAAGAAAGTTCGTACCCAGCGCATTAAAAAGGGTATCCGTAAAAAAATTAACGGCACTCAGGAAAGGCCAAGGCTTACTGTCTATCGTAGCAATAAAGAAATTTATGCTCAATTAATCGATGACCGTGCCGGACATACCATCCTTGCAGTATCCACTGCAATGGCTGATTACAAAGGTATAGCAGGTACTCCAGTGGAAAAAGCTACTGCCGTTGGTAAAGCAATTGCTGAAAAAGCAGTGGCTGCAAATATTACTGCTGCAGTATTTGACCGTAACGGTTACCTTTATCATGGTAGAGTAAAAGCAGTAGCTGAAGGTGCAAGAGCAGGAGGACTACAATTATAAAAATTAAAACTTTGGTTGCCTTAATTTAGGCAAACAAGCTTCAATATTTAGTTATGATAGATAAGAACATACAAAGGATAAAAACGAGTGAAATAGAACTAACTGAAAAAGTAGTTGCTATCAATCGTGTGGCAAAAGTTACCAAAGGTGGCCGTACCTTCAGCTTTTCAGCTGTAGTGGTTGTCGGTAATGGTAATGGTGTAGTAGGTCACGGATTAGGTAAAGCTCGTGAGGTAACTGAATCTATTACGAAAGGTGTAAATGATGCTAAAAAATCATTAATTAAAGTACCTATCATTAATGGCACTGTTCCTCATGAACAAGAAGCTCGTTATTGTGGTGCTCAGGTATTTTTAAAACCTGCTGCTCCAGGTACCGGTGTTATTGCCGGCGGTGCCATGCGTGCCGTACTTGAAAGTGCCGGTATTACTGATGTATTAGCAAAATCCAAAGGTTCTTCCAATGCACATAACGTGGTTAAAGCCACTTTAAAGGCTCTTACTGAAATGCGTGATGCGCAATCAGTAGCACGTTTACGCGGAATTTCATTAAAACAAGTTTTTAACGGTTAAGAATATGGCGAAAATTAAAGTAACCCAGACCAAAAGTACAATAGATAGGGCTGAACGCCAAAAACGCATCATGCAAGCTCTTGGACTAAAAAAGATTAACCAATCTGTAGTTCATGATAATACGCCTGCTATTTTAGGCATGATTGCAAAAGTAAAGCATTTAATCACAGTAGAAGAAGCATAATAGTATGAATCTTAATAACCTAAACCCGGCACCCGGGTCATTAAAAAAAGCAAAAAGGATTGGACGTGGCCAAGGTTCTACCCGTGGAGGTACTTCTACACGTGGTCATAAAGGAGCCGGTTCTCGTTCAGGTACTAGCGTAAAAGCCGGTTTTGAAGGTGGTCAGATGCCAATTCAAAGACGTGTGCCTAAATTTGGTTTTAAAAACTTTAACCGAGTAGCTTACGCTCCAATTAATTTGGGTGATTTACAAAGATTAGTAGAGAAATTCAATATCAGTTCTTTCGATCATTCCGTGTTTCATAAACATGGCTTAATTGCTAAAACTGAAAAAGTAAAAATTCTAGCTAAAGGTACCTTAACAGCAGCAGTAAATATAAAAGCTCATGCAGTTTCTGAAAGCGCGAAAGCAGCTATTGAAGCAGCAGGTGGAAGCGTTACATTAGAAGCTCTTAAAGCTGAAAAAAGCGCATAACGCTATATAAATATTTTTGAACAGCTTAAATATAGATAGCACTAACTAATAACGAATAAAGACAGAATGAAAGGTCTTATACAAACCATTCGGAACATCTGGAAAATTGATGAACTGAGAACCAGGATAGTAACAACCCTAGTTCTCATTCTCATTTACAGAATGGGGTCCTACATCGTACTCCCGGGGGTAAATCCTAATGTGTTGGCTCTCAATAGCCAATCCAGTAGCAACTCCCTACTTGGACTAATCAATACCTTTGCAGGTGGCGCCTTTTCAAGAGCGTCCATTTTTGCATTGGGTATTATGCCTTACATCTCTGCTTCTATCGTTATTCAGTTGCTTGGCATTGCTGTTCCTTACTTCCAAAAGCTTCAAAAAGAAGGTGATAGTGGAAGACAAAAACTTAACCAATTAACGCGTATGCTTACCGTAGGTATTACAGCATTGCAAGCCGTTGGTTTCTTAATTAATTTAAAATCCTCCTCTCCTAATGCCATCGTTCCAATTATGGATCCAAATGCTATGAGTATGACAATGTTCATGCTTACTAACGTTGTGATTCTAACCACCGGAACAATGTTCGTAATGTGGTTGGGTGAAAAAATACAAGACAAAGGCATCGGAAATGGTATATCTATCATTATCATGGTGGGTATTATGGCTCGTTTTCCACATGCTTTACTTGGTGAAGTTGAATCCAGAATGTCTCAACAAGGCGGTGGTTTAGTGGTATTCTTAATTGAAATTGTAGCCTTATACATGACCATATTAGCGGTAGTAGCCTTGGTTCAAGGTACACGCCGTATTCCGGTTCAATATGCAAAACGTGTAGTTGGTAACCGTCAATATGGAGGAGTAAGACAATTTTTACCATTAAAAGTAAACTCAGCCGGTGTAATGCCGATTATCTTTGCTCAGGCCATCATGTTTATTCCTTCTACCATTGCTCAATTTTTCCCGGGCTCAACAGCATGGGAAGGCATTGGCAGAGCGTTAATTAACGACGGTAATTTGTTTTATAACTCATTATTCGCCTTCTTAATTATTGCATTTACTTATTTCTATACCGCAGTAACGGTTAATCCAACACAAATTGGAGATGAATTAAAGAAAAACGGAGGATTTATTCCGGGGGTAAAACCTGGTGCTTCCACCTCAGAATATATTGATTCAGTGATCAGTCGTATAACTTTGCCGGGAGCGATTTTCCTAGCGTTTGTAGCCATCTTCCCTTCTATCGCAAGGAAAATGGGTGTTGAAACACAATTTGCCTATTTTTATGGAGGAACCTCCCTATTAATTATGGTGGGTGTAATTTTAGACACATTACAACAAATTGAAAGTCATCTTTTAATGAGGCATTATGATGGATTAGTGAAGTCAGGTAGAATAAAAGGAAGGTCATCCATTGCAGGTGCAACCTCCTAGATTTGTATAATTAAAGAATAAACGCTAATTTTGCAGCCCTTTTTTGGGCACACATGGCTAAGCAATCAACAATTGAACAAGACGGTGTTATTACCGACGCATTACCGAATGCAATGTTCCGGGTTAAACTGGAAAACGGCCATGAAATATTAGCACATATTTCAGGCAAGATGCGAATGCACTACATTCGAATCCTGCCGGGAGACAAGGTGAAAGTAGAAATGTCACCTTATGATTTAAGTAAAGGAAGAATAACCTATAGATACAAATAAAATGAAAGTTAAAGTATCAGTTAAAAAACGAAGTGCCGACTGCATCATTGTACGCAGAAAGGGCCGCGTTTATGTAATTAACAAGAAAAATCCACGCTTTAAACAAAGACAAGGATAATGGCACGTATAGCAGGAATAGACCTACCCAAGGAAAAAAGGGGAGAAATTGGCTTAACATATATATATGGTATTGGCCTATCTACCGCTCAAAAGATTCTAAATGAAGCTAGTATTGATCGTAATACCAAGGTAAAAGACTGGAACGATGCTCAATTAACAGAAATTCGTAGAATTATTAGTGAAAACATTAAAACTGAAGGTGAGCTTCGTTCTGATGTTCAATTGAGTATTAAACGTTTACAAGATATAGGTTGCTACCGTGGCGTACGTCACAGAAAGGGCTTACCGGTAAGAGGTCAACGTACTCGTACCAATGCACGTACACGTAAAGGCCGCAGAAAGACTGTTGCCGGTAAGAAAAAAGTTACTAAATAATTAGTTTAAGAGTATATAATTATGGCTAAAAAAGGCGCCGCAAGGACAGTAGTTAGGAAAAAGAAAGTACACGTTGAAGCCTATGGCAAAGTGTTCGTTCAAGCTACGTTCAATAATATAATCATCTCTATTACCAATAATAATGGTCAGGTTATTTCTTGGTCATCTGCCGGTAAAATGGGATTTAAAGGTTCTAAGAAAAATACTCCTTATGCTGCTACCGTTGCAGCTCAAGATTGTGGCAAAGTTGCTCATGATCTTGGACTTCGCAAAGCAGAAGTTTTTATCAAAGGACCTGGAGCAGGACGTGAAGCTGCTATCCGTACCATCAATAATTTGGGTATTGAAGTGAATACTATTCATGATCTTACCCCGATTCCTCACAACGGATGTCGCCCACCTAAAAGAAGAAGAGTATAATTAATAGTTAAGTATATTTTGAACATTGATTCCTTCATTGGAAACCTCAAGATTCAAAATTCAAAATTTTAAGAATAAATGGCACGTTATACCGGACCCAAATCAAAGATAGCTCGTAAATTCAAGGACCCAATTTTTGGTCCTGACAGGGCATTGGAAAAGAAACCTTATGGACCAGGTCAGCATGGACCTAACTCCAGAAGGGCTAAAAAATCAGAATATGCAGTGCAGCTTGCTGAAAAGCAAAAAGCTAAATATACTTATGGTTTATTAGAAAGACAATTTGAAAATCTATTCCATAAAGCCGCTCGTCGTAAAGGAATTACCGGTGAAAATCTTTTGAAACTTCTTGAAGCAAGATTAGACAATATCGTGTTCCGTATGGGCATTGCTCCATCTCGTGCAGCAGGTCGTCAAATGGTTACTCACAAGCACATTACGGTAAATGGAAAAGTGGTAAACGTACCAAGCTTTACACTTCGTCCCGGTGATGTAGTGGGTATCCGTGAAAAATCTAAAACCCTTGAGGTAATTACTGATGGCGCTAGTCGTCGTGGCGGTAGAGGCTTCAATTGGTTGGAATGGGATAACTCAACCTCTAATGGAAAATTTGTGGATTATCCTGAAAGGGATCAAATCCCTGAAAATATTAAGGAACAACTTATTGTAGAATTGTATTCTAAATAATCCTTGGCTTCTTGAATTGAATTGAAAAGAATTACATCATAAATCAATATAAAAGTAATGGCAGTTATTGCATTTAACAAACCCGAAAAAGTCGTAATGCAGAAAGCGACCGACTTCGACGGCATATTTGAGTTCTCTCCTCTTGAAAAAGGATATGGCGTTACTATTGGCAATTCAATGAGAAGAGTACTTCTTTCTTCTCTTGAAGGATTTGCTATTACTACCGTTAAATTAGCAAACGTAAGCCATGAGTTTTCCACCATTCCGGGTGTTATGGAAGACGTTACTGAAATTGTACTAAACTTAAAGCAAGTACGTTTCAAGGCTATTTCCGATGAAACCTCTGAAAAAATATTTGTAGTTGTTAGCGGTAAAGATAAACTTACAGGTGCTGAACTCGGAAAAGCGTCCAGCTACTTCCAAGTACTTAATCCTGAATTAGTGATCTGCAATATGGAGCCTTCCGTTAAATTGGAAATTGAGCTTACCATTGAAAAAGGTCGCGGATATGTACCTGCTGAAGAAAACAAACCTAAAGATGCTCAAATCGGCTTAATTGCTATTGATTCCATCTTCTCTCCTATTCGTAAAGTTAATTACATTATTGAACCTACTCGTGTAGGTCAAAATACTGACTTTGAAAAGCTAACTATTGAACTTTCTACGGATGGATCTATTCATCCTGAGGAAGCGCTTAAAGATGCTGCTCGTATTCTTATCCAACATTTCTTAATCTTCTCTGATAAGAACATTACTTTGGATAGCGATATGAAGAAAGAAGAAAATCGTGTGGATGAAAAATTCTTACACATGCGTAAACTTCTTAAAACCAATCTTACAGATTTAGATTTAAGCGTTCGTGCATTTAATTGCTTACGTGCTGCTGAAATCAAAACTTTAGGTGATTTGGTTCAGTACGAAATTGGGGATTTACTCAAATTCAGAAACTTTGGTAAAAAATCCTTAACCGAATTGGAAGACCTAGTTAGAGAAAAAGGTCTTACTTTCGGAATGGACATCAACAAATATAAATTAGACGAAGATTGATACAAGTAATAAATGCTGAAGTATTGTAAGACTAAAATTTACAATACAGATAATTTAAAACTTATAATTATTTAAAGAAATGCGACACGGAAGAACTCATAATCATCTTGGAAGAACAGATAGCCATCGTAAAGCGCTTTTAGCTAATATGGCCAGTTCTCTCATCCTTAATAAAAGAATAACTACTACGGTAGCCAAGGCAAAAGAATTGCGCAAATACGTAGAGCCATTAATTACCAAATCTAAGAATGATACTACGCATTCTCGCAGAACAGTATTTAGTTACTTAAAGCATAAAGAACCTGTAAAAGAATTATTTACAGAAGTAGCAGGTAAGATTTCTGAAAGACCGGGTGGATATACTCGTATCTTAAAGACTGGCAACCGTTTAGGTGATAATGCTGAAATGTGCATTATAGAGTTGGTAGATTATAATGAATCATACTCTGCCTCTAAGAAAGCAGTGGCCGCTAAGAAAACGCGTAGAAGAAGCACTACTAAAAAGAAAAGCGCTCCTGAAACTGATGTTACTGATGCTAATGCAACAACCGAAGAATAATATTATTACTATTAATTTTAATAAAAGGATAAAGCCTCGGTTTTATCCTTTTTTTTTAATTTTACAACGCAGCACCAATAAAATCAAAGCATTAAAATAATTAAACTGAAAATAGCCTAGGATATGAAGAATATTGAAGAACGCGCCGCCATATTACTTTTGGAAGATGGTAAAGTATTTTACGGGAAAGCTGCCGGAAAAATTGGCACGGTAACAGGAGAAATTTGCTTCAATACCGGAATGACCGGATACCAAGAACTCTTTACCGATCCCTCCTATTATGGCCAAATGATGGTAACAACCAATGTCCACATTGGTAATTATGGTATTGCAGATGCAGAAAGTCAAAGCGATAGCATTAAAATTGCAGGCTTGGTGTGCAGGGTTTTCAATGAACAATACTCCAGAAAAATGGCCAATGAATCCATTGAAGATTTCTTCCTTAAACAAAATTTAAGTGCCATATCAGGTGTAGATACAAGAGGATTAGTTAGTTATATCCGACACAAAGGCTCCATGAACGCCATCATGTCTTCAGAAGAAACTGATATTGAAGTCCTGAAAAAAATGCTTGCAGAGGTTCCGTCCATGCACGGTTTAGAACTTTCATCTAAGGTAAGTACCAAACAACCATATTTTTACGGCAATCCTGAGGCTAAATATAAAGTAGCCGTACTAGATTTGGGAATTAAAAAGAATATCCTGGAAAACTTTGTAAAACGTGATATGTACATGAAAGTATTCCCGGGAGAAACACCTTTCCAAGAATTAAAAGAATGGAATCCAGATGGTTACTTCTTGTCAAATGGGCCCGGTGATCCGGCAGCCATGCCCTATGCAGTGGCAACGGCCAAACAAATTGTAGCTGAAGGCAAACCATTATTTGGGATCTGTTTAGGTCATCAAATCTTGGCGCAGTCCTTTGGGATTGGAACATATAAAATGCATAATGGCCACCGCGGATTAAATCATCCCGTCAAAAATCTGATTACCGGCCGTAGTGAAATCACTTCTCAAAATCATGGCTTCTGCGTAAATTCAGAAGAAATTAGAAATCATAAAGAAGTAGAAGTTACTCATATTAACCTCAATGATAATACCATTGAAGGTATGAGGGTAATTGGTAAACCGGTATTTTCGGTGCAATATCATCCGGAAGCTTCACCGGGACCACATGATGCGGAATACCTATTTGACGACTTTTTAAAATTATTAAACGCTTAATTTTTACGCAATAACTGTTTATTGAAGGATTTTTACCAATAGGGTAAACTTCAAAAAATGGTTTATTAATGCTCATTTCATAACTTTGTAATATGACAAGAATATCCGATATTATAGCAAGGCAAATCCTCGATTCCAGAGGAAATCCAACCGTTGAAGTTGACGTTATTACAGAAAGTGGTGCCCATGGCAGAGCTGCCGTTCCTTCCGGAGCCAGCACCGGAGCTTATGAGGCGGTAGAACTTAGAGATGGTGATCCAAGCAAATTCCTAGGGAAAAGTGTTTATAAAGCTGTGGAAAATGTAAACACTGAAATAGCAGAAAACCTTATCGGAGAAACAGTATTTAACCAAGAAGGACTGGATCGTGCTTTAATAGAACTGGATGGCACTGAGAATAAATCACGCTTAGGGGCAAATGCTATTTTAGGTGTTTCTATGGCCATTGCCCGTGCGGCCGCTGAAGAAATGCAAATGCCTTTATTCAGATATTTAGGTGGTATTGCAGGAAATACCTTGCCGGTACCACTAATGAATATTTTGAATGGCGGGAAACATGCTGATAATGGCATTGATTTTCAAGAATTTATGATAATGCCTGTTGGGGCGGATTCTTTTTCTCATGCCTTACAAATGGGAACTGAAGTATTTTTCAAATTAAAAGATGTTTTAAAAAGCAAAGGATATTCCACCAATGTTGGTGATGAAGGTGGTTTTGCTCCCAATCTTAGCTCCAATGAAGAGGCTATAGAAACGGTGTTAACTGCCATAAATAAAGCTGGATATACCGCAGGAAAAGACATTTTCATTGCGATGGACGCTGCCGCTACTGAAATGGTAAAAGATGGTAAATATTTGTTTTACAAATCTTCTCAAAAAGAAATTAGTTCTGATGAAATGGTTGCCTATTGGGAACATTGGGTAAAATCCTATCCTATTCTTTCCATTGAGGATGCCTTCGGTGAAGATGATTGGGCCGGATGGGAAAAACTTACTGCCGCCATTGGAAATAAAATTCAATTGGTTGGTGATGATTTATTTGTAACCAATACCAAACGTCTTCAAGATGGCATTAACAAAAAAGCAGCCAATAGCATTTTAATTAAGCTGAATCAAATAGGCACCTTAACGGAAACCATCGAAGCTGTAAAATTGGCCCATGCCAACGGAATGACTTCAATTATTAGTCACCGTTCTGGGGAAACAGAAGATACATTTATTGCTGATTTATGTGTGGCCTTGAATAGCGGTCAAATTAAAACCGGCTCCGTATCACGTACTGACCGTGTAGCTAAATACAATCAATTATTGCGCATTGAAGAAATTTTAGGACCTGGCGCTCACTATCAAGGTAAAGATTTAATATATTTGAAAAACAGATAGTTTAATACCTTAATCAGGATTTATACCATGAAAAAAATACTTAGCCTGCTGAAAAATCGTTACGTATTGGTAACCTTATTCATGATTACTTGGCTTGCATTTTTTGATCGGTATAATTTTATCAAGCGTTGGGAAGATAATAGCGAACTGCGAAAAGTCCGCCAAGAAAGTGAATATTACAAAAAGCAAATTGAGGATATCCGAAAAAAGAGCGATGAATTGGTGAAAAATAAAGAATCCATGGAAAGGTTTGCCAGGGAAAGATACTATATGAAAAAGGATAATGAGGAAGTTTATATCGTAGAGCCTGAGAAAATTGCAAGTAAGGAAGAAACTAAATAAGGATCGGTATATCCCTATTAATAATAGATTTGGGAATAGCTAAATGTAGTGATTTTAGGAGATTTTTAAAGCCTTTTTAATTCCTGAAATTTTCACCATACATTCTTCAAACTCTTTTTCGGGAATAGAATCATAAGTTATCGCCGAACCCACATGAACAGATAAATATTGGGCATGGGAATGATAAATTAAGGTCCTGATAACTACATTAAAATCAAAGTCTCCGACTTCATTAATGTATCCAATGGCGCCTGAAAATACACCACGCTTACTGCGTTCAAATTGTTCCAATAATTTCATAGCGCTAATTTTCGGGGCACCGGTCATACTACCCATGGGAAATGCATTTTTAATAGCCTCTGTCCAAGGCACTTCAGGTCTCAATTCGCTACTGATGGTCGAAATCATTTGATGGACTTGACTAAAAGGATAAATGCCAAATAATTCTTCAACTTTTACGGAACCCGGTTTCGAGCTCTTTGCCAAATCATTACGAACCAAATCTACAATCATGACATTTTCAGCCCTTTCTTTTTCATCGTTTTTCAAGGTTTGAATTAATATTTGATCCTCCTCTGGATTGACTGATTTTCTGATGGTTCCCTTGATGGGCTGGGAAACTAATTTGTTACCCTCCTTTTTCAGGAAACGCTCCATACTGGAACAAATAATATACTTTCCCTCCATTTTTAAAAATGCTGAAAATGGATTAGGTGATATTTTCATCAAATCCAAATACAATTCAGTCGGACTAATTAGGATATTTTCAATGAAAAATTCTTGGCAAAAACTTATTTCATACACCTCCCCGGCAATTATTTCATTGCGCAATGCCTCAACCGTTTGGATATATTCTTCCTTAGAAAAACGAGAGCAAAGTTCCGAATTTGAGTGATGCTCGGCTTGCTTATGCTCCCATTCCTGCCGCATTAAATTTTGATAAAAATCCATGGGCAATAACTCGGTAAAAGATTGGATCACTGCTTTATTTTCCTTAATCCAAATAATATATTCCGGAATAAAAAAATAAGCCTCCGGTAATCCTATATTATCTTGATTATCAGAATTCAATTTTTCAATTTGATTTTTAAGATCATATGAAAAATAACCAAACAGCGGACTATTTTCAACTTGATGAAATTGATGTAGTAACTCAAAAAAATCGTTCTGTTCTGAGGTTTCAGGCTTACAAACTTTTAAAGCTCCGAAAGCAGCTACGATATCAAAATCATGATATAGCGGCGCCGCATGTTTGGCAATAGAATTATAGAAATCATTGGAATTCAATATGCAGAAAGTATCGAATCCTTTAGCTACAGCTAAAAGTTTTTCAAGAATGGGTTCCTCAGGAACTATACTGATTTCTACTTGGTTCATACTATCAAGCCGCAAATATCCCTATATTTGCAGACATTTAGAATACACCACATAAATGCAGAATTATTCTTATATTAGTAATGCGGAATCCTCGTATATTGATTCACTTTATCAAGATTATTTAAAAGATCCATTAAGCGTAGATGAAGGTTGGAGAAAATTCTTTGACGGATTTGATTTGGCACTTAATCGTTATGGCAATGATGTGCCCCAAAACGGCAATTCATCATTTGAGAACGAATCTAAGGTTTTAAAACTCATTAATGCTTATCGCGAACGTGCGCATTTAATTTCTACTACCAACCCGATACGCAAAAGAAAAGATCGTCATCCACATATTGACCTCAATGATTTTGGCCTTACAGATGCAGATTTGAGCAGCAAATTTCAAGCGGGCAAAGAAATTGGTTTAGAAGGTGCTACACTTCAGGATATTATTGCACAATTACAAAATATTTATGCAGGTGATATTGGAGTGGAATTCATGCATATGGAAAATATGGAAGAGCGGGAATGGTTTCGTGCAAAATACGAAAGCACCGTACTTCAACGCAAACCTTCCATTGAAGTAGAAAAAAGAATTCTTAGTAAGCTTAATGAGGCTACCGTTTTTGAAAATTTTCTTCATACCAAATTTGTAGGTCAAAAACGCTTTTCGTTGGAAGGCGGAGAAAATACTATTTCTGCCTTAGATGCCATCATTACCAAAGCGGCTGACTTTGGTGTTCAAGAAGTAGTTATAGGCATGGCGCATCGCGGCAGACTAAATGTTTTAGCTAATATTTTAGGGAAGACTTACGAATATATTTTCTCTGAATTTGAAGGCATCAATCCTGACCTAACCATGGGTGATGGTGATGTGAAATACCATATGGGTTTTAGTTCTTCGGTAACTACCTTCACCGGAAAAGAAATTTATTTAAAATTAATGCCTAATCCTTCCCACTTGGAAGCAGTAAACTCTGTAGTAGAAGGATTCAGCAGAGCTAAGGCAGATATTTTATATAATGAAAATTTTGAGCAAGTATTGCCGGTCATCATTCATGGTGATGCAGCCGCAGCCGGACAAGGTGTTGTTTACGAAGTAGCGCAAATGTCCCAACTAAAGGGATATTATACCGGTGGCACCTTGCACTTTACCATTAATAATCAAATTGGATTTACCACTGATTTTGATGATGCTCGTTCCTCGACTTACTGTACGGCATCTGCATACCTTACAAGTTCTCCAATTTTACATGTGAATGGAGATGATGCAGAGGCTGTAAATTATGCAGTAAACTTGGCTACCGAATTCAGAATGAAGTTTAATAAAGATGTTTATGTAGATATGGTTTGCTACCGTAAACATGGACATAATGAAGGAGACGAGCCTAAGTATACCCAACCTGCCTTATATAATCTTATTGCTAAGCATGATAATCCGCGTGAAGTTTATACCAAGCAATTAATTGAACGCGGTGATATAGAAGCTGAATTGGCCAAAAATTTGGAGAAAGAATTCAGAGCAATGCTTCAAGATCGCTTAAATTTAGTGAAGCAACATCCATTGCCATATCAGCCGCAACCTACTGAACAGGATTGGGCTACCATGAGAAAATCAAATCCTGAAGATTTTGATAGTTCTCCGGATACTTCAGTTAAAAAAGATGTGTTACTTAAAATAACAAAGGCACTCACAACTTACCCAGATGGTTTTAAACCGATCAAAAAGGTTGAGAAATTATTACAGGATAGAGCTGCCATGGTAAAAGATAATAAATTGGATTGGGCCATGTGCGAATTATTTGCCTATGGCACCTTACTCATGGAAGGTAAAAATGTTCGTATGAGCGGACAGGATGTTATCCGTGGCACTTTTTCTCATCGACATGCCGGGATTTTTGATGAAGTCACCAACCAACCATATATTAATTTAAATCACATCAGCGAAAAACAAGCTCCATTAAGAATTTACAACTCATTACTTTCTGAATATGGAGTATTGGGTTTTGAATACGGATATTCCATTGCCCAACCGGGCGGTTTAACCATCTGGGAAGCTCAATTTGGCGATTTTGCTAATGGTACTCAGGTTGTGATTGACCAATTTATTTCCTCCGGTGAATCCAAGTGGAATCGCATGACCGGACTAGTACTCTTACTACCACACGGATATGAAGGTCAAGGTCCGGAGCACTCCAGTGCACGTGCTGAGCGCTTTTTGGACTTGGCAGCAGAATATAATATGATTGTTGCCAATTGTACTACCCCTGCCAATATGTTTCACTTATTACGCAGACAATTAGCATGGCCTTTCCGCAAGCCTTTGGTGGTGCTTACCCCTAAATCCTTGTTGCGTCATCCACTGGTCATTTCTCCAATGGAGGATCTTACCAATGGTAAATTTCAAGAAATTATAGATGATAATTATATTACCGCTTCCAAAGTAAAAAGAGTTTTATTTTGCACTGGTAAAATTTATTATGACTTATTACAAAAACAACAAAGCGACAGCAGAAAAGATATTGCTATCGTCCGTGTAGAGCAATTGTTCCCAATGGCAGAAAAGCAATTGGATGGTATTTTTAATAAATATCCAAAAGCCGAATATGTTTGGGTACAGGAAGAACCTAAAAACATGGGCGCATGGACGTATTGGTTGCGCAGAGATGCACATAAAGGATTTCGCTTAATATCCAGAAAAGCCAGTGCATCGCCTGCTACGGGTTATAATAAAGTTCATGTCCAACAACAATTAGATATCGTAAACGAAGCATTTGCATAAACGCTATAAATATTCACATAAAACAAATTAAGAATTTTATCCATGGCATTATCAATAAAAGTTCCATCAGTAGGTGAATCTATTTCAGAAGTAACCATTGCAAACTGGTTAAAAAAAGATGGAGAGCATGTAGAGGCTGACGAAGTACTTTGCGAAATAGAATCTGAAAAAGCAACCTTCGAATTGAATGCAGAAATTTCCGGAACCTTGCATATTAATGCCAAGGAAGGCGATACTGTAAAAATTGGCGATATTATCGCTTCCATTGAAGCAGGTGAAAGTAAAGCTGCTCCTAAAGAACAGGCTCCTGCTGCTGCCTCAAGTCCTGCACCAAGTCCTGCACCTGCTTCCAAAGATTCGTCTTATGCTGCGGGAACCCCTTCTCCTGCTGCTTCAAAAATAATGGCTGAAAAAAATATTACCCCATCCCAAGTCAATGGTACCGGAGTAGATGGTAGAATAACTAAGGAAGATGCATTGAAAGCCAAAGGCGCTGAAACAGCTCCTGCAAGTGCTGCAGCTGCTCCAATGGTCAGCGGAGGTCATCGTGATTCTCATAAAGAGAAGATGACCACCTTGCGCAAAACAATTGCTAAACGCCTCGTGGAAGCAAAAAATTTGACAGCAATGCTAACCACCTTCAATGAAGTGGACATGACTGCTGTCATGGAACTACGAAAAAAATATAAGGATCAATTTAAGGAAAAACATGGAATTGGCTTAGGATTTATGTCTTTATTCAGCAAAGCAGTTTGCGAGGCTTTAAAAGACTTCCCGGCGGTAAATGCACAGATAGTAGATACCGATATACTTTATCATGATTATGTAGATTTAGGTATTGCCGTATCTACGCCGCGTGGATTAGTAGTGCCGGTCATTCGTAATGCTGAATCAATGAGCTTGGCACAAATAGAAAAAAGTATTGCAGACGTAGCAGTACGCGCCAGAGACGGAAAAATCACCATAGATGAAATGACCGGAGGAACTTTTACCATTACCAACGGAGGGGTATTCGGATCTATGATGTCAACCCCTATTTTAAATGCACCTCAATCAGGTATTTTAGGGATGCACAATATTGTAGAACGACCGATGGCTATCAATGGACAAGTCGTCATTAGACCTATGATGTATGTAGCTTTATCCTACGATCATAGAGTGATAGATGGAAGAGAATCCGTAGGATTTTTAGTTCGTGTAAAACAAATTTTAGAGGACCCTACCAGATTATTGTTAGGCGTATAATAAAATCTAATTAATAACAAAAAGAGACGCCTACAGCGTCTCTTTTTGTTATTAATACGTAGTAATTGCTTTTAGGCTAATAGAATTATTCAAAATTCCCATCCTATGCCCTAACTTTGCCGCAATTAACCAATTCAATCATGGAAAAATTTGATGTTACCATTATAGGTTCAGGCCCCGGCGGATATGTAGCTGCTATTCGTTGCGCTCAATTAGGATTTAAAACTGCTATAATTGAAAAATATTCCACTTTGGGTGGGACCTGTTTGAATGTTGGCTGTATTCCATCCAAAGCTTGGCTGGATTCCTCTGAACATTATTACAAAATGATTCATGAATTTGATGTACATGGCATTACATTTCAAAAACCGGGGGTAGAAATTAAAACCATGAGTGCACGTGTGGCAGATGTGGTCAAGGCCAATGTAGATGGGATCGCCTTTTTAATGAAGAAAAATAAAATTACCGTTTTTAATGGTTTAGGAAGCTTTAAAACAGCGAATATCATTACTGTCAAAGGAACTACAGGTGTACAAGAAATTGAAAGTTCTAAAATAATTATTGCTACCGGATCTAAGCCTAGCAGCTTACCGGGAATTACTATAGATAAAGAAAGAATCATCACCTCTACGGAGGCATTAAAACTGAAAGAAATACCAAAGCACTTAATATTAATTGGCGGAGGGGTAATTGGACTAGAATTAGGTTCTGTTTTTGCACGTTTGGGTGCCAAGGTTTCCGTTGTAGAATTTATGGATGGCATCTTACCAACTATGGATAAATCCTTAGGGAAAGAGTTGCAAAAAACGATGAAGAAAATGGGGGTTGATTTTTATTTAAAACATAAGGTTACTTCCGTGGTTCGTAATGATGGCGGTGCAAAAAAGAATATCGCCAATGCAGTTACCGTAAAAGCTGAATCAGACGGCAAAGAGATTGTGTTGGAAGGCGATTATTGCTTGGTAGCTGTAGGGCGCAGAGCATATACAGAAGGACTTGGTTTGGAAAATATTGGCATCACTGCCGATGCAAGAGGCATGATCCCTGTCAACGCGCATTTGGAGACATCTGTACCGGGCATTTATGCCATCGGTGATGTAATTACTGGACCAATGTTGGCCCATAAAGCAGAGGAAGAAGGCGTATTTGTTGCCGAAAGTTTAGCCGGACAAAAACCGCATATTAACTATAATTTGATTCCCGGTGTAGTTTATACCTGGCCGGAAGTGGCTGCTGTAGGACAAACAGAAGAACAATTAAAAGCTAGCGGTAAGGCGTATAAGGTGGGATCTTTTCCGTTTAAAGCGAGTGGTAGAGCGAGAGCCAGCATGGATTTGGATGGCTTCATAAAAGTTTTAGCAGATAAAGAAACTGATGAAATTTTAGGTGTGCATATGATTGGTGCACGCATGGCGGATTTAGTCATGGAAGCTGTAGTTGCCATGGAATACCGTGCCTCTGCGGAAGATATTGCTAGAATGTGTCACCCTCATCCTACCTATTCAGAAGCATTTAAGGAAGCTTGTTTAGCTGCTACTGAAAATAGAGCCATACATATTTAAAATTAAATTAATTTTACGGCTGTATGTTTATCGTAACCGCCGTTCAT
This sequence comes from uncultured bacterium, assembly GCA_903829945.1. Taxonomy (GTDB): domain Bacteria; phylum Bacteroidota; class Bacteroidia; order CAILMK01; family CAILMK01; genus CAILMK01. The sequence goes on along the minus strand of CAIKRV010000018.1, from coordinate 49,277 downwards.
AATTTCAATAAATTCCTATGGGTATTGGTCGTAGCTTTGCTATGCACCACTATGGCATTTGCCTGGGGATTTTGGGCCCACAAAAAAATAAACCATGCAGCCATATTTACTTTGCCTAAGGAATTGCAATTCTTTTATGCACGAAATAGTGCTTACCTCACGCAACATGCCGTAGATCCTGATAAAAAAAGATATGTTGATTCCTCAGAGGCAAGCAAACACTATATAGACCTTGAAAATTATCCGCAAGAACTACTGCCTGCTACGAAGAATTTAGAAGAGGCACAGTTAAAATTCGGCAAAGAATTTATTAATAAAAATGGAAGTTTGCCTTGGCAAATTGCACTGATGTATCAAAAATTAGTGCAAGCATTTAAAATGAAGGATTCATTAGCCATACTTAAATTATCAGCCCATATTGGTCACTATATTGCTGATGCCACCGTACCATTACATACAACCACATTTTACGACGGAAAAAACGACCAGCAAAGAGGCATTCATGCACTATGGGAAAGACATATTCCCGAACAATTCGGGCAAGAATTTAAATCTTTAAATCAACATGCTTTTTATATTCAAAATTTGCATGAATTTACTTGGAAAATAATTTATAATAGTCATAAAAATGTAGGTGAAGTTTTAAATAAAGAAGGCGAACTTAGTTTAATTTTTAAAAACCGAAAATATAAAAAGATTCCTTTGGATGAAAATAGTGAAATAATATACAGCAAAGAATTTATCAGTGCCTATCATTTAGCGATGAACGGCATGGTATCCTCACGTTTTAATGCCGCTATTTTGGATATAGGAAGCATTTGGTACAGCGCTTGGATAGATGCCGGAAAACCAAACTTGAATTTCGGACTAAAGTTCACTCCATATGAAGAAGAAAATATACCTGAACAAGGAATGATTAAAGGACGCCATGAATAATTCAGTTCAATATATCCAGGGACCTTCCGAGGAAGAAATAAATGTTTTTCTAGAGGAAAATTTGGCAGCGCAATTTTATATTTATGCCGGCAAAGGGATATTATTTAAGGATTCAAATGAATGGTTTTCTTTAAGCATTAATAATAAGGTTACAGCATTAGCCTTAGTTACTTTAAGCGCAAAAAACAGACATATTTATTTCTTAAATAATTCCGATGAACCCCTCATAATTGATTTTTTAAAATGGGTCATTGCTCAAATACAAGGTGAATTTTATATTTATACCAGCAGCAATTTCCACCCTTTCTTTTCTAAATATTATAAAAAAGATTATGGCAACTATCTTCAAATGTATTTGGGAATTAAAGACATAATTTTTCCTGAAGGGCCTATCCTACCCTTAGGGATGGAGCACCTAAATAAAATGATGGAATTATATGATAGTGCATACCCCGGGCATTGGTTTGAAGCATGGATGCTGGAACAAGGTTATTATTTCGGATATTTTAAAAATGAGTGTTTGGTTGGGATTGCAGGAACGAATCTAATTAATAAAAAATTAGGGATGGCTTCCTTGGGCAATTGGGTTACCAAAGTAGAGGAGAGAAAACAAGGCATCAGTACCTTATTGGCACAAAGTCTTTTTGCTAAGCTTTCAGACGAAGGGATTCATCACCTAAGCTTAAGTGTTTACCATTCACATCAGCATGCCATTCAGTATTACAAGAAAATGGGTTTCACTCCTACCCTAACGTATTGTTATGCATTAATAAATATTTAAGAAGTAATAAATAGGTTTTTAAAGCGAAATGCTTTCCCGTCAAACAAGCCAAGATCACTTAATTTCAATTCCGGTATAACCAATAAGGCAAGAAAAGAAAGTGTCATATAAGGAGCATTGAGTGTACAACCTGATTTTTTAATTTCTAAATCAATAGACTGGTAAGCTTCAGCAATTTCATATCCATCATGGTCGCTCATCAATCCTGCAATCGGCAAAGGAATTACAGAATGATCATTGGGGCCAACATAAGAAATTCCACCTTGTTCTTCGATAACTAAATTAATGGCTCTGACGATGGATTCATCGTCAGTACCAAGTGCAATAATATTATGGCTATCATGCGCCACCGAGGAAGCCATGGCGCCTTCTCTTAAATTAAAGTTTTTAACGAAGCCTATGGCAGGCTTGGTATTGCTTTGATACCGATTAAGAACCACTAGTTTTAAAACATCATTGTTAACATTACTGATTACATTATTATTTTCTGTGAGTATTTCCGCTTGGGAACTACCGGTAATTAATTGCCCATCGTGGACCTCAATGACAGAAATAAAATTACTTTCCGGCTCCAACCTTATATCGTCCACTCCTAAATAATTACAATTAAAATTATTAATTCTTTTTGCAGGATGCGAAGGAATTAAAGTTTTGCCTTTGGCAGCAATTTTCTGTCCTTTAATCCAAGTTTCCAATACTTGAAAATCTTCTAAATCCTTAACGATAATAAAATCTGCCGCATCTCCAATTTGGAGTAATCCGTTTTTTAAATGATAATGCTTGACCGGATTTAAAGTAGCTGCTCTGATGGCATCCATGGGCCGGCAACCGACCTTAACGGCACGATGCAATAAATGATTAATATGCCCCAGGACCAAGGCATCCGGATGTTTATCATCCGAACAGAACATTATTTTCTCAGGATAAATTTTCAATAGTCCTATGAGTGCATCAAAGTTTTTAGCAGCGGAGCCTTCCCTAATTAAAATATTAACCCCTAATTGAATTTTTTCAAGCGCTTCCTCATAAGAAAAACACTCATGGTCGGTACTGATTCCCGCAGCAAAATAAGTCTTAGCCTCCTCCCCTCTCAGGCCCGGTGCATGACCATCAATAGGCTTGCCTAAAGCCTTGGCTATTTTCAATTTCTCCATCACTTCCGGATCCTGATCAATAACGCCGGGATAATTCATCATTTCCGTCAGATAATGAATGTTTTCCCTAGCTAAAAGAATGCTTATGTCCTCTGCACTGATACCGGCACCGGCCGTTTCAAATTTGGTGGCCGGTACACAAATGGGTGCTCCAAAATAAAAGTAAAATGGTACTTGAGCTGCATTTTCAATCATAAAATCTATCCCCGGAATACCACAAACATTGGCAATTTCATGGGGGTCCGAAACCGTGGCTACCGTTCCATGTACCACTGCCAAACGTGCAAACTCTGATGGTACGAGCATGGAACTTTCGATGTGCACATGCGCATCTACCAAACCGGGTAATATATAATGATGACTTGCTTTAGGGACTTTGTTAATTTCCACAATATGAGCACCCTCTATGACAATTTCTCCCGGGAAAATGCTTCCTGTTAGCACATCAACTATTTGTCCGTTTATTGTTTGCCTTTCTTGTTCCATCTGTTCAAATTTTAAACAAAGTTTACAAAATATTATGCGCATTATAACCATAAATAAAAACAAAGGATACCGATGCTTTTCTATTATATTTGTAAGGTGAAGATCATTTATCTGCACCAATATTATCGTACCCCCAATCAATGGGGAAGTACACGTTCTTATTACTTTGCCCAAGCCATGCGCGAGGCCGGGCATGAAGTTCATATGATTTGCATGGGTGAAGGCCACAAATATCAGGTGAAGGCATCAGAAGGAATAATTCTTCATCAAATACCTGTTTCATATGATCAAAGCGATGGATATTGGAGCAGAGTGCGCTCATTTATGAGCTATGCCAGACAAGCATATAAAATATCAAAAAAGCTTTGCCGAAACAAAGCTGTACCCAGTATGATTTATGCGAGTTCTACGCCACTTACGGTTGGCATAAGCGCCTTAATTTTAAAAAAAACAAAGGGTATTCCTTATTATTTTGAAGTGCGCGATTTATGGCCTGAAGCCCCTGTCCATCTTGGAATTATAAAAAACAAAGGCTTAATTAAATTGCTTTATATATTAACCCGTAAAATATATAAAAACGCTGAAAAGATCATCAGCCTTTCTCCCGGAATATGTGAAGGCATTAAAAAATATAATATTCAAACGCCGATTGTTTTATTAAGTAATTTTTCAGATTTAAATTTATTTCAGCCAATGGAGGCCCATCCGGGATGGAAAGCAAAATATTTGAATGATCATGAAAAAGGAATTATTTATTTTGGCGCCATGGGTTATGCGAATCATTTAGCATATTTTATAAATTTAGCAGAAGCTTGTCAAGATTTGAATTTAAAATTTTTTATTGTTGGAGATGGTAGTGAAAAAGAAACTTTAGCACAATTAATTTTTCAAAAAAAATTAAACAATATTTGTATGCTCCCTCCCCTGCCTAAAGCAGAATTGCCGGAGCTCCTTAGTATTATGGATTTCTCCTATATATCTTTTTTAAATCAACCTATTTTAGAAACTTGTTCTCCCAATAAGTTTTTTGATTCCTTGGCCTCCGGTAAAATAACGATCAGTAATACGTCAGGTTGGATGGCTGAAACCATCAATGAAAATCAATGTGGTTTTTATGCCCCTCCTGAAGAAATATCAGTTTTTAGAGATAAAATACAAGTCTATCTTGAAGATGCACAACTACTCAAGCAACATCAATCCAATGCTCGAAAATTAGCTATGGAAAAGTATAATGCCGCACTAATTTGTCAAGAACTTATTAAAATAATCCCTGCCGTTTAAATATGATTCGGTCTAGAATTGCGCCTACTCCAAGCGGATTTATCCACCTGGGAAATGCTTATAATTTTGTATTGACTTGGTTATTGACCAGAAGCGCGCAAGGACATTTAATGTTGCGGATCGACGACTTAGATGCTGCCCGAATTCGAGAGGAATATATTGAAGATATTTTTAAATGTTTATCCTGGTTAGCCTTGGATTGGGACAGCGGTCCGGAAAGCATAGATGATGTATATAATATATATTCTCAAAGGTATCGTGAAAATAAATACACGGCATTATTAAATCAGTTAGTATCAAAAGATTTAGTGTTTGCATGCACCTGCACCAGGAAGGATTTAAATCAACCGGAAAACTCTTTTTGTGATTGTGCCAACCAATCCTATGCTTTAGATATTCCTGAAGCTTCATGGCGTTTGCGAATTCCGGCAAATACTGAGGTATTAATTGCGGATAAAATATTAAATAAGCAAATAATTAATCTTTCTCAATTGAAAACAGCACCTATTTTGCGACGAAAAGATGGAATTGCTGCCTATCATATTGCCAGTTTAAGTGACGATATAGAAAATGAAATTAGTTTGATGGTACGCGGTCAGGATTTATTGGAAAGTACCGCAATACAAATTTATATGGCTACGCAATTAAATAATAATTTGTTTGGAGCTTGCACCTTTTATCATCATGAATTAATACATGATGAGGGTGGCATTAAACTTTCTAAAAGCAATGGAAGCACGGCCATAAAAAGTTTAATGAGCGAACAAAAAAATCCTGCTAAATTTTATGCTTGGATGTCCCAAAAATTAGGTTTAGAAGAAGTGCATTCTGCTGTTGAACTTTTGGAAGCCTTTAAGGCTGACGCAAAGTTTTTGCTCTAAAATAAAAGAAGATTACAGAGGTAAATAAAAAGAAACCTCCAATCTGATGAATGGCTGATAAAGCAATCGGCGCAGCATATAATAAAGTTACTACTCCCAATACAAATTGAATGACTAAGGCAATAAGGAAAAAGTTCAAGGCCTGTTTTAATGCAAAAGCTTTTTCCGTACGGTAAAAATACGCCAATAATAAGCCCATTAGTAATAGCGCTAGTGCTATGTATCTGTGAATAAATTGCACGCCAATATAGTTTTCAAAGAAATTGACCCACGCCGGCTGCATGGCCAAAATCGTGGAAGGGAACCAATCCTCACCCATTTTTGGCCAGGTATTATAAACTTTCCCGGCATGTAGGCCTGCCACAAAAGCACCATAAACAATTTGTAGGATGACTATTCCCAATAAAACGGCAGTCCGCCTTGACCATTGTTTGGAAACTTTAGGAGAAGGGTCATTCTGATAAATTAAGCTTAAAGCCACCCAGAAAATATAACCGTAGGTGATAAAAGCAGTTATTAAATGGGTTGCCAATCTGTAATGACTTACGGCGGGTTTATCAATTAATCCGCTACTTACCATATACCATCCTATAAACCCTTGCAATGCACCTAATCCAAAAATAACCAGCAATTGCCTAATGAGTGACTTACTGAGTCTTTTTTTCCATAAAAAATACAAAAAAGGTATAAGAAATACCATGCCTATCAACCTGCCGATAAGTCGATGAATAAATTCCCACCAAAATATACTTTTAAATTCTTCCAAATTCATGGAAAAATTAACTTTCTGAAACTGCGGAGAGGCTTTATATTTTTCAAATACCAGTGACCAATCATTTTGATTTAATGGGGGAATGCTGCCCATAATGACATTCCATTCAGTGATAGAAAGCCCGGAGCCGGTAAGCCGGGTGATGCCTCCCACCACTACCATGGCAAAAATTAAAAAACAACCGGAAAAAAGCCAAAGAATGATTTCCCTATTTTGATGCTGTTGCTTTAAAAGACCCGTATTTTCCAAATTTTTCCTATTAGTGCACTGCAAAGATGAGAACTTTTTACTTTTTCAGTATTAAATTCAGAACTAATTCTCATATTTGTATTAGACCTTTAAAACCAAACCTTATGCGAAAACTAATTTATCTTTTGATTTTAGGTGCAATGTTCATCATCTCCTGTGGCCAAGAAGGCAACAAAAACGAAGCAAACAATTCAGAATCAGATAATAACAAGGAAGTTAAGGGGAAAGAAATTTATAACCGCATTTGTATTGCCTGCCATCAATCCAATGGCGAAGGCACTCCGGGAAGCTTTCCTCCATTGGCCAAATCCGATTTTTTAAAAAATAAAGATTCTGTAATTGCTCAAGTTTTAAATGGGAAAAAAGGCGAAATAAAAGTAAATGGCATGGTATATAATAACGTGATGCCGCCAATGGGAACAGCTTTAAAAGATCAGGAGGTAGTTGATGTTATTAACTATGTTTATGCCAGCTTTGGAAATGATGGCAGTAAAGTAACCATAGATCAAGTAAAACATATCCGTGCAACGGTAGAATAAAATACAACTTCTAACAAATATCATTTTACCTACTATAAAACTTCGATAATTTTGCAGCATTAAAATCTAAAAGGATGAAAATTGAACAACTATACACCAATTGCTTAGCCCAAGGAGCTTATTATATTGAAAGTGATGGCGAAGCCGCAATCATTGATCCCATTAGGGAAGTGGATCAATATGTAAAGCTTGCTGAATCTCGCGGTGCTAAAATTAAATATATTTTTGAAACACATTTTCATGCCGACTTTGTTTCAGGCCATGTAGATTTATCAAAATTAACCGGAGCACCGATAATATATGGACCTACCGGAATGAAAACCGGTTTTGAGTGCATCATCGGAAGCGATGGACAACAATTTAAATTGGGCTCTTGTACCATATCCCTCCTTCATACTCCGGGCCATACCACTGAAAGTTCTTGTTATTTATTTAGTGATGAGGATGGCAAGGCCTCTGCCATTTTTACGGGTGATACCCTGTTTATAGGCGATGTAGGTCGCCCGGACTTGGCACAGCATGTAGTTGCCGACCTTACTCAAGAAAAGCTTGCAGGAATGCTATTTGATTCTTTAAGAAACAAGATTATGCCTTTGGATGACCAAATTATTGTTTATCCTGCGCATGGGGCAGGCAGTGCTTGTGGTAAAAATATGAGTAAAGAAACAAGTGATACTTTGGGGCATCAAAAAGCAACAAATTATGCCTTGCGAGCAGATATGACCAAGGATGAATTTATTAAGGAATTGCTTAATGGCTTAACGCCTCCTCCGGGATATTTTCCTAAAAATGTTTTAATGAATATTAATGGATACGAGGATATCGATTCCGTATTAGCACAAGCTTCAAAATCATATACGGCTGAAGAAGTAGAAGCCATGCAAAAAGACAATAGTATTTTATTGTTGGATACCCGTAGTGCGGATGATTTCAAGACAGGATTTATTCCCGGCTCCATCAATATTGGTTTAAAGGGAAGCTTTGCCGTATGGGCGGGCACTGTGATAAAAGATATTAATCAAAAAATTGTATTAATAAGTGACCCCGGAACAGCAAATGAAGCTGCATTACGGTTAGCACGTGTAGGATATGATCATTGTATCGGTTACTTGGAAGGAGGTATTTCCACATGGAAGGATGCAGGAAAAACATTGGATACTATTCCATCTATAGATGTTGATACTTTAGCAAATTTGATAAATGCAGATCCACATACGCCTATTTTAGATGTTAGAAAAAATAGCGAATTCGAAACCGAACATATAGTTAATGCCATCAATGCCCCATTAGATTATATTAATGGTCCCGAAATAAAAATTGACCAAGCACAAACAGTATATGTTCATTGTGCGGCAGGCTACCGCTCCATGGCCTATATTTCCATTTTAAGAAAAAGAGGTTATACTAATTTAGTTGATGTAAATGGTGGTTATGGTGCCATTAAAAAGAGCGGTAAATTTAATACTACCCAATTTGTTGCACCGATTACTATGTTATAAAAGCCTTAGGCCTTCATTGATTTAAGAATATGTTTGCGGTGGTTTTCGCCCCAAATATGCAATTCCTGAATAACCTTATGTAAGGAATGAGCATATTCCGTGATTTCATATTCTACACTAACAGGAATTGTATCGAACACGGAACGCTTAACCAATTCGTTCATTTCCAATTCTTTAAGCTCCTGAGACAACATCTTAGCGGTAATTCCGGTGATTTGCCTTTGCATTTCCTTAAAGCGTCTTTTATTATGCATTAAGCAAATAATAATGGGTAATTTCCATTTTCCGTTAATAACATAAAGTGCATCGCGAACTGCCTGGAGACTTTTAGTACATTCGGCTTCAGAACTTATCTCATTGCATGAATTCATTTTATACATATCGGTATATTTTTGTATACTGGTATACTTTAGTATATCAGTATATTTTATATAGCAAAATTAAGGAATTTTGATTCAAATTATAATATTTAAAAGATGAATAACAAAACGAAGAAAATTATTTGGATGATTTGCGGTATCCTCCCATCCTTAATGGTAGGATTAAGTGCCGTGATGAAACTTAGCCGAGGAGAGGAAGTAGTAAAAGGATTTACTGCCATGGGATTAATCGATTATTTAACCATCCTCGGAATTATGGAAATAGTCATCCTCATTTTATTGTGGATACCTAAAACTTATAAGTTAGGTTTATTTTTAATTACTGCTTATTTAGGTGGAGCCATTGCTACAGAATTGGCACATGGACGTCCTCCTTTCTTGCCTGCATTATTTATAGCACTCTTTTGGCTGAGCGCATTTATTAGAGATTCCTCAAACTTTTTAGTGAAGGAATAATTATAATCAAAGCTTTAGGATAGCCCCAGTATTTGGGGCTATTTTATTTTCTTAGTAAACTCAATAAGTTCTTTACCGGAATTACCTATTAGTGAAAAGGACCAGCTGGCAATAACAATGGAACCTAAAATTCCACTGGCAGCATCCAGCCAATTCAAATTAAAATATTTTGCACATAGCAATGCAATGATTGCTGTAACACCGGTTAAGCCATCCGCCAGTACATGAATATAGGCCGCTCTAATATTAGTATCGGAATGCTCATGGTCATGATGTAAAAATGCAGCACTGATTAAATTAACTACTAATCCTATAAATGCAATAATGATTGCTTCAAAGTATTGTATCTCGCCTTGATGGAAAATCCTTTCAATGGATTCAAAAAGTACATAGGCCGCTACAATTAACAATAAAATAGCACTCGTAAATCCAGATAATGACAATAATTTCCCCTTCTTGAAAGAATAGTGTTCTGTATCCGCGTATTTTCTTGCAGCCACATAGGCAATATAAGTAAGGCCAATGGCAAATACATGGGTAGTCATATGCCAACCTTCAGCTACCAAAGCCATGGAATGCGTAAAATATCCTGCAATAATTTCAATAACCATCGTAATGGCCGTAAGAATGACCACTACTTTTGTTTTGCGTTCATGCAAATCACTGGGATCAAAATCATGGTGTGAATGTGAATGCCCGTGATGATGACTATGTTCATGGTGATCGTGGAGATCGTGATGATCGTGATGATCATCATGTTCATGAGAATGTTGATGCTCGCTTGCCATAACTATTCGAGTAATCTTAAATTTTATACTTCTTCTTCCGCTGCTTTAAAATTGCTATAATCCCTCCATTTACCTATTAAGTCTTCCATATCCTTTGGTATAGGGGCTTCAAAATGCATATTTTCTCCGGTAATAGGATGGATAAACCCAAGGGTTCTGGCATGTAATGCTTGGCGGGGACAAAGTAAAAAACAATTTTCTACAAACTGTTTATACTTCGAAAATAAAGGACCGCACATTATTTTATCACCACCATAGGTAACATCATTAAATAAAGGATGCCCGGTATGTTGCATATGTATACGGATTTGATGGGTACGACCGGTTTCTAATTTACATTCCACCATAGTGGTATAATTAAATCGCTCCAATACCTGATAATTGGTTACCGCATGTTTTCCTACGCTTTCGTCCTGGAAAACAGCCATCACTCTCCTATCCCTTAGGCTTCTTGCCAAGTTGCCGGTAATGGTTCCAGAATCGTTTAAAAAATTCCCCCAAACCAAGGCTACATATTTGCGCTCAACCGTATGATCGTAAAATTGCTTAGCCAAATGAGTAAGTGTAAATTCATCCTTGGCAATCACTAATAAACCACTCGTATCCTTATCAATCCTATGCACCAGGCCGGGACGACGTTCGCCATTGGCGGTGGGTAAATGGTCAAAATGATAAATTAAGGCATTAACTAAAGTACCGGTATAATTATTAAATCCGGGATGTACTACCATACCCGGTTCCTTATTTACGATTAATAAATAATCATCCTCATATACAATATTTAAAGGTAAATTTTCCGCCTTAAGTTCCTTATCACGAGGCGGATGAGGCAGTACGATGGAAATAGAATCAAAAGGTTTTACCTTATAATTCGCTTTCACAGCTTTATCATTTACTAAAATACAATCTGCTTTTAAGGCATTTTGCAAACGGTTTCTGCTTGCGTTTTGCATGCGGTTAACCAAGAACTTATCAATCCTCAAAGGCTGTTGACCTTTGTCTACGAGCACGTTAAAGTGTTCGTATAGTTCTTCGGATGATTCTTCCTCTTCTAGTATTTCCGTATCTTGCATTTTAGACTCAAAAGCTTATATTTGAAATGAAATTTCGCTGTAAAGGTACAATGAATAGCGCCAAGAAAATGAAATTAAGAATTTTCAGATACATAATTATCCTATTTTCACTCCTGATCAGCGCACAAATATCCTATGCAGCCAAGCCAAGTATTCGCTTATTAAAGGATACGCTTTCCGTTGAGCCTTATGATTCTCTAATAATACCTGCCAAAGCTTATAATAGTAATGGAGATTCTTTGGCAATCCATCGAATAGGGATGTTAGATTCAGCACATTTAGGTACCTATCCTATAAAAATTTATGCCTTAGATGCTAATAAAATAAGTACGGATACCTTGATATTGGTCGTAATGGTCCAAGATAAAATTGCCCCTACCCTACAAATTTTCGGTGCCACAAATATTACCTTAAAACAAGGTCAAACTTATGTTGAACAAGGATATTTGGCAATTGATAATTTTGACAGTATGCCCTATGTTAAAATTGGAGGAAGCTTTGTAAATACGTATAAGGCCGGAATCTTTATTCGATCGTATCAGGCCGAAGATTTTTCAGGAAACAAATCACCGGTTTTATATCGAAAGATTACCGTTTTGGATACCACCAGCGGTATTGCCGGAATGAATAATACGCCGGTCCAGGTGCATACTTACCCCAATCCATGCAGCAACTATTTGCAATTGGATATTTCCAATTTTCAATCAGAAGAAATACATATTTATTTATATAATGCCTTAGGAGCCATTTGCAAGGATTTGGTAAAAGGTCGCTACGATAAAACTGTGTTTACGTTTGATGTTTCAAACCTAGCAAAGGGCATATATTATCTTGGGGGAAATATTGGTCAACAAGTGATTTATTCCAAGGTAATAATACAATAACAAAGCCTATTGGATATTCAACCTTTTTAATCCGGCATTGGCTTTCTGATTGAAAGAATCTTCATAAGGATATGATGTAAATTCCAAACATTTTTGAAAGTATTGCCGCGCTAAAATAATATTCTTTTTTTTCTCATAAATCAGACCGAGATATAAGCACGAAGCCGGAGGAAAATAAAGTCCTTTTATACTGTATTTGGCAATCACAAAATCGTAGTTTTTAATCGCTTCTTTTTCATTACCCATTGCCTCATTAATTCTGGCCAATCGATAAATACATTCGCTTTGTTCTTCTTTATTTCTTAAGCTTGGTAAACTTATGGTTGTTAATTCATCAATGGCTCTTTGATACAATCCACCATCATATAATAATCTTGCGCGCAATAAATGTATATCGGGAATAGTAGGTTTTTTTGATTCATTGAGCGCGTTTTTATCTTCTTCAAATCGATTGCCACCAAATTTCCCTACCAGTATTTTGCAATTTTTATAAGAAGTGGTATCTCCTTTTAAGAGAAAGGCCCAACCCAATTTCAAATAGGCATCCTTTATATAACCCTCGCCTGAAAAGGAGCGCAAATAATGAGAAAGATAATATCCTCCGCCCACATCCAATTGTTGCAATTTGCCTATCCCGTAAAAATATCCCAATTGAGGAATTGGAGGATTAGCGGCATACGGTTGAAGGGCCTGCATTAATTCTATATTATGACGGGTGCGCATGGCCATACTGGCTCTGAAAAATGCGCTGAGTGGACTTTCAGCATAATCATCAGTGGCCTCTTTCATCATTGTCCAGGCCTTATCCGATTCATTTAATAAGTAATAATTCATGAAAGCAAAATAAACCCTGCTTTCCTCCAAGAAAAGATTGTAGTCTTTGGAAAGGACTAATTTATTCAGGTATATTTTATATGCTTCGGTAGATTTTTTTAAATCCCCATTAAATCCTAAAATATTCAGGATGGCACGGTACCCTCTGGGTAAGGTTCCGATAGCCCCTTCCAAAACTAATAAATCTTTATTGGCGGGTAAAAATTCCGGATATTTAGCCCTGCATTCTTTTAATAAAAAATATGCCGTTTTAAGTTTATAAGCTGCGGAAATATTATCACCAAACTTAAAACGAACCAATGCATCATGCATATATATTTCAGAGAGACAAAAATTGCGGTAAGGAGAATTTGAAACTGCATTAGATAATAAGGATTCACGCTCGCTTTCCTTTTTTTGCATGGCTTGGTAATCTGCTTTTTTTTCATTGAAGAAAACACTTAGCAAATCGCTATAACTTTCTAAATAAGGAATTATATAATTATTAGGATTGGCCGCCTTTTCATTAGCAATGATTTTATCCGCTCCCTTTAAATCATAATTAAAAATTAACTGGTAAGCTCTTTGGCATCCCGGGTCGAAATCGAATACCCCCTTAGCAATAATAAGTTGAGGGCATAGCCATAAAAAGAAAATACCTCTTAAAAAGAGATATTTTCTGCTTATTTTCATAACGCCAAAAGGCATAATAATTTTCATGAAAATTTGGATTTAAAGCAATTGCAACTAGGCAATAGCCTCAATACCTACGGACTTTTCTAATTCTGCACGTGTTGTTTCGGCAATATCACTATCCACTAAAATTCTTCCGCAATTTTCACAAACAATAATTTTTTTACGTTGTTTGATGTCCAATTGGCGTTGAGGTGGAATTTTAGAGAAACATCCTGCACAAGCATCACGATCAATAGTAACCACCCCGAGGCGATTTTTAACATTATCACGAACACGTGTATAAGCATTGAACAAACGTTCGTCAATAACTTTTGCAGCTTTTTCACGAACCTTGTTTAATTCCCTTTCTTCCTTCTCAGTTTCCTTAGTGATGGTGTCTAATTCACCTTTTTTATGCTTCAAGTCCTTTTTACGATCCTCTAAAAAGGCTTTAGATTGCTCCAATAAAGCTTTCTTTTCAGTAACTTGAAATTGAAAATCCTTAATCTTCTTCTCAGAAGCCATAATTTCCAGCTTCTGCATTTCAATTTCTTTGGTTAAGGCTAAAAACTCACGATTGTTTTTAACTTTGGATTGTTGAGATTCGTATTTAACGATGTGAGCATTAGAATCTTTAATGAACTTTTTGCGTTCATCAGCAGATTTCTGAATAGTGGCAAGTTCCTGATTTAGATTTTCAATTCTAGTTTCTAAACCTTGAATTTCGTCTTCCAGATCGCTAACTTCCATTGGAAGTTCACCGCGCACACTTTTAATTCTATCAATCTGGGTATCAATCAATTGAAGATTGAAAAGACCTTTTAACTTCTGTTCTACCGTTGCTTCCATTTAAAAATAATTAACAGGATTGGTATTGATTTGTGTTTTTAAGAGTGCAAAATTACGAAATTTTTCATGAATTGCGTCATACAATAAATCAATTGTGAACTGTTCACTCTCAAAATGTCCTACATCAGCAATTAAAATTTTACCATCAGCATCAAAAAATTGATGGTACTTAAAGTCGCCACTTACAAAAGCATCAGCACCTTGAGCCATGGCAGTTTTAAGTAAAAAGCTACCAGCGCCCCCACAAAACGCAAGTTTTTTTATTTTTTTGTTTATCAATGCAGTATGACGAACAATATCACATTTAAATACCGATTTTAATAGTTTCAAGAATTCCAATTCAGTAATGGCTTCAGGGAAAGTCCCGATCATTCCGGCGCCAATTTCGGGATGTGGATTGGATAACGCAATTACTTCATACGCTGCTTCCTCATAAGGATGTGCTGATTTCAAAGCTTTAATCACTTGATTTTCTATATTTTCCGGAAATATTACACTCATTCTTATTTCCTTTTGCTCATGAAGGGAATTAATTTCACCGATAAAAGGAGTAGCTCCTTCCAAAGGCTTAAAAGTGCCGCTTCCTTCCACATTAAAACTGCAACTACTGTAATTACCTAATTTACCGGCACCCGCTTCCCAAAGTGCATTACGAACTTTTATTACTGCGTTTTCGCCGGAATCAGTTAGATTATCAGGCACATAAGTAATCAATTGTTTAAGAATCCCAATTTTAGGTTCCAATATTTTCAAATCCTGCAATCCTAAAACTTCCCCTATTTTAAAATTTACTCCACGCATAACATTATCTAAGTTGGTATGTATGGCATAGATAGCAATTTGATGTTGGATGGCAAGTATAATTAAACGTTCAGTATAATTTTTACCGTTTATCTTCTTAATGCCGCTAAAAATTAATGGATGATGTGCGATAATTAAATTGCAGCCTTGCTGAATGGCTTCCTTCATGACTTCCTCAGTTACATCTAAACATATTAATGCTTTAGTGATTTCAGTAGATGAATGACCAATAATTAAACCTGAATTATCATAAGACTCCTGCAAGGATAAGGGAGCTAAGGTTTCCAAATAAGCAGTCAGTTCTTGTATTTGCATAGGATGAAATTTAGGCAAAGATACTATTACCAAAATGATTTTTTTAAGTTAAGAAATGTAAAAATCATCTGAAATTCAGGATATAACTTCAGTTCCACAACAACTTAAAATGATTTTCATATCTTTGCCAAAACAAGTAGAAAATTGTCCTTTTTCAAGTATATTCTTTTCCCTTTTGCCCTAATTTATCAGGCTATCACTTCGGTAAGAAATATATTTTACTCCCTCGGAATTTTTCGTTCCAAATCATTTGGTGTACCCGTCATTGGTATTGGTAATTTATCTACCGGCGGAACCGGGAAAACCCCTATGTCCGAATATGTTTTACAACTTTTACTGGATGCCGGATATAAACCCGCACTCCTCAGCAGAGGTTATGGAAGAAAAACCAAAGGTTTTGTTTTAGCCAATTCCATTATTACTGCCGAGCAAATTGGAGACGAACCTTATCAAATTTATAGAAAATTCGCTGAAGTAGTGGTGGCGGTTTGTGAAGATCGTGTCAATGGTATTAAAAATATTTTTTTAAATACCAAAGGAGTTAATATAATTGTATTGGATGATTGTTTCCAGCATAGAAAATTAAAAGCTGATTATTATATTTTGTTAACAGATTATAATCATCCATACTATGAAGATCATATGCTACCCGTTGGTAATTTGCGTGAAAATATCAGCGGACGAAAACGTGCCAACATGATTGTAATGACCAAATGTCCTTATGTAAATACAGAATTACCGCGTGCGCATTTAATTAATGCATTAAAACCATTTCCTTATCAAAGTGTATTTTTTACCGGACTCAAATATTTTCCTATTGTTTCTGCATTAAATGAAAAAATAAGCCTGAGTGATATTTCAAGCTATGCGATTTTAGGATTTTCGGGAATCGCCAATCCACAGCCGTTTATTAATTATATAAAAAGCAATGCCTATCAATATCATCACCTTTCCTTTTCAGATCATCATGACTATTCAGAAAAAGAACTGGAAAACATTTTTATAGAATTTGAAAAATTGCCGGAGCCAAAATTAATTTTAACCACGGAAAAAGATTGGCGAAGAATTGAAGATTTGATCGATTTTATGCGCGTAAAAAATAAAAATATACCCCATAAAAAACATATTTATTTTCTTCCGGTAGGCATGAAATGGGATGCCATGGAAAAGAGAAGTTTCGATTTAAAAATACTGGATAATGTTAGAAAAAATTCTAGAAAGTTGTAATCATATAAAAAATATAATTGACTTTAATCCGGCCGTCGGTATTATACTGGGCACCGGATTGGGCGGCTTAGTCAATGAAATTGAAATCAAGAAGAGCATTAATTATAAGGATATCCCCCATTTTCCATTATCTACTGTTGAATCACACCAAGGTAAACTTATTTTTGGCACCCTTTCGGGGAAGAAAATTGTAGCCATGCAAGGGCGTTTTCATTTTTATGAAGGATACAGCATGCAGGAAGTAGTATTTCCTGTATGGGTAATGCACCAACTTGGAATAAAATACCTCTTTGTTTCCAATGTATCAGGCGCTTTAAATCCGGAAATGAAAGCAGGAGATTTAGTATTTATAGAGGATCATATTAATTTACAAAATGCAAATCCTTTGGTCGGAAAAAATATGGATGCCATCGGGCCGCGCTTTCCGGATATGAGCATGCCGTATGATTTAAAATTATTAAACATGGCGGCATCCATTGCTTCAGAAAACGCCATAGCCTTCCACAGGGGCACCTATGTTTCAGTGAGTGGGCCGAACTTGGAAACCAAGGCAGAATATCGTTATTTAAGAATTATAGGGGGTGATATCGTAGGGATGAGTACCGTGCCTGAAATTATAGCTGCTCGTCATGCAAATATTCCTTGTTTTGCATTGTCAGTAGTAACTGATGAAGGTTGGCATCAAGATTTAAAACCGGTAAGTCTGGAAATGATTATTGCCAACGCTTTAAAAAATGAGCCCAAGCTATCCATCATATTCAAAGCACTGATAAAAAAGTTGGATTAGTGGATTTCCCATTTATTTTCATTAAATTGCATATTCACATTGCCAAAATATGAAAATAAAAAGAATAACAAATTTCTTTTTCCTCGGGCAAGTAGTTCTTCTTCTGGCAATGCTAATAATGCCAAGGGTTCAAGTGAAGGCGCAATCAAATATGCGTTTATATTTTTGCTCTCGTTGGGACAACGACAGCCTCAAAAAAATAGGTGATCAAACCTTTAATGATTTATGGGGTTGGGCAGCTCCGGATGGAAGAGAATACGCCATCATTGGTTCGGTAGATTCCATTTATTTTATTGAAGTCAGCGACCCTAAAAATCCTAAGGTGCGTGCCGTGGCTGCAGGCAGATACAACAATTGTATTCATAGAGATATGGTTACCTATTCCCACTATGCTTACTGCGTAGCGGATGAAGGGAATTCCTCTTTACAAATTTTCGACTTACAATATTTACCGGATTCAGTCCATAAGGTGTATGATTCGGATACCTTACTTTCCAAAGCACATAGCATATACATTTATAAAGACATTTTATATTTTGCCTATCCCAAAAGCAAAAAGAACAGTAGCTTAATTGCACATGCTTTAATGACGGCTTCCTTAGCTACGGACCCGGAACACCCCAAATGGTTGCATACGATTGAAGCCAATAGCAGTTTTGAATATGTTCACGATTTATTTGTAAGGAATGATACCGCATTTTTAAATTGCGGTACGGATGGACTATGGATTTATAGCTTTGTCAATCCACTTGCGCCTTATAGCATCACCAGCGTTACCACCTATCCTGATGAGGGATTTTGTCATAGTTCAGCGGTAACTCCGGATGGCAAAAATTTATTTTTTACCGATGAAAACTCAGGTATGAGAATAAAAAGATATGATATTTCTACCTTAAAAAACGGAAGAACTTCTGATAGAAAACCTAATTTTAAGGATCTGTTTGGCTTGCATTATCAATTAGGTAGCATTGCACATAATCCTTATGTCAAAGACCATTATTTAATTTGTTCTTATTATCAAGACGGTGTAGCGGTTTTTGACATCAACGATAGTGATAAATTAGTAGATTATTACGATACTTATCCTCAAAATGGAAATGCCTATTTTGGCTATGAAGGTTGTTGGGGAGTGTACCCATATTTACCCTCCGGAACCATCATCGCATCAGACATGACCAATGGGTTATTTTGTTTACGATTGCGTGATACCAGTACTGCAGTGGAACAAGCCATTCCATTGGAAGCATCCTTTAAATTATTCCCTAATCCGGTAGCCAATCATGCATTTATCTATTATAGAGGATTAAAAACATTGAAAGGACAAATTATTATTTATCGCCCTGATGCGGATGTTTGTTTTCAATATCAAGTTGTTTTTAACAGTTCGTCCCAAAATATTGAGATTCCAGAAATAGCACATTTACCAGCAGGGATTTATTTTCTAAAAATCAATACTTCCGAAGGAAATATTACTTTTAAATTCTGTAAAATATAATTTCTTTAAGTTAAAGTGTTTTTAATTTATGGAATTTGTTCAATTACCACGACCTATATGAATGAATTCGAAATTAATTCTTAAATTAGCCAAAAATTATACAAAACTGCGATGAAAAGAATTTTTACCCCCAAACTACTTCTGCTGCTGTCATTTTTGTTCCTTGCCTCCCAAATGGGTTATGCACAAACTTATTGCACACCTTCTTACAAAGGACTTGGTTTTAATAATACCGGCAAAACCACCTCCTTTTGGACCCATATTTTGGAAGTTCATCTGGGAGATTTAAATAGCGTAGTTCCGGCACCTACCGTTAATCCGTCACCCAGTTATCAAGATTTAACCAATTTATCTACCGACGTGGTACCGGGTGCTTCGTACCCCGTAACCGTAAAATTAGGCAATGGCGCCAACCCCCAGTATATGGCTGTTTGGATAGATTGGGACCAAGACCAAATCTTTGAAAAATATGAAAGAATCATTGCAAAGTTTGACCCCTCCAACGTGGGAGATCATGAAATTCATTTTACTGTAAAAGTACCCGTCAATGCGGCCATAGGTGCTACTCGGATGCGTGTAGGTACACGGTATGCTATTGACTCCTCCATATTTATTCCTGATCCATGTACCAATAATACCTTTAGTTTGGATTTTTGTCAGGATTTTCAGGATTTCACCATAAATGTAGTAAAACAAGATGTACAAGTATTTTTGAGCAGTAATTGTTATCAACCTGATCAAAGAGAAGTGGTGGCCGGTACCAGCGATAATATGATCATGCAGATTGTTGTCAAAACCAATGCTGCAGGTATTCTGAATCCTATGACTGCCGGAACCATTAAATGCAAGCTCAGCGGGACTACCAATCCTTTTGATGTGAGTAATGCTAAATTATATTATTCAGGCAAAGATCCCCGCTTTAGTGTGGCCAAACAAATAGGAAGTACCGTAAGTTTTCCTTCCACGTATTTCTCCTTTAATGCTGCACAGCAACTGCAGCCCGGCGATAATTATTTTTGGCTGGGATATGATGTCAATTCCACTGCCTTGCGCGGCAATATTCTGGATGCACAAGTTTATTCGGTGGATGTAGCCGGCCCGAGATTACCGGATACCATCAGTCCGGCAGGTAATAGAAAAGTTGGATATTGTCCATCGCATGGTATTCAAAATAATTTTGTATTCCTTTATTATTTTACGTTTAATTCAATATTTAATCTTTCCAATATTGATAGTAGCGGTTATGGAAATTATACCCGCCTTAGTACCACTATTTATCGAAACAAAACTTATAAAGTTATTTCCTACACGGGGAATAGTTATAATAATGCTTATACCAGAGGTTGGATAGACTTCAATAGAGACGGAGACTTTAATGATTCCGGGGAATTGGTTTTTTATGATAGTTTAAAAATGCAACCGGGATACTATTTAGTAGATTCTCCAAAAATAAAAGTACCTGCCAATGCAGTAGCGGGACCTACACGGATGCGTGTAGAATCCTTTAATTGGCCGGATACCACCAAGTATATTAAAACAGATATGGATCCGTGCCGTGATCCGGTGGATATCGGTGAAGTGGAAGATTACACCGTTATAATTGCAGATAACGGACAGCCTGTCTCTTATTTTAAATCGAATACAGTATGTTTAGGGTCAGCAACTAAATTTACAGATAGCTCCTATACTTTCGGTAGTTATAAAATCAATAGCTGGCATTGGGATTTTGGTGATGGAGATACTTCCATACTCAAAAGCCCTAGCCATACCTATGCTAATGCCGGAGTTTATACGGTAACCTTAACCGTAAATTCAAATTTACCGGGTACACCCTCGGTGTTTAAAAGGGTGGTATCCGTTAATTCGCCAAAAGCAGGCTTCACTAACCTAGGCTCGGTATATAAAACGCCCGTAGTATTAGCTGATAGCACCACAGGCGGCTTAGCTACCTCCTGGTATTGGAATTTCGGAGATCCGTCTTCAGGCACCAATGATACTTCTACCCAACAAAATCCAATTCACGTATTTGATACAGTTGGTACATATCAGGTAAAACTTATTGTGACCACTGCCGGCGGTTGTATTGATAGCATTACTAAAGCAGTAAAAATTGTACAAGCTATAAAACCGGTAGCCAATTTCTCTGCCTCCACCTTTACGCCACATTATGGACAACCAATCAATTTAAAGGATTTATCTTTAAATGCCCCAACTTCCTGGAGTTGGAATATTAGTCCTGCTAAGTATACTTATTATGCAGGTACCGGCAGTTCCTCCACCAATCCGACGGTATCCTTAGATAGTTTAGCAGATTATAAAATTACTTTAACAGTGACCAACTCTGCCGGTTCTGATACCGTATCCAGATTTTTCGTTACACAAAATTATAGCAAACCAAGTGCTGATTTTTCTGCCACCAATACCTTGGTAAAAGCCGGACAAGCAGTTTCATTTTTGGATTTAAGTAAAAATGATCCCATCCTTTGGGCTTGGAGTTTAGGAAACGGAGATTCTTCATTTGTACAAAATCCAATTTATAAATATAAAAATACAGGTACCTATGATGTTGGGTTAACAATTAGCAACCCTGCCGGTACCGATACCAAAACCAAGACCGGATTCATTACAGTATTAAATAATTACATCATGTGTCAGTCGGATGCTGCATATTCGCCTTTATTTGCAGGTTATATTACAGACTCCGGTGATTCCGGTAATTATTTTAATTTCTCCAATTGCGGATTTTTAATAAAACCGGATTGTTCAGGACCCATTACGCTTGTTTTTGATTCCTTTGATATGGCACCACATGATTACATCAAAGTATATGATGGAGTAGATAATACCGGCACTCCCCTCTTCAGCGGACTAGGATTAAGCGGTAGTTCCATCCCTTCCTCCATTACCACTACCAGCGGTGCCATGTTTATCCAAGAGGTTACTGACTTTACAGGAAGGGCTCCGGGCTTCAGAGCACATTGGTATGCAGTACCGAATGCCAAACCAAAGGCAGATTACAGTGCGGATACGCAAGGCTATGTAAATAGTCCGATGACCTTTAAAAATAACACCTTGGTAGGTGTAAATAATTTATACTACTGGGATTATAATAATGATGGTATTATAGATGATGCCGGCATCACAGACGGATATCATTCTTATAGTACTCCGGGCACCTATAAAGTAAAGCTGATTGTCATCAATTGTAAGGGCAAGAATTCCTTAATTAAAACAATTAAAATCGTAAAACAAACAGCCGCTCCAATTGCTGATTTTACAACTTCAGCAGATACCATTTTAATTGGTGATTCATTGGTTTTATATGATCATTCCAAGAATGGCCCAACCTCGTGGTCATGGAATTTTAATCCTGATTCGGCTTTATTTAATGGGTATTCTTCTTCCTATAGTCAAAATCCAAATCTCTTTTTCACTGCTGCAGGATCTTATGATATTACGCTCACCGCACTGAATAGTTTTGGTAAAAATTCGATAACCAAACGCGCAGTTTATGTAAAAGATTTAGAAACCATGTGCTCCGGCACCTATTCTTCTTTTACCTCCGGAAAACTTTATGATGCCGGAGGACCCAATGGCAATTATCATGATTCGGCAGACTGTAAAATGGTCATTAGTCCATGCGGACAACAATTGTTCATGCAATTAAATTATTATGATATTTATGGAGGAGATTATTTATATATTTATGATGGTATAGATAATACCGGAACTTTATTGGCTACTTATACGGGAGGTTCCAGTAGTGCATTACCGGTGATTACTTCTAAATCAGGCTCGCTTTATATTGAAATGAGCACCAATAAAGATGGCTTTACGGCACCGGGTTTTGATGCGGATTGGTGGACAACACCATACCCAAAAACTTCGGGAGCCTTTACCGGACCGGATACTGCATATACCGGCGGTAGTCCGGCTCATTTTGATGCCATTGATCCAAATGCTGATCATTGGAATTGGGATTTTAATGGAGATGGCGTAACAGACGCAAGTACCATGCATGCCAAGTATAATTACTCGACCAAAGGCACCTATAAGGTTCGATTAATTTCTGGTCGTTGTAGCAATAACGATACAGTTTATAAAACCGTAGTTGTTGTAGATCCTAGTGCTAAACCTAAGGTTGATTTTATAGCAGATATGGTAAGAGCGGCAACTACTGATACAGTACAATTGACGGATCATTCCAGTAATGGTCCAAATGCATGGACATGGACCATCAGTCCAAATACTGATTCCTTTGCTTATGGTTCGGATTCCACCAGTCAGGATCCACGCATTATTTTTAATGCGGTAGGGAAATACACCGTTAAGCTAAAAGCCAGTAATAGCCTGGGTACCGATACGGCTTCCAAGATTAATTATATTGAAGTATTTAAATATTGCATCCCTACTATATTAAACACAGGTTCGGATGTTGGATTCAGCAGGGTAAAAATTGGCGCCATTGATAATACTTCCGCCGTCAGTAATCAGTCGTATTCTGATTATACAAAAACACAAGCTACGCGTTTAGAATTAAGCGGTACCTATGCCCTACATTTAGAAAGGCTTCGCAAATCATCCCCGGAAGCACATAAAGTGTATATAGATTTTAATGCCAATGGCAGCTTTAGCGACCCGGGTGAAATGGTGGTATCGGATTATGTAAATGTAAATGTTACTTCATGGACTGATTCCTTTGTTGTCCCTAAAAATGCAGTGCAAGGCCCTACTCGTATGAGAATAGGTGCAGGCATCACAGTGGATTCAATATTCCCTTGCGGAACTAATTATTACGGAGAATATGAAGATTATAGAATAATTATAGGAACGGACATAACACCACCTGTCATTACTATAAAAGGGGCTAACCCGGCTAAGGTTGAAGTGGGCTATCCATATATAGACTCCGGTGCAACGGCCTTAGATGCCATTGATGGAAACGTAACTTCGAAAATTAAAGCAGTTTCGACCGTAGATACTAGCACCGTTGGCACTTACACTGTTACCTATACCGTAAGCGATTCAGCAGGTAATAAAGCGACGGCCATAAGAAAGGTATTGGTTACCGGTGATAAAACACCTCCAAGTCTTACCTTGGTTGGCGCCAATCCTGAAAAGATGGAAGTATTTACCAATTATATTGAATTAGGTGCAACCGCTTATGATAACCGTGATAAAAATGTAACCAAGTATGTATCTATAGATCGTTCGGAATTAGATACTTTCCGATTAGGAACCTACCATGTATATTATACCGCCGTAGATTTATCAGGAAATTTTGCACCACAGCAAAAAAGAACGGTCATTGTTATGGATACCGCGCGTCCGGATATTACTTTATTAGGACCTGATTCCATCACGATAAGCATACATACCGCCTTTGTAGATCCGGGGGCCACAGTGGTAGATAATTATTGGCCGGCCTTGAAGCTCAATGTAACAGGCAAGGTGGATACTTCAAAAGTGGGTATGTATTTTATTCATTACAGTGCTACGGATGGATCTAATAATACGGCAACAGTTCGCAGGGTGGTGACGGTTGAAAAAGGCTCCGGCATTGCACAACAATTACCTGCCGGATGGGTATTAAATATATTCCCGGTACCAGCCAAGGACAATTTCACAGTGCATTTAAAACTCCCTGAAAGCAAGCAAATTAGTCTAGATTTACTAAATTCCTTAGGACAAGTAATAAGTACAAAAGATGGAGGCTTGATGCAAGAACATCAATGGACTTTCCCGACAGAAAACCTAAAATCAGGTTTGTACTTCTTAAGAATCAATACCATAAATGGTAGCTATACCAGTAAAGTACAGGTATTGAAGTAATCTTAATTGGGAAATAAAGTCTAACCCCATTCCGTCAAATCATTATTTGGCAGAATGGGGTTAATTTTTAGCCAAATAATGGATATTGGAGAAGTTAGCGCCTTTATTAATATTTTAAATTATTGATTATTAGTAATTTAAAAAATAATTCAATATTTCTACTAACTATCATTTACTGAAGGGCGTCTATAAGGTACTGAAAGAAATTCCGGCTACTGTAGACCAGGAATTCGGGGAAAAAAGTAAGGCCGGAATACTCCGGCCCCTTTGAAACAAACATCAAGTTAAAACATTCTTTACCCGGATTCTACTGATTAGCAGCCGGATTTATCTTTTATACAAAGGCTGTATATTCATTAACAATACACCTGCAATATAGCATATTTTTTTTAATTTATATCAAGTCTTCAAAGCTGTGGATAAATAAATATTTTTAAGGTAAAAATATTTATTTACCTAGCCAAAACCAATGGTGCTATTCTCCTTTAGCAGCTTGAATTTCAGTCTCCACTTTATGTAAACGTTCTTCACAAAAAGCAATTAATGTTCTGGCCTGTTTCACTTTTTCAGCCAATACATCTACCTGAATTTCATCTTGCTCTATTTGTGCTACCAAATGCTCTAATTCAGCATAGGCTTTATCATAAGTCATTGCTTTGCTCATAATCTTCCTTATTAGTTACAGTACTGTGAATAATTTGGTTCTTTAAAATGGTCTTTATTTTTGATTCAATTTTCAAATTTTGAGGATCCACTATAATGTTTTCATCCTGCATAACAATTGCAAATCCTTTATTTAGAATAGATTCCGGGCTCAAATTTCTAATAATCCGGCTCAAATTAGTCAAATCACTTTTTTTATCTGCTATTAAAACTTGTAGCACTTCCTCAAATTGCTCATTAAGCTCCTTCAAGTTATTTTTTGATTCAGCCAGCAATAGCTGCACCCCGGAAAAGAACCTTTCCTTAAAGTATTGTATTTGAGCATCAAAGTTATATGCTCGTTCTACAATAAAACCTGCTACCTTAGTTGGTGTTTTGTATTGCTTAGCCATCATATCTACAATACTGGTATTTCTATCATGCCCGATGCCGGTTAAAATTGGTATGGGGCATAAGGCTACCAATTCTGCCAACTCATAATTATCAAATGGTTTGAAGTCTGTTTGCGAGCCCCCTCCTCTTACAATTGCAATGGCATCAAATTGGTCTTTATGCGCTATAATCTCTTTCAATTGCTTTAACATTAAGCCTGCTGCCTGATCGCCTTGGATCGTAGTTAAATACTCATTCACTTGAAAAGAATAAGCATATGGATTATTACGCAGTTCCTGAATAAAATCACGTTGACCATCGGAGCCCGGCGCTGTAATCAAAGCAATTCTCTGAATAATGGTTGGTAAAGCTAATTCCTTATTGGGTGTCATATACTGACCATCAATAAAGTGGATTTTATTAGGATAAGTACTGACTAATTTATCCAATACTTCCTGCTTTTCTACTTCCAACTTACCCAAACTGTAGGCGGCATCAATATCCATCACCTCCAAGTCCAAGCCAAAACGTTTATTAAACCTAATTCTTACAGCACAATTTATTTCTAAACCATTGCCAAATGTTTGCCCGGTTAAGCGTTCAAATTTTGTAATAGCCGGATAAGTGCTTCCCCAAAATACGCCCTTTATTTCGGTATTGATTTGAGCCCCTTCTTTATCTATAAATTTTAAAAAACACCAACGTTTTTCATAGTATTTTTTAACGTCGGTTATTTCCGCCGTAATCCAGAAAATTTTCCCGCCAAATTTATCTTCAATGGTATCTTCAATTTGAGATAATAGTTCCGAAAGTTTCATAGTTAGCAGGCAATAATTTTAAATCAAATTTATTTAAATTTTGAAATCCTGAAGCAATATTAAAATGCGAATAATTAATTATAAAACATCCACCGCAATCCCAATCTCACAATTGTTCTCGGATAAAAAGGATAGGAAGGTGTAGCATAATAAGTATAACCAAATAAGCCTTGAGTAGCGTGCTCCATTTTAGCAAAAATTCTAAATCGGCTAATTCTTCCGCTGATAAATGGATCAAAGTACGGATAATTCCCAATTTGTTTATAATTCTGCAAATAAAAATTACTGATGCCGGGCGCATAAGCGTAAGCGTAATAAGATGAATTGTATCTCACATCAAATCCTATCTGCATCACCAACGCATGATTAAACAATGTCAATTCATAAAAATAAGAACCTCTGAAGGACAAATCAGGTACACTTATTTCATTGCCACCGGATACATGCTGGTAAAGCAAAGAGTTATTTAAATGTAAGTTTCCTATTTTAAAATCCTTTTCGGCACTCAACTGGAAATAATTTAAATCGCCTTGCGCTTGTTGAGGCAAAACATTATATCCGTAATATACCAAGGATGAAATCAACATATATTTCGCTGTAAAACGATAATGAAATGAATCAGATGCTAAAAAGCCTTGTGCTTCATAATATCGTGTACGAATAAAATTATTATTCCACTCAAAATGATTGCTGTATAAGTTTTGATCTAAAAATGCAGGCCTGCTTTGTTGGTTACTTAAACCTAAGCCAAGCACATTATTATACCCCATTATTTTATATGGGAATTCGATTTTTCCTGCTATGGAAAAATCACCTTGATTATATCCGATAGGTATAATAGTAGCATCACCATGTATTTTAAAAAACGGGGTTCGAAATAATATACCGCCTCCTGCTAATATATTCTGAACCGTGGTATCCTTGGTAGGATATCGAGCTAAAATCAATTCATGTTTTACATAGGCATTTAGTAAAATAGATATAGGTGCAGCTTCCTTATTAGGCGGATGATATTCTACCTGACCAATACTAAAGGTATTGCTAATATTTCTGTAACGATAAAAATCATTGGAGCGGGTAGAATCAATTAAAATATTCCCAAACTGTTTCATATCCGTGGAGGAATCATAATAATTGTATCGCATATTGTAAACACTAAGTTCATGCGATACAAAAAAACGAGGATAGTATAAAGTTATGGGTGCTTTGTCTGTATCATGTATTTTTTTATATTCCTTAGTACCGATATAAAAATATTGTCTGATATTATAGCTCTGGTCCTTCCACTCTTGTGTAGCATACATCAACCGGAAAGGCATACCTATATGATCAGCATTTGGGGAATTGGTTTGAAAAAATGAATCATTGACCAAACCACCATTTTCCTGATAGCGGAATGTATTCCAGATAGCGGAAGCTACCAACATATATCTTCTGGATTTGGATCGATACCATGTATTTAAACCAAAATTATAACCATTGGATAATTGATGATCATAAAATCCCGTGGAATAATATTTTCTAAAACTTAAAGAAATATTCCAATATGGCGTGATATTTTGAGAATGAATGGCTTTAAAATATTGTAAATCCTTAGGCCCTTGCACATATTGAAAATCAGAATATGGAGATCGGGTATGATAAAACAACATGTTTTCATCGGTCATTCTATACACATCCCACTGATGCAGTCCATAGTTAAATCCAATTTGATGATTATAATCGAAAAACAAAGGAACTGAAGGGGAAGCATTATTCCCTAGAAAAGTATAATGATTGTGTCGGTCCAATACCGGGTCATATTGATGAACATCCGTTAAACCTGTATCTACCTGAAATAAGGTATCAGGATTCAATTCCATTTGCTTGCGGGTAGTAAACTTAGCACTTATCCCATAAACTTTATATTTAGGCTTAACGGTCGGCGTATCCAAAACCTGTTTATTATTAGAATTAGGATTAGGTACGCTGAGGGTTTGTGCATGTGTAATGAAACCAATACAGGCACTTAGCAGGAATAAATATGTAGTCTTTAAATTCAAGTTGCGCGTAAAAGTTGCAAAAATAGTGCAATAAGATGAGAACTTATGAGCAAAATTGATTCCGAAAAGGAATGAACAAAAGCAGATAAGGTTGTTGGCAATAAAAAAGGAGGCTCCCACTGGGTAAGCCTCCTTTCATAATTCATTGTTTAGCGCTTAGAAATAAAGAGATAACATAATTGCACCTTGGAAATTATCTACATCAATATTGAAGGAAGAATTACCCCCTGTATTTGTTGTAGTAGTTCCTGCAGTACTTTCAGTTGTCATTTTACCTTGACCTTGCATATTGTACATAATGCCCCAGCCATATTCAGCACCGATAGACATTTTTGGAGCGAAGAAGTATTCAGCACCCACAAATCCACGTACACCGATACCAAAAGTGCTACCTGCGGACATTTCAGTAACTCTAGGCATAGCAGAAGTTGGAGCGCCATAAGTCACAGTGTTAGAATTTGGACTACCAAAAGTAAGCATAGCCATTCCACCGTAGTAACCTTTTAAACGACCTTTACCTCTATACCATTGTTTACCAGCACCTAAAGTAATATTCATACTACTGTTTTTGTAGGTATTAGTATAAGTACCACCGGAACCATTTGGAACAAGTGAATCTTGACTATGCATGTTGTAACCAATTCTAAGCATACAACGGTAAGCTGTAGAACCATCAATCATGTACTTACCAACCAAGGTATTTGGTACTAAATATGCAGCATTTGCATTATTAGTACCCGCACTGCTAAGTAAGTTACCGGCATAGTGCAACCATGGGGAAGCATCGAATGCAATACTCCAATTACCTGCTTCAGGTAAAATAGGGGTACCATTTTTAGAATTCATGTTGTCTTGTGCTTTCGCAAATAGCGTCAGGCTAGCAAGAGCGGCTGTTAAAATCCACTTTTTCATGTTGTTAATGTTTAATTAGAATGTTTAGTTAATAAATTTTTGTCCACTCTATGGACGATTGATATTGCTTTAAATTGTATTTATAATTTGCTAGTTAATAAATACCCCTCCAAGGTGTCAATTGTCCAATATAGTATTGCGAATTAACAACAGTTTACATAATATATAGTTAATATAGGACCTATTAGCTTAGTACTAAATGCGCAACTTAATCCACATTTTACATTTTAATAGTTGATAATGTGTGTTTTACAAATTTTAATTTTCACTACTAAGCATCCTTGTATTTTTATTATGGAAAGCGATAGAAACAAACAGAATTCATCGAGTACAAAATAAGTTGATGTAAATTTGCAGAAATTGAATTTTACATGGTAAAACCTAGTCTTGCCCGCGGCATGCGCGATTTCCTTCCCACTCAAGTATATGAAAGGAATTATATTTTTAATATTATTAGAACTACCTATGAACGATATGGTTTTCAGCCTATTGAAACACCGGTTTTAGAAAACCTCAGTGTATTGTCTGAAAAATACGGGGAAGAAGGTGATAAATTGCTTTTTAAGGTCCTCAATTCAGGGGAATATCTGAATGATATTGATTCAGAGACCTTACAATTAAAAAATTACAAGAAAATTACCCCTGCAATTAGCGAAAAGGGACTCCGATATGACCTAACGGTACCTCTGGCGCGTTATGTAGTTATGCATAGAAATGAGTTGGTATTCCCTTTTAAAAGATACCATATAGATAAAGTTTGGAGAGCAGATAGACCCCAAAAAGGAAGATATAGAGAATTTTATCAATGCGATGCTGATATTATTGGTAGTCCATCTTTGATATATGATGCCGAATGTATTTTGCTATTTGATGATGTTTTGCATCAATTAAAACTTCCTGATTTTATTGTTAAAGTAAATAATCGAAAAATATTAGGAGGACTGGCGGAAGCTTGGGATTTTAGTGATCAATTTAAAGATTTTGTCATTGCCATTGATAAATGGGATAAAATAGGTGAAGACGGAGTTATTAGAGAATTAGGAGGCAAAGGTTTTTCAGAAGCAAAGATCCATGCCATTCAACAATT
Organism: uncultured bacterium; assembly: GCA_903829945.1. Classification (GTDB taxonomy): domain Bacteria; phylum Bacteroidota; class Bacteroidia; order CAILMK01; family CAILMK01; genus CAILMK01. The sequence continues at coordinate 18,430 of CAIKRV010000018.1, read as the reverse complement.
GTTTCGTGTAAAAGGCAGTAATAGCGAAAAAATTAACACCTTAAAAGGTTTATTAGCCAATTCGCCTATCGGGAATAAAGGCATAGAAGAATTAGAAATTGTTTTAAATTATTTAGCAGCCACTACCCTATACCAAGCAGAAATTGAATTGGATTTTTCATTGGCCAGAGGATTGGATTATTATACCTCCACCATATTTGAGGTAGTAATAAAAAATTATGCCATGGGCAGCATCGCCAGCGGAGGCAGATATGATGAATTGACGGCAGGATTCGGAATGCCGGATATGCCAGGCGTAGGGATATCCTTCGGTGCCGAAAGAATTTACGATGTATTATGTGATTTAAAATTATTGCCTGAAATGGCAGCCAGTTCAGTAAAAATACTTTTACTAAACTTTGGTGAAAAATCAGAATTGCATACATTCTCATTACTGCAAAAAATACATCGCTCAAATATTGGTGCAGAAGTGTATCCAAATGCAACAAAAATAGCAAAGCAATATCAATACGCAGAAAAAAAAGGGATTCCATATGTTCTAATTGCGGGAGAAAATGAAATTGAAAACAATCAATATTTTATTAAAAATATAATTACCGGAGAACAAATTCCTTGCACTCCGGAAAACTTGATTTCAACATTAGCTTCCTTATAGTATTATAAAAAATTATCAAGAATTTACCAATGGATATTCATCATATATCATCAAAAACGATAAGCATAGCGGACATTAAGGATATTCTTATCAAAAATAAAAAACTTCAATTATCTGCTGAAAGCAAAAAAGCCATTGAAAAATGCAGAAGCTATTTAGACTTAAAAATAAAGAATGAAACTAGTGCCATGTATGGCATTAACACCGGCTTTGGTTCGCTGTGCGATATTAGAATATCTTTGGAAGATTTAGAAAAACTTCAATCCAATTTAATTCGTTCTCATGCTTGCGGTATGGGCGACGAAGTACCTAAGGAAATTGTAAAAATCATGCTATTGTTAAAAATACAATCGCTTTCCTATGGGCATTCCGGGGTAAGTGTGGCTACCGTGGAACGCCTGATTGATTTTTTTAATTTAAATATTTTACCTGTAGTTTTTCAAAAAGGTTCGCTGGGTGCCTCGGGTGATTTAGCGCCATTGGCACATTTGTCCTTACCTATTTTTGGTGAAGGTAAGGTTTGGTATAAGGATACTATAAGAGAAAGTGCAGAGGTTTTAAAAGAACATCATTTAGCACCCCATTATTTGCAAGCCAAGGAAGGATTGGCCTTAATTAATGGCACACAATTTATGAGTGCTTACGGCGTTTGGTGCTTAATTAATGCAGAGAAACTTTCCAACTTTGCTGACTTATGTGCTGCACTTTCGGCAGATGCTTTTGATTGCAAAACAGAGCCGTATTTACCATTTATCCACCACATCCGTCCACATGATGGCCAAGTAAAAACAGCTGCACGAATGCTTGAACTTTTATCAGGCAGTGAAATTGCTCAAGGAATAAAAACACAAACCCAGGATCCCTATTCATTTAGATGTGTACCCCAAGTTCATGGAGCATCCAAGGATGCCATTGCACATGTACATCAAATTTTTGAAACTGAAATAAATTCAGTAACCGATAATCCAAATATTTTCCCTGAGGAGGATTTAATACTTTCGGGGGGAAATTTTCATGGGCAAACCTTGGCACTTGGTTTTGATTATTTAGCCATTGCCCTTGCAGAGCTGGGCAATATTTCTGAACGAAGGACATATAATCTGATTAGCGGGAAAAGAGGACTACCGGAATTTTTGGTCGCTAATCCCGGACTTAACAGTGGCTTTATGATACCACAATATACCGCAGCCTCCATCGTCAGTGAAAATAAACAATTGTGTACGCCTTCCTCCGTGGATTCCATTCCTTCATCAAATGGACAAGAAGACCATGTAAGCATGGGTGCCAATGGTGCCGTTAAAACGTATAAGGTGGTTCATAATTTACAAAATATTCTTGCGATAGAATGGTTCAATGCAGCACAGGCAATGGAATTCCGCAGACCATTAAAAAGTTCTCCAATAATAGAGAATAAATTAGCTGATTACCGAAAACAAGTGAACTTTATTCAAGAAGATAAAATAATGCATAATGAACTCATGAAAACGGTGGATTGGTTAAATAATTAAACAACTATTTAGCTACATCCAAATCAATAGTTCTATCCTGTAAGTTGGCCGCAATAACGCGTACCCGAATCATGTTGCCCAATTGAAATACTTTGCCTCTATTGATGCCTCGAATTAAATAGTGCTCCTCATCGAATACATACCTGTCATCGCTGAGCTCACTCATTCTGATCATTCCTTCGCATTTATTCTCGAGCATCTCTACGTATATGCCCCATTCCGTAACTCCGGAAATAATGCCTTCAAATTCTTCATTAATATGCTCACGCATAAATTCAACCTGCTTGTATTTAATGGATGCGCGTTCTGCTTCCGCAGCTCTAATTTCCATATCTGAACTTTGCTTGCATTGCGCTTCAATAATGGCTTGATTTACATTTCCCTTACCCGCTAAATAATGCGCCAATAAACGATGTGGAATTATATCGGGATATCTACGAATAGGAGAAGTAAAATGCGTGTAATAATCAAATGCCAAACCATAATGACTGCTTTTTTCAGTAGTATAAAAAGCTTTGCTCATGGTTCTTATAGCCAAGGATTGCAACATATTTTGCTCCGGCTTTCCTTCAGATTTTGAAATTAACCAATTTAATGATTTTGCAATATCCCGATCAGAATTTGTGTTTATTTTATATCCGAATTGATTGGCAATTTTTCCAAAGCTTAAAAGTTTTTCTAAATTCGGACTTTCATGCACTCTGTAAACAAATGGTTTTTGATTTAAATCCGTATTTTTCTTAAATATAAATTCGGCCACTTTTCTATTGGCCAATAACATAAAATCCTCAATTAATTTATGCGCATCTTTCCTGACTTTTTTAAAGACCGATATCGGTTTCCCGTTTTCATCTAATATGAACTTTACCTCCTCAGTTTCGAAGGATATTGCGCCTTCTTCAAAACGACGTTTACGAAGTATATGAGCCAATTTATTCAGGGTAAGCAACTCCTCGGCATAAGGTCCTGTTCCTTGTTCCAGCACCTCCTGAGCTTCTTCATAAGCAAACCGTTTTTGCGAACGTATTACGGTTCGGCCATACCATTCTTTTTGTATTTTAGCTGACTTATCCATCACGACAACCACGGAAAAGCATAACTTATCTTCATCCGGACGTAATGAGCAAAGATTATTTGATAATTTTTCCGGCAACATCGGAATCACCCGATCTACCAAATATACCGAGGTTCCTCTTAATAATGCCTCCTTATCCAATTCTGTGTTTTCTTTCACATAATGACTAACATCTGCTATGTGTACCCCTATTTCGAATAAATCATCAGGGAGTTTTTTAAACGATAGTGCATCATCAAAATCTTTGGCATCTGCCGGGTCAATGGTAAAGGTTGGAATACCTCTAAAATCCCAGCGTTTTTCAATTTCTTCCTCGCTTATCAGCTCACTTATTTCCCTGGATTCCTTTTCTACCTCATAAGGGAATTCTTCCGGTAGTTCAAACTCGGCAATAATGGCATTCATTTCGGTATTGTGCTCACCGGGCCTACCCAGAACCTTTATTACTTTACCAATCGGATTTTTTACATTAGCCGGCCATTCCAAAATACGTACCAATACTTTATCTCCATCCGTGGCTTCGCCAATTTTACTGATAGGAATAAAAATATCCAATACCATTCTCTTGCTATCCGCTACCAAGAAAGCAAATTTTTCACTGACTTGAATAACGCCTGTAAATTCCATTCTTTTACGCTTCAGAATTTCCGCTACCTCCCCTTCCGGTCTTTGATTTTTCTTTTTAGCATACAATAAAACTTTTACCGTATCGCCATGTAGTGCAGTATTTAATTTAGATGGAGGAATATACACATCTTCTTCCATCCCATCTACCAGGATATACGCTGAACCTGATTTTGTCATATCCACGGTACCTTCTACATATTGCGTACTGACTACTTTTTGGTATTTACCGCGATCCGGCTCCTCTAATATGCCATCCACCAGTAATTCATTAATACATTTTATCAATGTATCACGTTCATTGTGGGAATTCAATCCCAATTTGGCAGCAATTTGCTTATAATTCATTCCCTGATTGGGATGATCTCTGAAAAAATTAATTAAAGAGCTTTTAATGGCTCTTTTAGATTTTAATGTGTCTTTAGGTTTTCTACCCATATAGGTATATTTTTATGCAGAAACCGGCATTGAATAATTATTCAACACTTCGTCTAGGTCTTTTTTTGCGTTGAAGGGTAAATGAAAATACCGTACTTAATATTAATCCGTAAAAGCTTGCATCCAATAATAATTCTACCATTAATACAGAGGTATCCAAATCCGATACCGAAGCTCCTTTCCATAATATCCATAAAGGGAAGCAAAAGAGCATAAATATAGCGGTGGCTACCGAATCAATTGGAGGGCTATCCAGCTTGCCGTTTTCACAGGCATAAATTAACATCAATGCGCCGTAACTAATAATAAAAATAGCAGCGGTACATAGTACAAACAACAAAAAATTTTTAAGTAATCCTTGCATCATTTTGTTTCTTCTGCGGTGGGGTTAGGGTTCGTTTCAGGTTGTGGTTTTTCCTTCTGTTTCTTTTGTTCTGCCTCCCGCTCCTTTCGTTTTTTGCTTTTAAAGAAATCCTTGAAAGAATTAAACTCCTTTCTGGAAAAAACGCCAATAGCGTAGGTATTTACATTGTCATTTTGCAATACTGGATTATTACTGCTTCTGCTGGATGCCTTTGCCAGCAAACTACCGTCTTCTTTTATTTTAAAATTAACTTCAGCATTATAGGTGGCATTTCGTGATGCATTTTGATCATAAGTACCACTAATATTTAAACGACTATTAAATAAATCCGTACTGGCCCTATAGGTACTGGAGCCGGTACCGCGATAATCTACACCAACGGTTAATCCGGGAATATAATGCGATAGCCAATAATTAACCTGTGTATTTACAAGGTCAGTTAGGGAAGAAGTAGAAGGGTTTCCGGTAAAGCCAAGACCTACCGGAATAAATCTATTGAGCACCAACAAGGAAACTACTTGCTTATTTAATTCCGTTTCATCACTCTTTATGCTTCTTAATTTATTATCAATATCAGAAGAATAATTGCTTAATAAAGTCAATTCAGGAATATCAAAGTTCAATTTAATGGTAGGCGTAAATAAGGAGCCTTTCAAATCTAATAATGTTTGCACATTCAATATTCTACTATTGGCTGAGGCTGCATCAGGGGTGGTTGCTGCGGTAGATTCCATCAGTGGTGCCAATGAAGTTCGGACATTATAAAAAGCTTGTACATTTAATTCCGCATCATAAGGATTACCTTGAAATTTAACTTCAGAACCCTCTTTCACGGAAAATTGTTTTAAAGGCAGATCTAATGCTGTAAAACGATAACTTCCTTTATCGATATAATAGGTGCCATAAATATTAAAATCTCCGTCCGTAGATATTTCTAAGCGCAAATTTCCATGACCATTTCCTTCCATGACATCACCCACCCTGGGGTCAAAAATAATTTGCATATGAGCATCCGGAGTTACATTTAACTCCATAATTAAATCAAGTCCCGTAAGTGATAAATCCTTTTTCTTGACGGTCCGGTTTTTATGGTCAAGAATGGTTATATAATCATGCCCCCCATAAGTATTTTCACGCCCTATCGGCATAAATAATTGAGTGCCTTTTTCCGTACTCAATTGTAAAAACATATGCATATTTCCAAGCGGACCAAAGATTTTTACTTTCCCGGAACCATAGGCCTGGCCATAATATAAATTATTATCTTTTAACAAGGTATTTAATAACTGAAAATTATCCAGTTTTGAATTAATGTCAAATTGAACATCACTCAGTTTATTAATTACGACCTTTCCATCCATGATGGCAGAATGATCATTTTCATCTTTCAAATCCAAATGATTGACCTGAATAGTTTTTCCTGAAAATGCAAACTCATGCGAAAAATGATAGGTGGTTTGCAAATAATCCAGTAAGAAACTTGCCTTATTAAAATTAATTTTTCCATTAATGGAAGGTTCGGAAAGCTTACCCGTAATTTTCATATTGGCACTGGCAGTACCTTTCAAATTACTGATGCCCGGAATAAATGGTGCAAAAATTGAAACCGGACTTTCCATAAACTTAACATTCAAATCAGTATTTTGCTGAGCATCCAGCATAATTCCACCACTTATATTGATTAATTCATCTTCTGATAAGTAATTTTTCAATGTGCCTTCAACGGTTAATTTTTGTTGGGTATTATCAAAAGTAATCGTCGTACCAAAAATACCTAGCGTATCAGATTGATATAATAACGGACTGATAAATAAACCTGCCTCTACTACCGGTTTTGAATTTAATCCGGAAATAATAATCTGCCCGTTGATAGCACCGCTAAACGAATTTAATTGCGGAACAATATTAGAAATAGTTTGTAAATTTAAATCTTCCACAATAACACGCAATGGCAAATCGACATGACGAGAATATTTCCCAACAACTTTCAATCTTTGATTTCTATGTTCAAATTCCAATAATGGAATATCAACAAATGAATCGAGTTTATGAATAGCAATTGTTTTAGAGTGTATATTCCAAACGGAATCAGAAATAATTAATCGCGATGAATCCAGTTTTAAAAAACCGGTTGTTCCTTTTATATTTAAGTCCCCATTTAAATGCAGTGAACGAGTATAATCACTATCCGATGTATTTATCGTGAAATTATAACTGTCAGCCCGAGCATTTGAATTTAATTTAAAATCTCTCAAAAAAACAGAATCTTTCCTAAAAATACTTTTAGCAGATAAACCGACCAATAATTCCTTATTCTTACTGTCGGCATATATCTTTATATCTTCAGCGAAAAAGTTTTTATATTTTAATCCGGGCAAGGACCCCATTAAATGTACTTCAGAATTTTCAGAATTTAAAGTGCCGTGAACATAACCACTGTCTTTTACTTTCAAATCCTGATGAATTAAGCGGAATAAAAACTCCATGTCACGGAAATTAATATCAAAGTTCAAATCCTGCCCTGTAACAAGCGAAGCATTTTTTCTAACCCATCCCGAATCGATGTATTTCCCTCCTAAACCTCTTAAAAAATCAGGTAACTTACTTGGCTGAAAATTCCCGTTTATATTTGCATTAATAATATCAGAATAGAGCTTTATCGTATGTACCCCGTGCGAATCAATTTGAGAATACATTGACAAGGTATCAAATGCATAGGTTTTGCCCTTCATTCTGAAAGCAGATTCGCGTGCATGCACACTTCCTTGGATGCTATCCGGATTTAGTCCCCAGAAATTAAAATTCATCCGGGTATGTAAGGTTAGGGAATCATCCAAAATATGAACCGCTTTTAAGTCGGCATGACGCACATCTATATTTCCAACCAATTCAGGCAAGGATGGATTATAATTGATGGCTCCTCTAAAACTTAAATTCATATTCGGGTCGTTCGAGTTCATTTCTCCTTTAAAGAATTTTTTACTCACTTCCCCATTTACGCTAATTCCGGTATAAGAGTATCCGTTAATATCAAATCGATCAGCAGTGCCATTTAATTTTGCTCTTAAGGCATCCAAGGTAAATCCTTGCCCTTCTATAGTTGCATTACTTGTTATTCTTCCTACAAAATCAGTAGCAATTAATTTACCCAAATTAAAATCACCCAAGACAATTTTTCCTGAATAAGATGAATTTTTAAGCTCTTTCCCTAATTTTAAGTTAATATCACTTTCAACTTCTCCCAAGGCGGTTTGCGCTTTGCCATAGGCCACAAAATCGTTAATAAATCCGGTGAAGCTACCTTTCAAACTTACAATGCCGAATTTTTCTAATTCCACGGGCAATTGTGTTTCAGGCAATATGCGCATCAATTCTTTTCTGCTGGTTCTGGACCTGCGCATGCGCACATCTATAAAACTTTCATCAATGTTTGGAATACCGTTCATGCTTCCGCTTCCTGAAGCATAGGAACTATCCCCAAAGGAAACATCGAAATTGCGGACATGTATATCTGCAATCTTACCATCTGTTTTGAGTGCATATACTTTTACTGCATCCGTTTTATTGGTTAATGCCGAGGTAAAGTATGCAATATCTTTGAAAGAAACCGTAGAACGATTAAAATCTCCTTTAAAATGAACACTGTCTATAAAGGCAGAAAACTTGGTAATATTATCGTAATCAAATTTTACATAATCCTGTACCTCTGATTGCGGAGTTTTTATATATAAGTTTTTGTATTCCATTTTAGTATTGGAATACAGCATATTTGTTCTTAAAGCTTCTAATTTAAATCCACTACGTTCACTTAAATTCATGGAACGTATCAAAGCCGTAATTTCATCCCCTAAATGCACATAGCTGATATGTGTATTAAAATCTTTAATATCGATATGACCCCAATCAATCCCCGGCTCAGTACTGGCCGTATCGTTTTGACCATCCCAGTGAAAATTAGCGTGGTTTAAAACAATATTATTTAATATTACCTGAGGACCTTTGGATGTATCTGTAGTTTCGAATTTATTCAGGACCAATTGAAAATTACTTTCCTTTTCATTTTTATAATGAATTAAATTAAAATTCAAATTGGATAATTCAATGTTTCCAAATACCAATAAGCCACCGCCAAATCGAATATATTGTACTTTGCCAAGTTTAAAAGAAATCATTTTTTGATGATGGTGATCTTCTAATACCACATCATGCAGGCTAACACCAATCGGTAAGTCGAATTCAATGTCACCGATTTGGACAGGACTTCCTAATTTCTGTTGTAAAAAGTCAGTCACTTGTTCATTCATCCATCTTCTGCCGGAAGAAGTATTTAAAAAAATATAGCCTCCCAGTAAGCCTACTATTATGAATAACAGTATGCCCAAGATCACACGGAGCGTGTATTTTACTACTTTTTTCAAATTTCCCTAATTTATTTATACTAAGCTTTCAGTAATTATTACCGACCTTTGTATAAATTATATTCCTTTCCTACCAAAATGTGTACCATCCTTGCAATTGAAAGCTCTTGTGACGATACTTCCGCTGCAATAATCCAAGATGGACGCATACTTTCCAATGTAGTAAGCTCGCAAATAATACACCAAAAATATGGTGGTGTTGTTCCCGAACTTGCCTCCCGAGCACACCAAGGCAGTATTGTGCCCGTGGTAAATGCTGCGTTTTCTGAGGCAAATATAAGGAAAAGCCAACTGAATGCCATTGCTTTTACCCAAGGGCCCGGTTTATTGGGCTCCTTATTAGTGGGAAATTCCTTTGCTAAAGCCATGGCTTTAGGACTAAATATTCCCTTAATTGCAGTGGATCACCTGCAAGCGCATATGGCTGCTCACTTTATTGATGCTCCACAATTGCAGTTGCCAATGTTATGCTTATTGGTTTCCGGAGGACATACGCTATTGGTTCAAATGGATGCAAACTTAGCATTTACTTTCCTCGGCCGCTCCACGGATGATGCTGCCGGCGAGGCTTTTGATAAAGCAGCAAAAATCCTGGATTTGCCTTATCCCGGCGGACCGCTTATTGACCAATATGCACAAAATGGAAATCCGTATCGATTTAATTTCCCTGAGCCTCAAATAAGCGGCTTAGACATGAGTTTCAGTGGATTAAAAACCGCTTTTTTATATTTTATTCGAGATCATGTGGCCATAAATCCCAATTTTATACAAGAAAATATGGCCGATATTTGTGCTTCCTATCAACACAGAATTGTAATCTATCTCCTTCAAAGGCTCAAAAAAGCCTCCAAGCTCAGTCAAATTAAAACCATTGGTTTGGCCGGTGGCGTCGCCGCAAATTCATACTTAAGAAAAAAGTTAATGGAAACCGCACAAGAATTAAATTGGGAATTACATATTCCGTCCTTTCAATATTGCACTGATAATGCTGCTATGGTAGCCATGGCAGCGCATTTTAAGTATTTAAAGGCCGATTTTGCCGGACAGGATTGCACCCCTTTTACACGCAGTTCGCTTTAAACTATCTTATTTTTAGCAGTGAATCCGGATATAATTTATTGTTGGTACATGCCTTTTTATTTTTAAGGGCAAAGGCATTCAACATCCCTTTTAATGAAGCTTTTTTTGCTTCATTGGTTGTTGGTTCTATATCCATACTCGGATAAATATCAAACAATTGCTCACCACTTAAAAAATATAATCCGTCCAAATATTCACTTAAACTACCTTTATAAGGCATCATTGCCACAGAATGTACATTTCTAAATGCCTTAAAGGTGTCTATTCCACTACCCACCCAGCTAACATATTTAGGCTTTTTAATGCCGGGAATGCGATTTAAAAAAGCCATTAAGCTTGGGGTGACATCCAAATGCGTAGAAATGGATTTGAAAGATCTTGGCGTTTTAATTAATGGGGAAAAAATCATAAAAGGAACATGAAATCTATCAATTTTTGTAATAATTGGAATTTCAGGCATCCTATGATCACCGGTAATAATAAAAATAGTATTGGCATATTCCGGACGCTTTTTATACGCATTAATAAATCCCCTGATGGCATCATCCGAATATAAAACCGTTGAATAATATTGCAAATATTGTGTTAAATCTTTTTTCTTTTCCTCCTTGAATGGCATTTTTCTTAGCATAGCTGCGGCCTTATCCGTACAGTACTTTTGATCTTGTATTAAATACGGACTATGATTGGATAAAGTTAAAAGAATATCCAAGCGCGGTTTATCAATAACAGGGGTATTAACCTCAAGCATTTTTCTGAATAAATCCTTATCACCATAACCCCATGAAAAGCCTTCCTTATTGGCCGGCATTTTTTCGTAGCCGGTACCAAAATCCTTTTTTTGAATTATTCTATCAATACTATCTTTTTTAATAAACATTTCCATGTTATCAAAATTGGCCTCACTGCCATAATAAAAGCTGGTATAATACCCGCTCTGCCTTAAAATATTAATCAGACTTAAATGCGATGGCATCTTATCTCCCATATCCAAAAAACCATTTTCAGCAAAGGGACATGAACCGAATAAGGAAGGAACCACACCAAAGGTGCGTCCCGCTCCGCTAAGAAAATTTTCCCAATATAAACTATGAGGCATTAAGGAATCCAAAAAAGGCGTAAAATCACCTTGCGAGGCATTGGGTCCGGAATACGATCTTCCCAAACTTTCTACGACAATAAAAACAAGGTTAGGTTTGGCACTTATTGGTTTAAAAAATTTACTTAATACATCCGGGGTTTTATTTAAATGCAAGAACGGATATTCTGATGTTTCAGATGGATCTTGCGCTCTAAAGGAAAACAATCCTAAGACAATAATTGTCATGCTAACCAGTACCATAAAAAAGCCTTTACGAAATTGCATAAAGGCTTTTTGAAAATTATTTTTCACAAAAATATTTTATTTTTTAGAAGTATTCTTTTTAACAGGAGGTGCAGCAATATTAATCCTCATTAAAGAATCAGGGAATAGCGCATTTCTCCTAATGGCTATTTTGTTCTTTTCTTTGTATTCACTAAACTTAGTATCCAGTTCTTTTTGTCTTTGCTCATCAGTATAAGGGTCAATATTTAATTGATCGCTCATTTTAAATAAGTGTCCTTCATCTTCAAAATAATCCTTATCTAAATAATCGGAAAGCGTACCTTTAACCGGCATAAGTGCCACGGAATGCACATTCCTGAATTTTTCAAAAGTATCAATACCCGGACTTACCCAACTGGAATATTTAGGAATAGCGACTCCATAATTATGACTTAAAAATCCTAATATACTTGGTGTAACATCCAAATGCGTAGAAACGGCTTTTACACGTTTTGTCCGTTTTAGCATTGGTGAAAATATAATAAACGGCACGTGGTAACGATCTATTTTAGTGATAATAGGAATTTCCGGCATTCTATGGTCGCCGGTGATAATAAAGATGGTATTGTCATAATCCGGACGATTTTTATAAGCATTGATAAATTGTCTGATAGCATCATCCGCATACAAAACGGTAGAATAATTATTGGCATACTTCCTGAATTCATCCTTTTGGTTCGCATCAAAAGGCATGGCCGCAAGCATTTTATCAAACAAACTCAAATAATATTTTTGATTCGGCACCATAAATGGACTATGATTGGCAACGGTCATAAATATATCCAACCTTGGTTTATTCACCGGTTTTTCATTTACTTCAAGCATCTTTCTGAACAATTCCTTATCCCCATATCCCCAGGTAAAACCACCGCTATTGGAAGGTAATTTGGAATAACCGCGGCCAAAATCTTTTTCTGAAATGATTCTATCAATATTATTGCGATGAAGGAAAATATCCATATTATCAAAATGTGGATCCCCACCATAATAAAAACTGCTGAAGTACCCGTTTTGCTCCAAGATATTAATCATACTCATATGATTAGGCATTTTGGCACCTAAATCTAAAAAGCCATCAGTGGCAAAGGGTGCAGAAGCAAAAATGGAAGGCAAAAAGCCAAAGGTACGTCCTGCGCTACTAAGGAAATTTTCAAAATATATACTATGATCCATCAAGGAATCCAAGAATGGCGTAAAGCTCCCTTGAAGTGCATCCGGACCGGAATATCCTCTACCCAAACTTTCTTCTACAATAAATACCAAATTCGGTTTTTCTTTCCCGATTTTAAAGAAATTTCCCAAAACATCACGATCCTGTTCTTCATGTAAAAAAGGATAATCTGCACTTACAAATTTGAATTGAAAATCTTTTCCGGTTTCATTAATCAAATCCTGATTATCGGTATAGTAAAATTCGTTGTATAAATTATCGGTTCTATCAGGGAAATAATGATTGTACGCAGCACCAATAAAGTAGCTAAATTTATTATTCTCATAATTGCCGTACATTTCATCCTTATGTACACTGGTATCCACTAAAATTTCGATAAAAAAGAGAATAACTACCGATAATACCACCGTTATGTTTTTCGCTCTTTCATATTTCACCAATTTGGTAAATTTAGTGGAAATATAATAAGCCAAACCGGCTAATACAAAAAACGGAAGAATAGATAAAATATTGAAAGCGCCGGAAGCGCCAACGGTATGAGTTATGTCCTCTTTAGAATACCCGAACAAATCAGTTCCTAATAACAAATTGGACTGTAAAAAATAACCCACCAAGCCGTAATTGACCAATAATACAATGATCATGCTTACCAAATAAATCCATTTGGCTACCTTAGGAATAATATTATAAAAAACAAAATAAGGGATGAGTAAAATACCGGTCACTGCCAGCATCAGCATTGTATCATAATAAAAGCCTTTTAGCTCGTACCAGAATCCGCCCTTATGAATACCATGCATGATGGATTCGACAATGATTTCATAAATTCTAGTGAGAAATAATAGTCCCAAAAAAGTGAGCATCAAAGGGAACAATGTTTCCAATGTTTCACTGAGCTTTTTACGTAACTCCAGTTTTGAAGTCTCCTTCTTTTTAGTATTCGTTTCCATATTTATAATTCAGTCAAATTTAAGGAGCATTTCCTTCATTCGGCGTAGCTAGGTTTTTTCGTATGGCATAATAATTCGTAATCTTCTTATTATTAATGCTTTGCGAAAAAATGCTGCCCAAGGGAAATTACATGAGTTATTGCTTAAGTTTATAAACAAACTACCATTATTACAAGTCAAATGCTTGCATATAAGTTGTTTACACCAAACTATACTAAATAACGCCCTAAATATTAAAAGTGCAAATCGGGTTAATCCAATGGCAAAATTAAACAATTTATCCGCTAAATTTTAAGAAAAACAAGCAAATTCATTTCGTCATGAATAGTTTGTCGATCCAAACCTTCCATAAAAACAAAGGATTTATCAAAAATATTAATTTCAGAAGCTTTTGTTATTAATTTCTTAATCAATTAACTTTGCCAAAAGACTCCTTTGAAAATTAAACGATATACCCTCCTTCTATCCTTGTGTTTCCTGCTCGGTTTTCAATCCAAATCCAAGGCAGATTCCCTTCCTGTTTTCAATCATATTGTAATTTGTGTTTTAGAAAATCATTCCTACAATCAAATAATCGGCTCAGGCGCAGATTCATTTATTAATAATCTTGCGGATAGCGGTGCATTATTCACAAAATTTTATGCAGAAACTCATCCCAGTCAACCCAATTATCTGATTTTATTTTCCGGAAATACCCAAGGTGTAAAAGATGGATTGAAACCCAAAAATGTACCCTTTATTACCCCCAATTTAGCTGCTGCCCTCATTACGGCAAAAAAAACATTTAAAGGATTTGCGGAAGGACTCCCATGGGCAGGATATTCCGGCGATTCCAATATGTTGTATGCTCGCCGACACTGTCCTTGGATCAATTGGCAGGGTTTCATGCTTCCCAATGTTATTGACTCCATGCTGAGCCGCCCGTTTACGGATTTCCCGAGTAATTTCAGCAAGCTGCCCACCGTATCTTTTGTCATTCCTAATACGGGGGATGATATGCATGATGGTACCGGCAATAGCCCCATCACCAAAGCCGATCAATGGTTATTAAAAAATCTTGGCAGCTACATTTCTTGGACCAAAGCCAATAAAAGCTTATTTATTTTAGTATTTGACGAGGATGATGATAAAGATAAAAATCATATTGCCTGTATATTTTACGGAGCACAGGTTATAAAAGGAAAATATGCCGATTCCCTAAACCATTATAATTTATTGGCCACCCTGCAAAAAATGTATAAACTTAAGCCCTTTGGCGATTCCTCCAAGGCAACGAATATATACATAAAAAGCTGTTGGGATACCGGCCAAAAAATAATAGACACCACTAAAAAAGATACAAGTAAAATTACCACTATACTAAAAACCACACCCCCCGGCACCACTGCTTGGCGCCTCTACCCCAACCCTGCAAAAGACATCCTGAGCCTTCAAGGTATCAATCCCGCCATAGGCAAATTCTCCTGCCGCATCCTAGACCTGAATGCCCATATCCTCATGAGCATCCAAAACACCATCAATATTCCGATCGGCCATTTAAAAAACGGCACCTACCTCCTCGAAATACAACAGCAGGAAAACCTCCAAACCTTGAAATTTACGATAGAGAAGTAAGGGAGAAAACAAACCTCCTCCTCACATTAGTGATGTGAAAACAATGATAATAATTGTTTTAAGGAACAATATATTTATGGGAATGTTTGTTATTTTTGTTAAAAATTAACGTAGCCGTAAGTAGTCCCATTAAACTAGGTAGTTTTCAGGTTCTTAATTGAAGTTATTTGATGTAGTTTATTAATCTTTTAGCTTTTTAGTACCTTTAAAATGTATTTAATTACTTTTAACTACCTTCTAGATGTAAAAATTACGTAAAAAATGCACTTTTTTTTGCTTTGAAACAATACGTTAATGGTACAAATTAGTTAACGATGTTATTAATATAGTAGATAAATATAAATGGCTAAAAAAGAAAAAATAGAGCAGGAAGAGCCTTTAGAGAAAAAACTCTGGAAAGCTGCCGATAAGCTCCGTAAAAATATGGATGCTGCTGAATACAAGCACGTTGTTTTAGGCTTGGTATTCTTGAAGTATATATCGGATGCATTTGAAGAGCTTTATCAAAAGCTTGTTTCACAGAAAAACGAAGGTGCTGACCCTGAAGATAGAAATGAATATTTAGCTGAGAAAGTGTTTTACGTCCCACCCTCTTCCCGTTGGAAATGGATACAAGGCAGGGCAAGCCAGACAACCATTGGTAAGGATGTGGATGATGCTATGGATGCCATTGAAAAAGACAATCCATCCCTTAAAGGTGTTTTACCGAAAGTATATGCCCAGGAAAAACTGGATAAGGCTGGATTGGGCGGATTGATTAATCTGGTGGGAACGGCTACCCTTGGAACAAAGGAAGCTCAGAGCAAAGACTTATTAGGACGGGTATTTGAATATTTCCTTGGAGAGTTTGCCTTGGCAGAGGGAAAAAAGGGCGGACAGTTCTATACCCCCGGAGCCGTGGTAAAATTATTGGTCGAAATGTTGGAGCCTTACGAAGGCAGGGTGTTTGATCCTTGCTGTGGCAGCGGAGGTATGTTCGTGCAGAGTGAAAAATTTATTAAAGCCCATCAGGATCATTATAAAACGGGAAGTGGCAAAAAGATGCCTCTTAACCTTGCTGACCGTATTTCTATTTACCGACAAGAGAGTAACCAGACCACTTGGCGTCTGGCTAAAATGAACCTTGCCATACGCGGAATAGACAGCAGCAATGTAAAATGGAACAATGAAGGTAGTTTTTTGAGCGATGCTCATAAAGACCTGAAAGCGGATTACATTATTGCCAACCCTCCCTTTAATGACAGCGATTGGAGTGGCGAATTACTGCGCAATGATGCCCGTTGGGCGTATGGTGTGCCTCCTGCCGGAAATGCAAACTATGCATGGATACAACACTTCCTGTACCATCTTGCCCCTACGGGCATGGCTGGTTTTGTCTTATCCAAGGGCGCACTGACTACCAATACCACTGGTGAGGTAGATATACGGAAGGCATTAGTGGAAAAGGATCTGGTGGATTGCATCGTAAACCTACCCACCAAACTTTTCCTGAATACCCAGATCCCCGCTTGTCTATGGTTCCTTAGAAGGAATAAAACAAAGCGTAAGGGAGAAATACTATTTATTGATGCCCGGAACCACGGGCATTTACTGAATCGCAAAAATCGTGATCTTAGCGATGACGATATTAAGCTCATTGCTTCTACCTACCATAATTGGCGTACAGGCGAAGGGCAATATGAGCATATTGCTGGCTTTTGCAAGAGCGCCAGTATGGATGAGGTGAGAAACATGAACTATGCCCTTACTCCCGGCAGATATATAGGATTGGCGGATGATGAGGACGATTTTAACTTCCCCGAAAGGTTTGCTTCTTTAAAATCAGAACTGGAAAAACAGATAGCCGAGGAAAGCGACCTGAATAAAAAGATAATGAAAAACCTTCAAAATATTATTCATGAGCCTTCAAGAAAGTAATAACTACATAAGGATTGGAAGCCTCATGTATGTCCGATCCTTAACTGTGCAACCGGTAGTTGCACAGTTACATTATTTTAATAATCAATCAATTGAAATTGTGCAAGTACCGCCTGCACAATTAGAAAATATTGCTATATGAGCGAGTGGAAAGAAACTGAATACGGTAAGATGCCGATTACCTGGAGCCTTAGAAAAGTAAATGATATAAAAGGTGTTGATAGGAGATCTATGGCAATGGGTCCTTTTGGATCAAATATAAAGGCGGAGAATTTTGTTGAAAAAGGTGTACCTGTTATCAGAGGAACCAATATGAATTATTATAAAAATGTTGGTGGCAAATTTGTTTATTTGACAGAGGAAAAGGCGGATGAATTAATTGGAAGCAATTGCAAAGCAGGGGATTTAGTATTTACACATCGTGGCACAATAGGGCAGGTTGCATTAATTCCATCAGGGAAATTTGACAGATATGTAATATCTCAATCTGGAATGAAATTAACAGTTAATCCAGAAATTATTAATAATGAGTTCTTATTCTACTTTTTTAAATCGGAATATGGGCAACATCCAATTTTGAAAAATGAAGCTCAAGTAGGTGTGCCTTCAATAAGCAATCCATTAACATCATTAAAACAAATCGAAGTTCATGTTCCATCTCTCCTCGAACAAACAGCCATTGCCTCTATTCTCTCCAGCCTGGATGATAAAATAGATTTGCTGCATCGCCAGAATAAAACCCTGGAGCAACTGGCAGAAACACTTTTCAGACAGTGGTTTGTTGAAGAAGTAGAGGAGAGTTGGGCAAGATCAGAAATTGGCAAAGTGCTTAAAACTGAATTAGGGGGAACGCCATCAACGATTATACCTGAATATTGGGATGGCAATATTCCTTGGATCAACTCTGGCGAAATTAATAAATTTAGGATAATAGAGCCTACGAGATGTATTACTCAACTTGGGCTAGAGAAATCGAATACAAAATTGTTGCCTATAGGTACAACGGTAATTGCAATAACTGGAGCCACACTCGGACAGATTAGTTTATTAGAAATTGAGGCTTGTGCAAATCAGTCAGTCGTTGGCATTATTCCTACCAATGAAATCCCAAGTGAGTTTGTTTTTTTATGGGTCAAGCATAAACTTGTGGGAATTATTGCAAATGTGGATATACCGGGTAAACTGACCACCTAAAACCGGAGCAAATTGACCAGTGATTTTGCTGGCGAGATTTACGTTCATTTTAGCTG
>CAIKRV010000017.1 GCA_903829945.1 uncultured bacterium | reverse complement strand
GAAGCATTAATTAATTTATATTTACTTTTATTTTTAGGCCTTTTGGTAATTAGTTTTGTAATTTCAAATGCACTTACTGCACCGCTAAACATTATAAGAAGACACTTACGTGCTACAAGTTTAACAGATAAAAACGAGCCCATCAAATGGGAGAATAATGATGAAATCGGCAAATTGGTCAAGGAGTATAATAGCATGGTCCTTGAAATTTCTGAAAGTGCACATAGATTAGCCCAAAGTGAGCGTGAGGGAGCATGGCGCGAAATGGCTAAACAAGTAGCCCATGAAATTAAGAATCCGCTAACACCGATGAAATTAAATATCCAACAATTGCAAAGGGCATGGAAAGATGACCCGCAAAGATTGAAGGAAATGTTTGACCGTGTAACCACTTTATTAATTACTCAAATTGATCGCTTGTCCCAAATAGCCACAGAGTTTAGTTCCTTTGCACAAATGCCGCATGAACAACCGATAAAATTGGAAATAAATGAGGGGCTTAAAGAAGCTGTGGACTTATTTCATTCTACAAATGAGGTATCCCTTTCATTATTTACTCCAAATGAACCTGTATATACCTATATGGACGCCGGGCATTTTGCAAGGGTAATGAATAACCTCATTAAAAATGCAATTCAGGCCATGTTGCCGGGGAAATTAGGTGTAATCGTTATTTCTTGTAAAAAAGAAGACCATAAAATTGTTATTGAAGTGCGTGACAATGGTAGCGGAATACCTGAAGAATTAAGAGATAAAATATTTACACCGAATTTCAGTACTAAAACTTCAGGGATGGGACTCGGCTTGGCTATTATTAAAAATATTATAGAAAGGGCCGGTGGTACGATACGATTTGACACCAAACTTGGAGAAGGTACTAGCTTTTTCATTATTATACCTGAATACCATAATCCAAAAGAGCTGAAGTAAAAAGATTTATCCATTGTTCATTTCTTACAGAAGCAGTACTATTTATGTTACTAGCAATTATCTTTGCTAATAAATTAAGAAACAATACAATTAATACTTTTAAAGAGATTAGTATCAGTACTTTTAAAAAGTCTGACATCATGAATAAATCATGGATGATCAGGTTTTTTTTAGGTGTTTGGATTCTTTTAAGTATTAATGAGGTAAAAGGGCAAACTATTTTTCCGGAACATCAAAAAAATATAAGCTTTGGACCGGATACCTTAACCTTAGATAGTTTCAGTATTCAAAAAGGATCTCTAAGATTTTTAACTTTAGACTCACAAAACATTGATGTTAATAAGTTTTATATAGATTATGTTAATGCTAGAATATTACTACTTGACCCGGTTTATAAATATAAACCCATCCAAATAAAATATTTGGTATTTCCATTTAACTTTTCAAAAGTATATCGCAAAAAAGAACGTGCCCAGAAAGGATTTGTATTTTCTAATGAACCTGCATATATTTATAAACCCTTACCGGAACAAAATGACGTATTCGGATACAATACATTAAGCAGAAGTGGTAGTTTTACGAGGGGAATATCTTTTGGCAATAATCAGGACTTAGTAGTAAATTCCTTTGTAGATATCCAACTTAGTGGAAAAATAGCTCCGGATATAGAAGTTGTTGCTTCCTTAAATGATCGCAATATTCCAATTCAACCCGAAGGAACCACTGCACAAATTCAAACTTTTGATCAAAAATTTATTTCTGTAACATTGCCGAGGCAAAAGGTAATGTTAGGGGATTTACAATTAATAAATAGGCCGGAAAATTATTTTCTTAAATATAATAAAAAAGTACAAGGCATTACAGCGCAAAGTTCCTGGAATATCGTTCCCGGTGATTCCGGATTTACCTCCATCACCGCCAGCATCACTAAAGGAAAATGGCAACGTCAGGTATTTAATGGCATAGAAGGTAATCAAGGACCTTATCGTCTACAAGGTAGCAATGGCGAACTCTATGTAATCGTGGTAGCAGGTACAGAAAAGGTGTATATTGACGGAGAATTGATGAAACGCGGAGAGCAAAATGATTATAAAATAGATTACAATACCGGTGAACTTACTTTTACCCCAAATAGATTAATTACCAAATACAATAGAATTATAGTTGAATTTCAATATGCGGATAGGAATTATCAAAGGTATTTACTGCATAGTTTTAGTTCTTATAAAATTGAAAAATGGAATTTCTTTTTAAATGCATATCATGAACAGGATAATCCGCAGCAACCTATTTTAAGTACCTTAAGTGCCTCTGATAAATTAATTTTATCAAAAGTGGGGGACAGTGTCAATAGGGCTGTTTCTCCAAGCGGTGATAGCATTGCATTTACCTCGGATAGGATATTATATAAGAAAAAAGATACCGGTGCTTATAAAGGCATTTATATATTTTCTACAAATAAGGATAGTGCGCATTGGCAAGTCAATTTCAGTTATATGGGCCAAGGTCATGGAAATTATAAGCAAATAAAAGCCCTTGCCAATGGTAAAGTTTATGCATGGATGAGTCCGAAGAATGGTATTCCTCAAGGGGATTATGAACCTGTAACGCCAATTATTGCTCCGCAAAAGCAACAGATGCTTAGTTTTGGTAGTACCCATCAGTTTGGAAATAAAGGTAAATTAGGTATGGAAGGTGCCCTCAGTTACCGGGATTTAAATACTTATTCCAGTATAGATGATGGGAATAATACCGGTACAGCCGCTAGAATATATGCTGAAAATGAATTTTCATTGAAAGATCAAAGCTCATATAAAATTCAATACCATGCCGAATTTGAACATCGAGATAAAAATTTTACAGAGGTAGAACGAACGCGTAATGTAGAATTTACTAGAATTTGGAATCGTTCTTTAAACAACTCTACTGATTTTACGGATAAAGCAGATGAGAACCTAGGAACTTTAAGTGCAAAGTTATTCAGTAAAGCTAATTTTAATTTAAATAATTTAGCTTCCTTTTATCAGCGTGGTACCTATTTTAATGGATTTTTAGAAAATCCGGCACTCAATATTAATTTCGGAAAATATAATTTTAATACGTTCGCCGAACTTACCTTTATTTCTAATTTAAATAAACCGGATACCATGCGCAATCAACGCACTGAAAAGTATAATGCTGATTTATCACGTTCTTTCACACTCTTTAAACTCGGTGTGGGTGCAACGCAAGAACAAAGCCGATATTTTAATGGTGGACAAGCCTTTCTAAGCCTTGGTAATTTTAAGTATGATGAAGCCAAAATATACTTGGGAAATATTGATAAGTCTAAAACAATATATAGTTTGGAATTAAATCAAAGGCGTGATTATGCACCTTATAAAAATAATTTTGTTAATAGTAATACCGGTCAAAATTTATTGGCTAAACTTTATTTGGTTGCAAATCCTCAAAGGCAATTAAAACTTGATTTCAAATATAGAAATAATAGCGCAGATACTGCAATAGGCATGAATGTCCCTCGCAAAAAGGAAAGCACTTATTTGGCCAGGATAGAATATTTATTAAATATTTTAAATGATGCTATTATGACCACGTCTACGATGGAAATTTCAACGGGAAGAGAACTTAGAAGGGACTTTGTTTATGTTCAAGTGGCCAAAGGACAAGGCACCCATGTATGGATTGATTATAACCATAATGGTTTGAAGGAATTTAATGAATTTGAACTTGCACCCTTCAAGGATTTGGGAGAGTATATTCGGGTGATTGTACCCTCCAGTATTTATCAAAACACGATTACCAACCAGTATCAACAAAATTTAAGAATTCAACCGGGGAAATTATTTGCAACAGGAAGTAATGCAGCCAAATTTGTTTCCAGATTTACTGATAATATCAGTTTAAGTATTTTAAACAAACTTCATACGGAACCAAGCTTGGCTAGTCTAAATCCATTTAATAAAAAAATCGGCGATAGTCAATTAGTAACAACCACCTCACAAATTCGAAATGTGTTTTACTTTAATAAAACTAATCCATTATGGGGAGG
>CAIKRV010000016.1 GCA_903829945.1 uncultured bacterium | reverse complement strand
CCGCGAAACTGAATGGAGAGCAGATAGAGAAAACAATCCCCTCCGCCCTCCGGGCACCACCCCTTACTAAGTGGAGGAGTTCCGCTGAAGCGGAACATTATACTAAATATATAAAAATTCCAGGCTAATTATAACAACAAATATCAGCGAACATATGGAACAAAATCATTCTTTCCTTGCTAAATTGTGCTTAACTTCGAAAATTAGAAATCGCTAAATCAATAATAATATTATGGAAAATATTAAAAAAGGGAAATGCCCGGTCATGCACGGTGCAAACACGGAAACAAATAATTCTGTAATGAGTTGGTGGCCAAATGCACTCAATTTAGACATCCTGCACCAGCACGATACTAAAACAGATCCTTACGCTGGCAATTTTAATTACCGTGAGGAGTTTAAAAAACTTGATCTCGAAGCACTAAAAAATGACCTCAAACAACTGATGACGGAAAGTCAGGATTGGTGGCCTGCCGATTGGGGTACCTACGGAGGCTTAATAATTAGAATGGCCTGGCACAGCGCAGGAACTTATCGAACGGCAGACGGTCGCGGTGGTAGCAATACCGGCAACCAGCGCTTTGCACCGCTCAATAGTTGGCCGGACAATGTCAATCTTGATAAAGCACGCAGATTGCTGTGGCCCATCAAGAAAAAATACGGCAACAAAATTTCCTGGGCTGATTTATTTATCCTTGCCGGCAATATGGCTTACGAATCTATGGGATTCAAAACCTTTGGTTTTGCCGGTGGCAGGGAGGATATTTGGCATCCTGAAAAAGATATTTATTGGGGGGCTGAAAAAGATTGGTTGGCGAAATCCCGTTATTCAGAAAATGGAAACAGCGAATCACTTGAAAATCCTTTGGCTGCTGTGCAAATGGGTTTGATATACGTAAATCCTGAAGGTGTGGACGGAAAACCTGACCCCTTGAAAACTGCAAAGGATATGAGGACTACCTTCAAACGCATGGCGATGAATGATGAAGAAACGGTTGCATTAACCGCCGGCGGACATACCGTAGGTAAAGCACATGGAAATGGAGATGCCTCCATCTTAGGGCCAAAACCCGAAGGTGCTGAGGTGGAAACACAAGGTTTTGGATGGATGAACCCGAAAGGCAAAGGCAATGCAGAGGATACGGTATCAAGCGGCTTGGAAGGTGCATGGACCACGACACCGAATAAATGGAACCACACTTATTTCCATCTGCTATTGAATTATGAATGGGAGATTAGAAAAAGTCCGGCCGGAGCATCACAATGGGAACCCATCAATATTAAGGAAGAAGACAAACCAATTGATGCACATACAAAAGGTGTTCGTAGAAATCCGATAATGACCGATGCCGATATGGCATTGAAAATGGACCCTGAGTATCGAAAAATTTCGGAAAAATTTTATAATGATCCGAAGTATTTTGAAGATGTTTTTGCAAGAGCGTGGTTCAAATTGACGCATCGTGATTTAGGGCCAAAGAGCCGTTACCTCGGTGCAGATGCACCCAAGGAAGATTTGATTTGGCAAGACCCGATTCCAACAGTTAATTATAAATTAACAGCAGCCGAAGTGGAAGAAATTAAAATAAAATTGCTGAACTGTGGATTGTCGCCGCTAGAACTAATTACTACCGCATGGGACAGTGCAAGAACTTTCCGCCGCTCTGATTACAGAGGTGGTGCTAACGGCGCAAGGATCCGTTTAAGTCCTCAAAAAGACTGGGAAGGTAATGAAGCAAAACGCTTAGAGAAAGTACTGAATAAACTTGTAGAAATTCAGGCGGGATTAAACAATAAAATGAGCATCGCTGACTTGATTGTTCTTGGTGGAAGTGCGGCTATTGAAAAAGCAGCGCATAACGCCGGTGTCACTATTAAAGTTCCTTTCCATGCAGGACGGGGAGATGCCATTCAGGAAATGACGGATGTTGAATCCATGGCCGTGCTTGAACCGATACATGATGGTTACAGAAACTGGCTCAAGGAAGACTATGCCGTAAAGCCCGAAGAACTTCTTTTGGACAGGACGCAACTCATGGGCCTGACGGATCCGGAAATGGTTGTTTTAATTGGTGGTATGCGCGTATTAGGCACCAATTATGGAGGAACAAAACATGGAGTGCTTACAGACCGGGAAGGAGTGCTTAGCAATGACTTTTTTGTCAATCTCACCGACATGAAATACAAATGGAAGCCTGTATCAGATAACTTATACCATATAGTGGATAGAAAAAATGAAAGCACTAAATGGACAGCCACACGAGTTGACTTAGTGATAGGTTCCAATGCTATTTTGCGTTCTTATGCAGAGGTCTATGCACAAGACGACAATAAAGAAAAGTTTGTGAAAGACTTTGTGCTTGCTTGGACAAAAGTAATGAATGCCGACCGGTATGATTTGAATTGATTTAAAGAGAAAGAGAGTGAGAGGAAAGCGCTCTACACTCTTTTTCTGAGGCTTAAATGAGTACGGGTGAAGGGATGTGCCTGCCTGACGACGACGAAACCCCCAAGCCTCACGGCAGCTACCAATAAAAAAAGGAATAAGCTTTTAAACTTACTCCTTTTTACTTCTAGGTGCGCAGGAGCGCTGTGGTACAAAGTCGAACTTCTTGGAGCAAGATATATTGATTGTTAAATAGTTGAGCTAATTCGCAATCGCAATAATGGAAACTTGGACCTTTTCTTTTTTCAATAGATTTCATATTTCCCTTGTTTTGGCTAAATTTGAGCCCTATCGCCAAGAAAGTGAGTGACGTAACAAATAGAGTTGTGTAAACAAAAATGAGATCAATAAACCCTTCTTCGTTATCTGCAATCCTTGGGGACAGTACTAACTTGAAACAATTGAGCAAGAAATGAACAGAAATGAATTTACAAGTCGAACATATTGACAGGATAGGTACAACACACAACCTAAACTTTTTTTTTGAATAGATTAGGATTTGCAAAACACATGGCGATTGCAAGATAAGGTTATTCTCCAAGTACCAGAAAACTCATGCGGACCTTCGGAATGTTTTTTCATTACAGTAATTATCTAAATTGCCCTCTCAAATTCATGAAATATAGCACCTTAATTTTAATATTTTTACTGCCTTTCTGCACAAAGTCTTTTTCAGCAAATCATACTGAAAAAGACATCAGGTTGTTCACATTCTGTAAAGTTTGGGGTTGTTTAAAATATTGTCACCCAAATTCTTCTACAAGAAGTGATTTTGACTTATTCCTCTTAAAGAATCTAGAGAAAGTGAAAAATTGCAATGATATAGAGTTCAATATTATTATTGGGGATTTCATTGCAAGTCTTGGGCTCTTTACTAAGAATAGTCATTCGAGTAACCCTACTATTGATAGTTCACGTTTTCGGTGGATAGATTTGTCCGTAATTTTAAATAATTCCAATAAGAAAGCCTTGAAAATGATTATCAAAGCAGGCAATGGGAATGGCTCTTTAATTCGAACTGAAAGAAATTGTTCTGATAAAGCAGTTGAATTGGAATTAATGAAGGTCGAAGACTCAATGGAGATAAATAATAATGTTGCTCTTCTTTCCTTATTTAAGTATTGGAATATTGTTAACTTTTTTTATCCCTATAAAAACATTTTACCTAGAAATTGGGATAGTACATTATATGATTATGCTTCAGAATTCGATACAATTTCTAGCCGAAAATCATACGTACTGCTACTTAACAGATTAACCACGGAATTGCATGATTGTCATACATTCATAATTCCCCGAAAAAAACACGATAAATTATTTGGACAATATTATCCTGATTTTTGTATTGAATTTATGAATGATACTACTTTTATTAGTTGGATTGATTCTTCCAGTACTTTACAAATAGGGGATATCATTGAAAGCATTAACGATACAACTATCTCCGAGTACCGTAATAAATTCAAAACAATTTACGGATGTTCTACTCCAGTATCTTTAGAATCTAGAATTAACATTTACCTTCTATCCGGTAACTTAGGTCGGATATTTAGATTAAAAGTAAATAGGGCTGGGAATCTTTTAAATATAGAAGTAATCTTAAAGAACCGAGTGATGCATTGGTGGGAAGGTCTACATTTCCAAACAAATGTTTTGAAAAAGATAGATAAAGATATCATTTTATTTGAGCCAGGTTTGGTTCATAAGGAAACTTTAAAAATGTTGAAAAATGAATTGAAGCATTCCAAAGCAGTTATTGTGGATATGAGGTATAATTCCGATTATGACTTTCCCAACTGGTTCATTAAAAATAATCGATCCTTTTGCACCTCATACCACCCAAATAACAAGATTCCTGGAGATTTTTTAGCTTCCTCGGAATATTCATATTTCTATAAACTGGGATGTGGCAAAAAATACAAAGGACAAATATTTGTTCTTGTTAACGAAAACACACAATCTTCATTAGAGTTTGAAACCTTAAGGCTTAAATACGGAAGTAACGCAATTCTAATTGGATCAAATACTTCGGGAACTGATGGTAATGTTTGTTCATTTAGGCTTCCTGGGCAAATTGACATCTATGCAACTTTTTATGGAATATCGAATCCGGGTGGAAAACTCGGTCAAACTGACCACCGTCCATCGGACAAAGCTCACCACTTGATTCCGGTCTAAATTGACCACCCCGCACCGGATCAAATTGACCACCTGCGGACGAGATTTTAGTTCATGCTGTGTAGGAACCATTTT
>CAIKRV010000015.1 GCA_903829945.1 uncultured bacterium | reverse complement strand
ATGGGTATTTTATTTATTTGTTTAAATGATATTTGGTTAGTTCCCAAATAGTACCGTCATAAAATTCACGGCGTATAACCCCGACATTTTTGCAGTAGTATTCAGCTTTGATGGGGTTCAAATAGGCTTGTGAAGTATATCCACTACTATATACATCGTGGTAAAAACTGCCCTGTATATTGATAGAATCGAAATGCTTAGAAATATTTAATACACTTCCTTGTTTGCCGGGCCATGCGGGATACAAAAATCTCTGTGAAGAATAGTAGAAACCATTTACACCATAGTAGCTCTCTACGTAACTATACTCAATACTTGTATCACTCTTTTTTGAATAAGTAGCCCCTCCTCCGCCATGAGAGTAATATTTCCCCCCATTAAGATTATATATTAGTGATTGATGGTTAGCACCTCCCTTTGGGTCGCTTTGATTTTCGATATTGAATCTTTCCACATAAAAAGAATCGGTCTTACCAGTATTAATTTCCTTATATACCCACCAACTGCCTGTTGGGAAAGCAAAATAGGAAAGGAATTCCTGCGAAAGTGGGGTGTAAAACGTAGTATCACTTTTTTTGCACCACATGGCAGTGAGGGATACAATTACGAGGCTTAAAAGAAATAATTTTTTCATATATTTATATAATTCATTACCGAATAAATGTTTCAGGAATTTCAATAACTCGGCTTCCATAAATTTGATCTTTAACCTTGCTAATTTTGACTAATTAAACAATGTGTTGATAACAAACTTAAAAATGAAATAATGAATTTACAAATTTATTTTTATTATTATATTTAACATTTTATAAATAAGCCTTTTAAATTTTACCAAGGAATAGCCTTGGAGAAAAATTCGATTTTAACGTAATTTGAAGCTTTTTGTAAGAAAGTTTGAGCCAAATATTTTAAAGCCAAATTCTTATGTTTAATAATAATTTGATATAATGCTTTAAAAGTAGTTTGTTTAAAAAAGATTATATTTTTCGCTGGAATGTATAAAATCAGGCTCCGCCGCGGAGGATATGACCAATATAATCCGCAGGATTATTATTATTCATACAACAGTAGTAACAAACATACCATCCCCTCCACCCTACGGGCACCTCCCCTTGCTAAGGTGAGGAGTTCCGCTAAAGCGGAACATTATTCGCAGCGATTAAACATTTACAAACAAAATTTAACAACAAACCTCATCGAACATCACATGTTTTGACTTCGTCAAAACTCCTCCACTTAGGACGCGAAGCGGACGAAGGGGATGCAGGAGAGGAGAAAGAGAGTGAAGAAGGAAGAGAGTGGAGTGAGAAATAAATATAAAATAGCTTTATATTATATTTTCGATATAAGTATTTAAATCTGCATTGGGGGCTATGAGCAGGGTTTGAACGCCTGCTTTGGTTCCAGCTTCTATATCTCTTTCGGTATCACCAATAAACCAGGATTTTTCAGGGTTTATTTGGAAGCGTGCCAAGGCTTTTTCTAACATTAAGCTATCCGGTTTCCTACAAATACACTTACTGCTTTCCGGATGATGCGGACAATAATAAAACTCTAAAATATTAACCCCAAAACCTGAAAAAAAATCTTTTAAATCAGCATGAATTTCTTTTACCCTTCTATGTCTATACAAACCCTTACCAATACCGCCTTGATTCGTTATCACAATAAAAATAAAACCTTGTTTGGCCAATTTCTGCAAGGCTGTTGCTATGCCGGGCACAAGTTCAATATCTTCTGTTTTATAATTATAATCCCCTCGTTCTCGGATTAATACCCCATCCCTATCCAGGAAAATTGCTTTCTTATCGCCATTCATAAGTGCAAAAATACTTATTTAAGTTTGGATCCTTATTTTAAAGCCTTATTCATTTCAGCACGATTATTGTCTACAATTATTATCTTTGCATAAAATTTCAACCCCTTGTCTGATAGTCTCGTAATCATACCTACCTATAACGAAAGGGAGAATATTGAAAAAATTATCCAAGCGGTCATCCACTTGGAGAAAGAATTTGATATTCTCATCATCGATGATGGTTCCCCGGACGGCACAGCGCAAATTGTTAAAAATTTGCAAAGTACCCTTCCCAACCGACTATTTTTAGTAGAACGCGAGGGTAAGTTGGGACTGGGTACAGCGTACATCAAAGGATTCCATTGGGCCTTAGATCATAATTATACCTATGTCTTTGAAATGGATGCGGATTTTTCTCATAATCCGGCAGATTTGGTACGCTTGTATCAAGCCTGCAAGGAGGGCGGAGCAGAATTAGCGATAGGCTCCCGCTATGTTACCGGTGTTAATGTGGTCAATTGGCCAATGGGCCGGGTTATTATGAGTTATTATGCCTCTAAATATGTTCGTACCATTACCGGAATGCCCTTTAGGGATGCCACTGCCGGTTTTGTATGTTATCATCGAAAAGTATTGGAAACAATTGATATGGACCATATCAAATTCAGAGGTTATGCTTTTCAAATAGAAATGAAATTTGCCGCTTGGAAATACGGTTTTAAAATAGTTGAAGTACCTATCATTTTTACCGATCGTTCGGAAGGGGCTTCCAAAATGAATCGTGGAATATTCAAGGAAGCAGTTTTTGGCGTGCTTGAAATGAAAATGAAAAGTTGGTTCAGAAAGTACCAACGTTAGGCGCTGCAATTTTTAATTTGCACCTATGCTTTACTTACATTTTATCCTATTACAATCCAGTTCCTTTAGTAGCAAGATAAAAAATCTTGATTATTATATTGAAAAGCTTGAACAAATAATTGTTCGCTTTGGGCCACGCATTATTGTAGGCTTTATTGCATTAATTATAGGCATGTGGCTCATTCGGAAATTTAGTCATGGCCTTACTACCTTATTAATGGCAAGGAATGTAGATAAATCCTTGGTGCCATTTGTTCGTTCCGTACTTTCCATTTTCCTAAAAGCTACTTTAATTATGAGTGTATTGTCCTTTATGGGTTTCAATACAACTTCATTTATTACCGCTTTGGGAGCAGCCGGCTTGGCCGTCGGTTTGGCCTTGCAAGGGAGCTTATCAAATTTTGCCGGAGGGGTTCTTATTTTAATGTTCAAACCCTTCCGTGTAGGGGATTTTATAGAAGCGGTTGGACATAAAGGAACCGTAAAGGAAATTCAAATTTTATATACCACCATCATTACCCCTGATAATAAAAAAGTGGTGATTCCGAACGGAACCTTATCCAACAAGGATGTGATTAATTTTACTGCGGAAGATACCCGAAGAATTGATTTAAAAATACCCTTGGCAAATGCTAAATCGATAGAGGAAGCCAAAAATATTATACAAAATATTATTTCCACGGAAGGAAAAATTATGAATAGTCCCGCAGCCCTCATCGGAGTTCATGATATAGGAACGGGAATTATTAGTTTATAAGTTTTGTTTTGGGTGCAGCGCATTTATTTGGCCGAAATGCAATATGCCATCAATGAAAGAATTGCTATGGCCTTTGATAAAGCCGGTATTGCCATTAGTGCCAATAATACTATTGTAAATGTTTATTCCGGTTCAGATAAAAATAATGCCGACACACAAAAATAATTAATACCGTTAAGCCGAATAATTATGGAAATTAAAAATTTGACTCCGCAAGAATTTGCAGAAAATTTCAAAAATATACCCGAAGCCATCATCCTGGATGTGCGTACCCCGGAAGAATTTGAAAGCGGTCATTTGCCGGGTGCCTTAAATATAAATATCATGGGTCATGAATTTCATGAAATGATAGATGAACTGGATAAAAACAGAACATACTTTGTGTATTGCAAAGCAGGAGGCAGAAGCTCCAATGCATGCCAGTATATGCATATGCAGGGCTTTCAAAACCTAAATAATATGGTAGGCGGCTTTTTGGCTTGGGAAGGAAGCATTGAATAAGGAAATCCTTTTTCGGCTAAAAACTATTAAATGAACAGAAAAGTGTTTTCTTCGGAAAAACATACTTATTTGTCCATTTTGAATTTTATATTTAATAATATTTCCGGACCTGAATATTAGTTTTCACTATTATTCCAGATTTATCAGCTTATATAAAAGGAGCATTAAGGGAGGGCATTAAAATTCGTCCTCATCCGTTCCACAATGAATTTATTGCGCTATCCAAGGATTTACTTCAAGGAGCCTTAGATGTTCTTTTAAATGCCATGCAAGAACGTTTAAAAAGAAACAAAACTTGGTATTGGCCACCATTCGGTATTCAAATCTTATTTACGAACAATAAGTAAAACCTAAAAAATGGATGAATAAGAAAGGAGAAATAGGAGGCCCTAATAAAACAAAACAGGCGTCCTTTATAGAACGCCTGCCTTTAGTTCTTAACTCTAACCTTATTTAAGGTGCGCGTTAATCATTTTTGTCATTTCAAACATATTAACTGTTTTCTTGCCACCAAATACTTTTTGGAGGTTAGCATCAGCATTAATGTTTCTTTTTTCTTTAGCATCCTGAAGTTTGTGTTTTTTGATGTACTCCCAAACTTTTTTGGTTACTTCGGTTCTAGGTAGCGGACCGGAACCAACTACAGGGTGTAAAACTGCGCCGATAGTCATTGGCTTCATGAACGCAGCATTAGGTTTTCTTTTAACCTTAGGCTTAGCTGCTACCTTTGCTTTCGCTTTAGCTTTAGGAGCTGGTTTAGCTTTCGCTACCGGCTTAGCTTTAGCTTTTGCAGCTGGTTTTGCTTTTGCTTTTGCAGCTGGCTTAGCCTTTGCTTTTGCAGCTGGCTTAGCTTTTGCTTTTGCAGCCGGCTTAGCTTTTGCTTTCGCAGCTGGTTTTGCTTTTGCTGCTGGTTTAGCTTTCGCTTTCGCAGCTGGTTTTGCTTTTGCGGCTGCCTTTTTTGGAGCTGCTTTTGAAGTTGCTTTTTTCGCCATATTAATATTAATTTGTTGAGGCGAATTAAATACATTTTTTCACACATTGTTCACTCTAAGCAATATTTTTTTTCAAAAAACTCAATTTTTTTTCCACAGTGAGCTCAGAGGGAGAAAAACACTGCAATTGGACACCACAAAATGAAAGGAATAATCCGTTTGTATAATGTTGCTTTTCAATGTGTTATAAGTAGTTTAAAAACATTTCTCCTATGAAAATAAAGCGCCGCACATTTTTCATAGGGAAAATAAAAAAATTCCTCTATGGAGAAGTAATAAGCTAAATTTGCAACTAAATAGTGGTAGTTTTCCACGATATTTAAGATTCACAGAGAGAAAAAAGTATGAATTTACAGCAACTAGTGTTAAAACCTAAGCGAGAACGCTCAGTAATTTTACGTCATCCATGGTTATTTTCCGGAGCGATAGCAAGTCTTCCTAAGGATGCAAAAGATGGAGATATTGTAGCAGTGCTAAGTTCCGAAAAGGTAATTTTAGGGTATGGATTCTTCTCTGCAAAGAGTCAGATTGTATGCAGGATGTTTCATTGGGGAACTAGTGATGAGGATTTTTTTACAGTGAAATATTGGGAAAGCAAAATAAGAAATGCTGAAGAACTGAGAGCAAATTTAGTTCGTTCGGAACTCACCAATGCCTATCGATTAATACATGCAGAAGGTGATTTCCTACCCGGGATTATTATAGATATTTACAATAACGTTGCAGTAATGCAGCTGCTCATCAAAGGCACAGAACACATCAAAGAATACCTCATAAACGCCCTCCAAAATTGTGGATACACTAATATATATATGAAAACAAAAGCTTCCTCTGAGGCTATAGAGGGAATAAATAGCCCAGCAGGATGGTTGGCCGGAAATCATCATTCTCCTGTATCAATACTAGAAAATGGTTTAAAATTTCAAGTGGATTTTATAGACGGACAAAAAACCGGTTTTTTCATAGACCAGAGAGACAGTCGGCATTTATTGCAAAAATTCTCCTCCGGCAAAACGGTGTTGAATTGCTTTAGTTATACCGGTGGCTTTAGTGTATATGCTTTGGCAGGCGGTGCTACCCAAGTACAATCCGTGGATATATCCAATACCGCCATTGATCAATGCAACCAAAATGTACATCTCAATGCGGACCGTTACGATGTTCAAAAGCATCAATCCTTAGCTATTGATTGTTTTGAATATCTCAAAACAATGCCGGAAAATGAATTTGATATTATCGTATTGGACCCTCCTGCTTTTGCAAAGCATGCCAGAGCCGTAGATAATGCCACAAGAGGTTATAAGCAAATTAATATGCGTGCTTTTCAAAAAATAAAACCAGGAGGATTGTTATTTACCTTCTCTTGTTCACAAAATATCTCGCAAGAATTATTTCAGAAAATTATTTTTGGAGCTGCTGCCGATGTAGGCAGAAATGTACGTATTGTGTATCAAGTGCACCAAGGAGCAGACCATCCAATTAATATATATCACCCGGAGGGATCCTATTTAAAAGGGCTGGTACTATGGGTTTCTTAAGCTAAATTAATGCTTCTTAAAGTCCGTCCTCAGCATTTTTCATATATGATTGCTGAACCTTGACCGACCCCTATACACATGGTGGCAAGACCATATCGAACATGAGTTCTACGCTGCATTTCATGAATAAGGGTAGTACTTATCCTTGCGCCGCTACACCCCAGCGGATGACCCAAGGCTATGGCACCACCGTTTACATTTACGATGGATTCATCCAATCCCAATTCGCGCATACAGGCCAAACTTTGCGATGCAAAGGCCTCATTAAGCTCTACCAATCCTAGGTCGGCAATTTGTAGTCCTGCCCTTTTCAAAGCCTTTTGGGTAGCAGGTATAGGGCCCAATCCCATGACTTCAGGAGCCACTCCTGCCGAGGCCATACTAACTACCCTGGCTAAAGGCTGTAGCCCCAATTCTTTCATTTTTGAACCGCTTATGAGTATTAAAGCAGCAGCCCCATCATTAATACCTGAGGAATTGCCTGCCGTTACGGTTCCGCCTTCCTTTTTAAATGCCGGTTTCAAAGCTGCTAACTTGGATAAATCCGTTAAGCGAGGATGCTCATCCTTGCTAATATTTAATTCGGTTCCTTTTCCTTGCGGAATGCTTACCGGCACTATTTCACGATCAAATTTTCCTGCTTCAAATGCTGCTTGATATTTCTCTTGGCTTTTCATTGCAAAAGTATCCTGCTCTTCCCTCGTAATGGAATAACGCTCCGCAACGTTTTCTGCAGTTTCGCCCATACTGTAGGGATAATACATATCTGCCAGTTTAGGATTGGTAAAACGCCAACCTAAAGAAGTATCGAAAACAGCCACATTCTTATCAAATGCCGTTTGCGACTTACTCATTACAAAAGGGGCCCTGCTCATGCTTTCCACACCTCCTGCAATGTAAATATCACCTTGTCCCAACATCAAAGCACGTGTAGCATCAGTAATGGCTTGCAAGCCCGATGCACAAAGTCTATTTACAGTTACGCCACTAATGTGAATAGGTAATCCGGCCAATAATAAAGCCATCCGAGCTACATTTCTATTGTCTTCTCCGGCTTGATTGGCTGCACCCAAAACCACCTCCTCAATTAAATCCACCGGCACCTTTGAATTGCGCGCTACAATGGTTTTTATCACCAAGGCGGCAAGATCATCCGGCCTAACCATACTCAATGCACCCGCATATTTTCCAATGGGGGTACGCAATGCATCTACTACAAATACTTCTTCCATGATACAAAGGTAGGAAATGTTCATTGATAGCCAAATAGCACAAAAATGACAAAAAACACTCCTTTTAAATGATTAATACCATATAAACCCTACCAAAATAGAGATTTTATAAAATATTATTTTAACTTTGTGTGTTGAGGATGAATACCATCCTTTTATTAGCAAAACATTAACACTAAGTAAAATACCATGAAAAAGCATTTTTACCTATTTGCCTTACTTTTTATTGCAGCAAGTACAGTAAAAGCAACAGTATTAACTGTTAGTAATGACAGTAAAAAACCTGCATCTTATACCTCTATAAATTCGGCGATGTCCGCTGCTAAAAACGGAGATACCCTATTTGTACTCGGTACCAATACCAGTTACGGGAATGTTGCCGTTAAAAAACATTTAACATTAATTGGACAAGGACATCATCCTGTCAATGTAAATGTTTCAGCGACCACTGTTGATTATATTGATTTTTATACTGATAGTGTTACTATTATCGGATTTTATGTGAATCAAAACATTAATTATAATTCTAAAGTTAAAGCATCCAATATTGATATTGAAAGATGTTATGTTACTTATAGTATATCAATTAATGATTCCTCTGCGAATTGGCTCATTGCAGATAATTTTATTTTTGATTTAAGTGGTCCATCCTCCAGTGCTGTTGGCAGTGTTTTAATTTTAAATAACGTCTTTTTCAGATATTCTGTAAATGGCTTTGTAGGAAATGTAAGCATTAAAAATAATTTGTTTTTAAATACCTCCTCCTTGAGTTATTTAACCAATGCTACCATATCTAATAATATATTTTATGGTACCGCAGCAGTTAGCTCCACTATAGATAAATCAAGTTTTAAAAATAATATTACATTAAAAACTCCGGGCTCCGGAGCCTCAGCCGTTGATAGCATTCCGAATGGTACCAATACCGGTTCCGGTAATTTTATCAGTAAAGATCCAAGCTTTTTAAAAATTGACCCTAATAACAGGTACGATGAATTTAGTGTAAATAATGATTATCATTTAAAATCAAGTTCTGTAGGACACAATGCAGGAACAGACGGAACGGACGTAGGCCCCTTTGGAGGCAGTAAGCCTTTAAACAGTTATGGTGGTGATCCTGCACTTCCGCTTATTACCGAATTTGATATTGTAAATGACGTAGTACCACAAGGCGGCACCTTGAATTTTACTATAAAAGCTAAAAAGCAGCAATAAATGAAAAAGTTATCCCTTTTAATGCTTTTATGGCTGTTGGGAATAGTTTCATTAAAAGCACAAAGTATTTCAAAGGCGGAGTATTTTTTTGATAAAGATCCCGGTGTAGGAAATGCAAATGCACTCAGTGTTACTGCCTCTGGCGCCATTACCGCATCTTATGGTGTAAGTACTTCCGGATTAACCGCCGGAATGCACCAATTATTTGTTCGATTCGGCTTTAGTACGGGTGAATGGGGTCCGGTGGAAGGTCAAATGTTTTACATTGACCAACGCCCCTTAGATACCACCGTAAATATAAATGCCCTGGAATATTTTTATGACAAAGAACCCGGACTGAGTAAGGGTACTGAAATAAGCATCCCGGCCTCACGTATATATTCCAATAATGTATCCTTAGCTACTAATAGCATTGCCAATGGATGGCATAGAGCTTATATTCGTGCAAAATATTCTAATGGGGAATATGGGTTTTATACTTCATCTCCTTTTTTAATGGTTGCTCCCGATAAACCATTATTGGACGGTAAAATTGTTAAACTGGAATATTTTGTAGATTATATTACTTTTTATGGAAATGGTAATAATTTTAATATCCCTTTTTCTCCTGCAAGAGTGGATAGCATTACCATTTCTGATTCATTAGTACTGAATAAATCCATAGTGGATTCACATACCATTACGGTACATGCTAAAAATGCTTGGGGTACTTGGAGCAAGGACACCACTAAAAAGTTTTTTGTAAAACGTACGGTAGGTATTGAAAATGCTATGGCTCCGGAAGATATTATTCTAATTTATCCTAATCCGGTGAAAGACCTATTATATATTGATGGGAAATTTAATCATATAGTTCTTACAGATTTAAATGGTAAAACCATCCTTACAAATGATTTTATTGCTGTTCAGCAGCATGAAACAATAAATATGGAAATGTTGCCGGCAGGCGTATATATTTTAAAAACCTATTCCATTAATTCCGTAAGCAGTAAGAAAATTATTAAAAATTAATTGGATAATAATTTCATATTGAAATAAATTAAAAAAGGTCCTTAATTAAGGACCT
>CAIKRV010000014.1 GCA_903829945.1 uncultured bacterium | reverse complement strand
CGGGAATATGCTCCATGGCACATATTTCCCTCAAATCATAAGATTGAGATAATAAGGAAATAATTTCGGTACAAACTGCATTCATACCCGAATAACGATAAGGGGTAGGAAGCTGTCAAAAAAAGCTCAGAAACTTAAATAATTCAAGGCACTTTAATTTTTCTTTTTGCCGCCATTAATCATATCGGAAACCACTCCCTGCAGATTGGTGTTTTCTGCTATAATTAATCCCCCTAAATGGACAACGATAAATCCCAGAACCAAATACATACAGAAATTATGGACTTGCTTAATGTTATGTTCCATTTGGTGCAATAGTTTATTATCATCGGCAAAGTAAAGCATCAATCCTGTACTCACTACCACTAATAAAATTGCATAAAACACGAGGTATATAAATTTGACTCGCACGTAATGCTTGGTGCCATGCCCAATACCCGGATGATTCCATGATTTTAGTCCTTTTTTCAATCGACCGATAAATTTTTCTTCTTTGGACAGAAAAATTTCAACTACTATTCTAAACAAAAACAATATGGATAATACGATGCCTATATTTCCATGCCAATACCATATTTTATCATTATAGGCATGTGCCAAATCTTTGGCTTGGGTACTATTCATAGTTACCCCGCTCTCCTTGGCTTGGTTTAAAACAAATGCTATATTCTTTTTAGTACCAAATAAATAAGAACTGGCGAGGACTGTCATTAATAATCCGCTGATGGAAAAATAGCTCAGCCAATGCCATATTCTGATGGCTAAAGAATGCGGCTCGCGTAAGGATAATTCAGTAGGGTTTTCATTTTCCATGCTACTCTTCATTATTAATGCTGCGAATATAATTAATTAACTGTAAGTCAGAAATTAATTTTTATTAAATGTCCGTCCCCTATTAACAAAAAAAGGCCGAAAGTATGGAATTATACTTTCGGCCTTTATTTATGATGAAAAGAGGTTTATTCTGCCTTAAACTTAGGCAAAATACCTTTTCTTTTTAATCCGAATTTAATGCGGTAACTAATTAAATACATAGCAGGTACCACTAATAAGGTCAGGAAGGTGGCAAAGCTTAAACCAAAAATGATGGTCCATGCCAAAGGCCCCCAGAAGACCACACTTTCACCACCGATGTAAAACTGTGCATCGAAATGATCGAGTAAAGTATAAAAATTAATATTCATCCCTAATGCAAGAGGCATTAAGCCCAAAATAGCAGCGGTAGCCGTTAAAATAACGGGGGTTAAACGCGTCTTTCCTGCTTCAATAATGGCAGTATGAGTAAGGTGTCCTCTTCCTCTTAATTCATCGGAAAATTCCACTAATAATATACCGTTTTTAACAACAATACCGCAAAGTGCCACTATTCCTACCCCGGTCATTACTATGGAAATATCCATTTTGAATATGGCAAAACCTAAAAGTACCCCAATAACACTAAATAATATTTCAGAGATAATAATAAGCGGTTTGGAGAAGGAATTAAATTGAATAACCAAAATGAGCAAAATAAATCCAAGCGCCAGCATACCGGCCAGGCCGAGGAAATCACCGGTTTCTTTTTGATCCTGCTGTTCACCCGTCAATTTGATATCATATCCATCAGGAGCATGATAATCCACTAAAGCATTTTTAATATTGCTAACTACTTCATTCGGATTATAGCCGCTCAGCACATTGCTGGAAAGCGTTACCAAGCGCTTTTGGTTGAGTCTTTTTACACTACCCAATGTATTGCCGAAATTAACCTTAGCCACGGCAGAGAGCGGTATTTGACGCACTAAACCGGTATTCATATCACGGTAGGTAATTTTTAAATCAGAAAGTGCATCAATGTTTTTACGCACATTTTCTGAATAACGCACTTGTATTGGATATTCATCTTCTCCTCTCTTAAACTTAGAAGCTTCAAATCCGAATATGGCGGTTCTCAGTTCCATACCTACTTGTCCGGTGGATATCCCTTCCCTATTGGCCCTTACCCTATCAATATCAATTCTAATTTCAGGATTTTGATCCTGCAAATCGGAACGTAAATCTTCTATACCGCCAATTTTTTGTTTTTCAATAAATGTTTTTACTTCCTTAGAAATTTTCACCAAATTGGTATAATCATCTCCTGAAATTTCAATATTTACCGGTTTACCTACCGGAGGACCATTGGCTTCTTTATCTACCGTAATTTTAGCACCGGGAATGCCTTTTACAGCTTCACGAATTTTATCCAAATAAACTATAGTATGCGGATTTTTACGTTCAGCAAATTCCTTAAATGCAACGGCAACTTTGCCTTTATGTGGTGCCACACTCCTATCAGGATTTTGCGGGTCACCGGCGCCTACCGCTACGTTAGAAATAACGGATTCTACATCAGGATTATTTTCTCCAATTACCCCATAAACTCGTTTTTCAATAATCCGAGTTACAGAATCCGTAACACTGATATCCGTTCCGATAGGCATTTCAATATAAGTATATACAAAGTTCGGATCACCGGATGGGAAGAATACCACCTTTGGTGCGCGAATACCTACCAATACCACTGAAAACACCAATAGTAATACAATAATTAATAAAGTATAATACGGCATATTTCCCTTTAAAATCCTTCTGAGCAAACGCTCATAAGCACGCATAAAAGCAGGGAGTGTTTTATTTTGGAAGTAATGAATCCATTTATTAAATACATATTTATTGAGGACAATAAACACATCGATAAATACTAATAAATTACCCAACCATTTGGTACTGCCTAAATAAAATAATAATGCTAAAACTGCTAATCCGATAACGGAATATTTAAAATATTTATCATTTTTAGCTTTGTCTTTTTTATCACCCATAAATGAAACCGCAAAAACCGGATTCATAATGTATGCAACGATAAGAGAAGCCAAAAGCACTACAATTAAAGTCAGCGGCAGGTAGTACATAAATTTACCGATGATCCCCGGCCAGAATAAGAGCGGGAAGAATGGTGCAATTGTGGTCAGTGTACCGGCCATTACAGGTATAAATACTTCCGCCGCAGCAAACTTGGCCGATTTAATAATGGATTGTTTGGTGTCATGATAAATACGGTGGGTATTTTCAATCACCACAATGGCATCATCCACCACTATCCCTAAGGCCAGCAGGAATGAAAATAAAACAATCATATTAAGCGTATAGCTAAATCCTAAGATACCGCCCAGTAGCGGCATACAAAGGAAGGCCAGAAAGGCAGACAGCGGTACGGAGAGTGCCACGAAAAATGCATTGGTGGTCCCCATAAAGAACATTAAAATCACCGTTACCAAAATAAATCCGATAACAATAGTATTTATTAAATCATTTAAAGTATTCCGTGTTTGAGAAGATTGATCCCCGGTAATGGTAACTTTCAAATCTTTCGGGAACTTGGTTTTTTGCATTTCTGTACAAGCTTCACGAACTTTATCAGAAGTTTCAATGAGGTTCTCCCCTGAGCGTTTAATAATGTTGAGGGTAATTACGGGCTTATGATCTAAACGAGCAAAACTTTCACGCTCTTTGAATCCTTCTTTAACAGTAGCCAAATCCTTCAAATATATATTGCCGCCCAAAGACGATTTAATAACAATATCGCCGATTAAATTTGGATCGGAATATTGTCCGCTGATGCGAATGGCACGTTTCATATCGCCTACCTTGATGGTACCGGCAGAGATGGTCATGTTTTCCGACTGAATGGCACGCTCAATATCATTGAAGGTAACTTTTGCCACCTGCATTTTGTACATATCTACGTCCACCTGGATTTCTTTATCTAAAGCACCGACAATATCCACACGGGTTACTTCTTTAAAACCTTCAATTTTATCTTGAAGATCTTCCGCGTACTTTTTCATTTTGGACATCTCAAAATCACCGGAAAGATTAACAAACATCACCGGTATATCGGAGAAGTTTACTTCCTGAACGTTGGGCTGCTGCGGTAAATCCGTAGGCAAATCTGATTGAGATTTATCCACGGCATCTTTTACTTTTTGTTTGGCATCAGTAACTTGTACATTGGTATTAAATTCTACGGTAATCATAGAATAATCCTGTACAGAATTAGAAGTAACTTTACGTACTCCGGAAATTGCCTTGATTTGCTTTTCAATAGGTCGGGTAACCAAATTCTCCATATCAGAAGGAGAAGTACCGGGATATATGGTACCTACATAAATAGTAGGAATTACAATATCAGGAAACTTTTCTTTTTGGAGTTTATTGTACGTAATAATTCCTGCAAGGGTAATTATTATCGTTATAATATATATGCTGGTTCTATTATCAATAGACCAACTGGTAGGTTTAAAATTCTTCATTGTAGCGGTTTAATTGCAGAAAATAAAGTTATTTTCAAAAGTCAACACTGGTTATTCAAAATTCTTGCTAACAAGAAATTTAATTCTTTGAAAGTTCAATGGCTTGTCCGTCGGTTACGTTTTGGTATCCGGTGCCAATTAATTGATCGGTGGTACTAAGACCGGAAAGGACTTCCATTTCATCACCATAGCTACTGCCGGTGGTGATGACTTTCTTCTTGGCAATATATCCTTTGTCTTGTTTAACGGCCACATAAACAAATGCATCTTTTTCATCCCTTTGAACCATATTTACAGGAATGACGATGGCCTTGTCATTTTTATAATCATTTATTTTAACGATAGCCACCATATTCGGATGTAATTTTACATCCTTCGGAGAGATAGCAAGCTCTACGGTAAATGTACGGTTGATGGTATTGATGGCTTGGCTCACCACTCTAATTTTAGATACAATATCTTTGTTTTGATCGGGGAAGGAAACCAATACTTCATCTCCTGCTTTAATTTTAGAAGCATAAGATTCGGATACTTCAGCCACTACTTTTGATTTATCTAAATTCACTACCCGAACCAATGGCATACCCGGCATTACCGTTTCACCAATTTTCGGAGTTACTTCATCTACTATACCATTAATTGGAGACTTGATGCGATACAATTCAATTTGCTCCTGCATAGTGTACATTTTACGATCTAAAGATTCTTTATTATTTTTAGCAGTTAAGTATTGTAACTCGGTACCAATTTTTTGATCCCAAAGCTTTTTTTGCTTGTTATAAACCGTATTGGCAAGTTCCCATGAATTTTTAAGTTCTTCCAATCCTTGACGCAATACCGCATCATCCAATTGAATGAGTAATTGTCCGCGAGAAACATGATCGCCGCGTTGAACTTTAATATCCGTAATAGCTCCACCGGCTTTTGCACTTACACCGGTATTTTCATCAGAATCTACCTTACCTTGTACTTCAAGATAATGTTTATATTGCTTCACCTGAATATTCATTAAACTAACCAATTCTGCATTTTGTGCAGAATTATCGGCGCCTAATTCTTTTTCTAAATCCTGAATTTTAATTTTCAGTGCAGCTTCATCTTTTTTGAGCTTGTCTAATTTTTCCTTTTTACTTTCGGTGGTTTTATTCCCACAAGCCATTAAAAAGGCAAGAGCGAGTATTGGTAATATCCTTTTATACATAATGATGAATTAAAATTTTATGTTTTATCGGTGATTTTATTTACTTAGTTTTCCTTCAGCTTTTAATAAGTCGGTGCGTGCAATGATGAGATTGTACAAGGCATCAAAATAATTGGTTTGAGCTTCACGTAAGGAAGTTTCAGCATTAATCACTTCCAAATTGGAGCCTACACCTTCCTTATATTTAATTTGTGTTACCCTGGCTACATCCTGAGCCAATTCCATATTTTGCTTTTGTTCCATCAAAGTTTTATATCCATTGTCATAACTTACTCTGGCGGCCTTCACTTGAAAATCAATTAAATTTTTAAGATTGTTTTCATCATTAGTAAGCTTTTGCAAATTTAATTTTGCCTGTTGAATTCTGGCACTTTTTTGAAAACCATCAAAAATTGGCAGATTTAATTTAGCTCCTAAAATAAAGGAGGCATACCATTGTTTTCCGGGATCAAATACATTAAATTCATTTCTTAAGGCTTGAGAACTTAAGCTTCCGTAAGCTGCCAGGTTTGGCAAATAACCTGCTTGATTTCTTTTTACATCCAAACCATAAAGTTCCTTTTGCGTTTGCAATAAGGAATATTCAATTCTGCCGGAATAAAAATCAGTATTATTTCCTGCTTCTTCTACTATTGCATTATAAGTTAAAGTATCCGTTAGTTTCACTTCGGAACTAATAAGCATACCCATTTGGAATTTTAATAAGTCCACACTGATTTCTAATAATCGATCAACTTTTTCGTTTTCAACTAATAAATTGTTTAGTTGAACTTTTAAACGATCTACGTCAATTTTTTCGGCAAAACCGGCTTCATTATAAGCCTTAGTATCATCATATATTTTTTGTAATCGAG
The DNA here is from genome assembly GCA_903829945.1 of uncultured bacterium. Lineage (GTDB taxonomy): Bacteria > Bacteroidota > Bacteroidia > CAILMK01 > CAILMK01 > CAILMK01. The sequence goes on along the minus strand of CAIKRV010000014.1, from coordinate 34,591 downwards.
CAACATTAGCTTCCAAAAGCTTTTTATGTTCTTGATTAATAATTACACCGTAATAAGCCTTGGTAATATTTTCTACAACATCGATGCGTGTGCGATCGGTCATTTTTTGAGCCAATTGAGTGTACACTCTGGCTGCTTTTAAACCAACTAAAAATGTACCGTCAAAAATGAGTTGGGATGCAGATGCGCCTATGGTACCATTATATTTAGTTCCAAACTGCACCGGAAACATTCCGACTGAAGCAGGGAAATGAGATACAGGTACTAAATTTTCCTTTACCAATACCCCATAAATGGAAGGTGAAAGAAAATCCGGAAACACCGTGGTAGGACGAACAATATAGTCTTGCAATTCAAATGAAGCATTTAATTGCGGTAATCCTGCACCGGTAATTTCTCTAACTTTTTGTTTGGCAATTTTCTGATCAATTTGCGCATCAATTACATCCGCTTTATGCGACATCGCATAATCTATGGCCTGGGATAGGCTTAAATTCATGACTTCCTTAGGAGCAGAAGTGGATTGTGTAAATGCAAATGCCGGAGATAAAGTGAGTACTAAAATGGGTAATATCTTTCTAAGCATAAGGCTGTTAATTTATGATATCGATGAATAACGCTTGGAATTCGGTACAAAACTATGGAAACAAAAATTAATTTCAAAGTTTCCGTTAACAATTATTATTTCGTGCTCAATTCGTGTAAGTAATTATTATTCAACAATATAAATTTTAAAATACATTATTCAAGATGATTACGCTTGAATTTAGCCTTTAGGACGAATAGCTATCTTAAATATTGTAAAGATATTCTTTATTTATCAGAAGTGAAATAATGTAGTTTTGTAATTAATATATTTATACTTCTTTTTTTGATACGAATCAAATATATATGATTACTGCTGATGTTACCTTTAAGGCCATAAATTACGCCAATCAAGAATTCAAAAATCATGAATTTGAAAATTGCATTTTTACGGATTGCATTTTTATTGAAAGTATTTTTTCCTCCTGTAAGTTTTTGGATTGTGAATTTAGAAATTGTAATTTTTCAATGACTAAATTATACAATTGCCAATTAAATAATGCTAAATTTATTGCTTGTAAAATCATGGGCATTCACTTTAACGAATGCACAGATTTTTTATTTTCTGTCCAGTTTGAAGATTCTATACTTGATTATTCCATATTTATTAAAAAGAAATTGAATGCAACTCTTTTCAAAAGCTGTTCTATAAAAAATGTAGACTTCAGTGAATGTAATTTACAGAAAGCAATATTCGATAATTGTGATTTATTAAATGTCATTTTCTCCAATACCAATTTGAAAGAAACAGATTTTAGAACCGCACATCACTTTTCAATAGACCCGGATCAAAATACGATTAAAAAAGCAAAATTTTCAATTTACGGCGCCATGGGACTATTAAATAAATACGATATCAGTATCACATAAAATGCTTAACAACTAGCATACAGTATCTTTTGTAAAATTTGAATTTAAGCAGTAAAATCCTACCTTTGTTATAATGAAACGAGCTGAATTAATCGAACAAATAAAAATTAAAAAATCCTATTTATGTGTAGGATTAGATTCTGATATAAGTAAAATTCCGATGCATTTGCACAAGGAAAAGGATCCGGTATTTGAATTTAATAAGCAAATAATAGATGCTACGCTGCCCTATGCAGTTTCCTACAAAGTCAATACGGCCTTTTATGAATCCAATGGCTTGGCAGGATGGGAAAGTATGCAAAAAACTTTAGCTTATTTACCTAAGGAAGTATTAAGCATTGCAGATGCCAAACGAGGGGATATAGGTAATACGGCAGCCCATTATGCAAAAACATTTTTTGAAACCCTGCCATTCGATGCCATCACCTTAGCACCATATATGGGCAAGGATACCATTGAACCATTTCTTAAATATGAAAATAAATGGTCTATACTTTTAGCATTAACTTCTAATCCCGGTGCTGAAAATTTTGAAATGTTAGCTACTGGAGGACATAAAGTTTATGAAGAAGTATTAATCCAATCCTCTGCTTGGGGAAGCATTGAAAACATGATGTATGTAGTAGGTGCTACACGCCCGGAGTACATACAAGGCATCAGGAAATTAATTCCGAATCATTTTTTACTGGTACCCGGCATTGGCGCCCAGGGAGGTGATTTAAAAGAATTATCTAAAGCCGGACTTACCGCCGATATCAGTTTATTAGTCAATGCCTCCAGAAGCATCATTTTTGCTGATGGCTCAGAAAATTTTGCCCATGCAGCTGCTTTGGAAGCTAAAAAAGTACAAATGGAAATGGAAGCTTTGATGAAAGATATTTTATAGTATTTTAAATGCAATTGCATGAATGAGGACCTACTGCACACACTCTGGAAACATTCATTATTTGCCACTCATGATTTAAGAACCACCCAAGGGGAGCCTATTAAAATCATTAGAGTTGGAGATCATAATTTTAATGCCGGACCGGATTTTTTAAATGCTCAAATGCTCATGGGTGAGGTGCGATGGGCCGGGTCTGTTGAAATTCATTGGAAAACTTCTCATTGGGATTTACATGGCCATTCGGAAGATACTGCTTATGAGAATGTCATTCTTCATGTTGTTTACGAACATGATTCCGATATACATAACCATATTCCCGTGCTGGCTTTGAAAGATTACATAGCTGATGCAACGCTGGACAGATATAAAAAATTAAAGCCCAATAATAAAACAATCCCTTGCCAGGATCAAATCAATTTAATAGAACCATTTCATATTTCCGCCTGGCTCGAACGTATGACCATTGAAAAATTGGAACAAAAGGTTATTCTTATCGAAGAAAAATTTAGAGCCTCCAAAGGAAATTGGCGCGAAGTATTTTATCAATATTTAGGAAGAAATTTCGGTTTTAAAGTAAATGCCGATGCTTTTGAACGCTTAACTGAAACTTTGCCTCAAAACATATTGGCAAAGCATAGAAAAAACCTTTTGCAATTAGAAGCCTTATTATACGGTCAGGCAGGAATGTTGGAAACTGATTTTATAGATATATATCCCAATGTATTGAAAAATGAATGGAGCTTCTTAAGAAAAAAATATCAGCTCTCTCCTATCGGCATCAACCGATGGAAATTTTTAAGAATGCGACCGGATAATTTTCCTAGTATTCGTATTTCGCAATTCGCGAAATTAAGTCATCATTCCGATCATTTATTTTCGCGTGTATTGGATACTGATTCTGTAAAAACATTAGAAAGCCTATTTCAAAGTGAAGCCTCACCCTATTGGGATTCACATTATACTTTTGAGCATGAAAGTAAAAAATCTGTACCCAAAAGAATGGGATCGGCCAGTGTTCAAATTTTATTAATTAATACCGTCATTCCAATGCTATATGCATACGGTATGCTGAGAGGTGATCAAAAATTTAAAGATAAGGCCTTAGATTTTCTCATGCAAATAAAACCCGAGCATAATAGCATTACTGCCTTAATGGGCGGTGTAGGGTTTACTAAAAAGAATGCGTTTGACTCACAAGGTTTATTACATTTAAAAAAGGAATATTGCGATAAAAAACGCTGTTTAAATTGCGGCATTGGCATCAAAATACTACAAAGTCCCAATGTAAATTTAAAAATAGCTGAATAACAGATAATAAAATGAAAATTTGACCAATTTTTCTACCAAAACGCTAAAAACGGAATAATTTTTGTAATTTTACATCAATAATTATTAAACAATGGAAACCTTATCTAATTACTTCAGACAACTCTTTGAAAAAGGAATGTTTGGTGTGCTTTCTTTTATAGGGGAACGCATGGGAATTGCTACTTCCAAAATAAGATTGTTTTTTATTTATATCAGCTTCTTGACTTTAGGTGCCATTCCTATTGTTATTTACTTAACCTTGGCCTTTATTTTGAATATTGGCAGATATATTAAATATAGGAAGCGCAATCCGGTTTGGGATTTTTAAGCCCTATCCAAATTTTTCATAGTACGTATCTATTTCCACCGGATGTGCCGCAGCTGTGGTTGCCAATACATCGCAACGTTCATTTTCGGGATGACCATTGTGGCCACGAATCCATTTAAATTTTACTTTATGATTTTCATATAGTTTCAAGAATGCTCGCCATAAGTCTTCATTCTTTTTATTTTTAAATCCTGTCTTTTGCCAATTAAATACCCAACCCTTTTCTACGGCATCTACCACATATTTGGAATCAGATTCTACTATCACCTCCAAGCCTTCAAATTTCAAAGCCTTAAGCCCTTCAATAACGGCCAATAACTCCATTCTATTGTTGGTGGTTTTACGGAATCCTTTGCTTATTTCTTTTTCATGACCTTTGTACCTTAGAATGGTACCGAAGCCTCCGGGACCCGGATTTCCGGAGGATGCTCCATCAGTAAAGATTTGAACAATATTTGACATTATTCAGCCTGAAATTTCATTTCCTCGTCATTCATTACAATAATCAGTTCCTTATCTGTAAGAGTTTGAATTGTAGCTTGATTATCTGAAAAAAGAATGGTTTTTTCATCAGGCATTCTCCAATTTCCTTTTTTAGGATTATTGTGTTCAATAAAGGTATATGTACTATCTGCATTAATTTGTAAAATTACATCACTACCTTCCAATTTCCATTTACGTTCAATATTGTTATTATCTCTCTTACAAGACATAAGAAAAGAAATAAGGAGTAAAAGTAATATATACCAGTGCTTCATAGTACCGAAATTCATGGTGCAAATATATTCAAACTATTATTTAGAATACTAAAGTAATGCCAAAGCTTGGTAATATTGGCAACTGATTGATGCGTTCATAAGTGACCCTATTAAAGTAAAAAACATTAGCCCGATCATATACATTGGTCACCGTCAGGTTTAAACGTAATTCTCGATACTGACCAAAAGTATATTTTTTTTGTAAAGAAACATCCAAACGATGATAAGTAGATAATCGTCCGGTATTTATTTGATTATTATATAATACTCCTAATATACCATTACTGCTTGCATAATTTCCTGTGATGCCATTTTGAAAAGTTTGCTGGTCGTAAAAACCTGCTGTTTTAGTGAATGGGAACCCTGTACCTAAAGTAAAGCGTGAATTAAACTGCCAACTGTGCTTTTTACCAAAGTCATAAGAGGTCACTACATTTATGGTATGTCTCCTATCCCAATTGGTATAATAGGTTTGGAAGCTGTCATTTCTGGTAACAAAACCTAAAGAATAAGTTACCCAAACATAAAATGGACGTTTATCATATACAATTTTCAAGTCCATACCATAGGCCTTTCCTGTTTCAATAATATAATCTTCACGCAAATAATCCGGTTTATTTAGGAAAGAGGCAGTATTGTCAAAAATCTTATTAGGATTTAAGTTAGTCAACTGAGTAAAGTCCTTAATATAACCTTCAAGATTTAAACTTATATTTTTCCCTAAATCAAATTCAAATCCGCCTACCCCGTGAATTGCTTTTTGCAAAACACTATTGGTTGCCTGCCCGTCAAAATGACTAGGCAAATCCGCAGGACCTGCAATAAATCCATAAAATAAATTGACCACATCACGATCGCTGGTAACCCCCATTAAATTTTGGGAATAATAGCCACCGGCAAATTTTACTCTAACACGTTCGCTTAATACATATTTTACCCCCAGTCTTGGTTCAAAGGCCAACTCTGATTGGGAAGCATAATAATGCAGACGTAATCCCGGATCAATTACCCAGCGGCCTAAGACTTTTGTATAGTTTACAAAACTGGCCAATTCAGTCGTAAAATCTTGTTGGGATACATTTACTGCGGCTGCATTATCAAAACTAAAATTAGTATTAAACGCAATTAAATTAATGCCGTATTTCAATAAATCATTGCCATAATAATTCAAGAAGTTAATATTGCCTTCAAAGCCATTAATGGAACTGGTACTTGGCTTTTCCCCGGGATTGGTTTGCGAACTGGAATATCCGGAAACGGCCACCGTACCTTCCATAATAGTGGAAGTAGTAGAGGGTACAATTAAAAATCGGGTGCCTGCACCATAAGAATTCCATCCATAAGAAGTGGAATTTTTAAAATCAACATTGTCTTTAAAGTTAAAACCGAAGAAGCTGATATTACTGCCTCCGGCCCCGGTAATATTTACTTTGCCGTATAAATCAGTAAAAGTATATGGCAGGCCTGATGCATCCGTATAGGGATAAAAAACAGGTGCCGTAGATTTTAAATAGGAAGTCCGGCCGGAAAATAAATAAGATATTGAAGTACCGTTTTCATTCATTTTAAGTAAAGGACCTTCCAGGGACAACTTAGATAAAAAGGGACTCACGCTGACAATGCCTGCAAAATGCTCCTTATTGCCATCTCTGGTTTTAATATCCATTACGGAAGATATTCTACCACCATATTCCGCCGGGAAAGCCGCAGTGTAAATATCTGCATTACGAATTATATCTACATCCAGTACGGAATACAGCCCTATAGAGTGAAATGGATTATATATAGTCATACCATCCAAAGTAAGCTTATTTTGCACCGGAGAGCCTCCTCTAATGTATAATTGTCCGCCTTGATCGCCTGTAAATACAACGCCGGGTAATACCTGTAAATACTGGGCCAAATCCGCCTGCCCGCCTATGCTGGGCAACATCTGGATATCTTTGGCTGTAATACTTACTTTTGAAATTTCAACTCTGGTATTTTGTTTAGATCTACTTGCATTTACACTTACTTCTTTCAATTCTGTTTGGTGCCCGACAAGAAAAATATTCTTGGTTAATTTTTCTCCGGCATGTAAATTGATTTCTAAAAAGGTGGTATCGAAACCCAAATAGGAAAACTGAATGGTATATTTTCCGGGTGCTAATTTGATTATATCATAATAGCCGTTTTCATCACTGATGGTTCCCAGCTTGGTGTTTTTAACCTTAATAGTTGCATATAAAATAGGCTCTCCTCCATTTTTATTATAAATAAAACCTCTGAATTCTCCTGTCTGTCCAAAAACTGTGGATGCAAAAAAGGCGAAAAATACAATTAAAATGACGGGTGTTCTCAACGAACGAATGGAAAGCGTGGTGGTGTGCAAATTTTTCATCAATTAAAAATCAAATGCAATATTACGAATATCTTGCCTATTATGAAAAAGGACACCTGATTATGCAAAATAAAAGTGCCCTGTTCGGAATTGAACAGGGCACTTTCGGGAATACATTACGTACAAGAATTATTCTTTAATGAGCTTACAACTACTTTGTAAACCTCCTTCAGTATTCATTTTTATAAAATACATACCCTTCGCTAAGTTGGATATATCCATTTGTGAAGATCCATACACTTTTTCGGAATGTATTAATACTCCGGTAGCGCTGTATAAATTCATCATCACTGCTGCTCCGTTTAATGCTCCGAATTGAATATTAACCAATTGGGTAGCAGGATTTGGATAAATAGTTACCGGAATCTGATTATTACTTTGGTTTTCTATACCTTGAACTCCTCTGGATAATAACCAGATATCATTGGAATCGCGTGGAACTAAATAATAACCGGAATTAAACGGTGAATTCATATCGCTTTGTTGCAATATACCGGTAATATTAAACGGTCCTTGCGGGATACTCATTTTAAACGCTGAGGTGGCATTGGAAATGAACACGGAGAAGGTATCAGAATTGGTGGTATCTTTTACCGTTATGCTGAATCCGTTAGTACCTGTACTTGCAGCCGGATTCCATTGGGTTTGACTTACCAATTTTACATGTACTAATTTTCTTGGATAGGACTCATCGGCTTCTATAAGCACGGATACCGTATAGGTGTTTTGTAAAGGATTACCGGAACTAATTTTCTCAATAGAATCGGCCAATATTACGGTCAGGCCGTTAATTTGGGATATTTTACCATAAACCTTCAGGCTGTCGCCACGTAGTGGCGTATAGTTCGCCAAGGCTTTAGTACGATACACTGTGATAGCACCCGTGTTATCTACCAAAGAGAATTTTAAACCGCCGCTCAATAAATTTTCACTGTGCGCCACTCCCTTCAAATAACATTTGGTATTAATTGCTGTAGCTACTCCATTGCCATCATTGCCTTTTACCTGACTGATTTTATAGTAACTCAATACCGGAGGAATCATTTGGATATCGGCATTAAATCTAGGATAAATACTAAATGCTAACGGCGTAATGGTATCCTGACCTTCAATACCTGTTATATTAAAATAATCAATCGGTCTTCTAATGAAAAACAATGAATCAATACGCAAAATACATGCTCTGGTATGATTATTATTTTGATCCACCAAATCAACATACATTTGATATTTTGGGAAATAAAATCTTCCAAAAGAAGTACCGGTGGTATCCCATTGTGTAGTGTCTAATAATTTTACATTCTTTAAGGTGATAAGTTTGGATTCTAAACTATCCGCCAATGTAGTTACTTGGATAGGATTTTTAATAGTATTGCCTGTAGAAAAAGAGGGCAATGCTATTGAATCAGGATTAATATATGTCCAACCGGTATTAAACTGCGTAGGCGGAAATCCTGCTGTTACATTTTTAATTTGTGCAACCGTTCCTTCTACGAAAAATGAATCACCAATATTTGGAGTGTATCCCATATTGCTGGTTGAATTGTAAACGATAATTGAACCGGTATTATCAAATATTGAAATCAATAAAACATTTTTACTAACTCCCGGAGGATATAAGTTTGTACTTTGTACAATCCCTTTTACACGAACTAATTTCCCGGTGGAATCTGCAATACCACTGGTTTCCTGATTGATTTCAATTATTTTATGAATCGGGATTTTTGGTGCAGAGATAATATTAAAATCGGAATAGTAACGTGGTATCAACATGTAATTTGAAGTATAAGGCGCAGTAATATCTTGTTGATAAACGATGCCTTGTACATTAAATATCCCTAAAGGAACACGACTGCTGATAACATCAGAAGGTACATGCAACATAAATTTCTTAGTAGTATCACTCACTTTATGCGCTTGTACATTTACAAAATTTCCGGTACCTGCGGTCCATTGCGATGAATTGGATAAAGTTAAACTATCCAATTCCACCAAGTTTGATTCTTCTTTTTCACGAAGTCCGCTGACCAATGTAGGATTATGTACGGTGTTTCCGGAATTAATCAGCGTAATATCATATCCGCTCACCGGAAGTGGTGCCAAGATTTCAAATCCGGTGGTGTCCACTACCCCAAATCCCGCTCTTACAGTATAAAAAGCAACGGTAGCCGTTAAAGAAACGGAATCTCCCAAAGTTGGCGAGTAGGTATAATTATATCCGCTTCTTCTGCCTCCTTTGGTTCTGGCCATATAAATAGTAATGGCAGAACTGGAATCATAAATGGAAAAGAAATAACTTCCCGTTAAGGTTCCGGGCATATTAACACTTTGTACAATTCCTTTGACGGTTACAGTATCGCCAAAGTGAACTTGCCGACCATTTGCATCAACCAACTTTGCATATTTAATGGGTTGATTGCCTGCGGTAGCAAAAATTGAACTTGCAAAGAGCATGAGGGTTGCAAATAAGAAAAGGGTTCTTTTCATAGTAATTTAGTTTAATGTATTCTTGTTTTTTGTATTCTTGTCGCTGTTAGATATTACCTTTAAACACTAGGTTTAATCGCATAATAATCAATTAACGATTCAAATTTCTTTTAAAATAATCAGAATATAAAATGCAACTTAAATAAATCTTATGCGGATAATAATAATTTCTGTTCGATTTTTATTTTTAATGCCTTTCAATGATGGCTTCTATCGGATAATAAAATCAAAATACTTAATTTCGCAACTATGAAAGGCATAATACTCGCCGGTGGCTCCGGGACTCGATTACACCCTATTACTTTAGCTATGAGCAAGCAACTCATGCCGGTGTATGATAAACCAATGATTTACTATCCATTATCAGTATTACTAATGGCCGGTATTCGTGAAATCCTCATCATATCTACGCCATTGGATTTACCGCATTTTAAGCGTTTACTGGGAGATGGTTCTCAAATTGGCTGCTCATTTTCTTATGCGGAACAGCCAAATCCTAATGGCTTGGCCCAGGCTTTTGTCATCGGTGAATCCTTTATCGGTGAGGATAATGTTGCCTTAATTTTAGGCGATAATATTTTCTTTGGGGCCGATTTACAGGGAGCCTTAAATCATTGCCTGCAACCGGAAGGTGGAATTATTTTTGCTTACCATGTATCTGATCCTGAAAGATATGGAGTAGTTGAGTTCGACAATAACTTCAATGCTTTAAGTATCGAAGAAAAGCCTAACAAACCCAAAAGTAATTATGCTGTACCGGGTTTATATTTTTATGATAATTCTGTAGTCGAAATTGCTAAAAACTTGCAACCTTCCGCCCGTGGCGAGTACGAAATCACGGATGTGAATAAGGCATTTTTAGCTGCTAATAAACTTAAAGTTCAAATGCTATCCCGTGGCACCGCATGGCTGGATACCGGTACTTTCGGCTCTTTAATGCAAGCTTCCCAATTTGTACAGGTCATTGAAGAACGTCAAGGCTGGAAAATAGGTTGTATAGAAGAAATTGCCTATCGTCAAGGTTTTATCAGTGCAGCTCACCTGAGCGAACTCGCCAAGCCTCTTCAAAAAAGTGGTTACGGCGAATATTTATTGAAAGTGCTGGAACATTAATAAACGGCTACCCGGAAATATTAGCAAATATCCATCCGTAAGAATATATTTCTTTATGGCAAAAAGTATGTCTTTGCAATCTGCCAATTGCTACATCTTATCCTACCGGATTCCTAAGCGTGCACCAAGGTATGCCATCGGAATATAAGCCACTACTAAATCCAATACATTGAACCATATTGGAGATGGAAGCATCATTACATTAATAGTTCCTCCGATAAGAAATAAAACACCTACAATCATAGCAAGCAAAATTTTTCTGCTTACCCCAATCTTAACGCTCAGAAAGGCGCCGACCAAAGTACCTATGGCATGTGCTAAAAATGGCATCAGAAAATGTTTTGGCTCCATCAAATGCATGGAGGCCTTCAATCCTTCCACCGTAGTGAGGACCGCCCCGGCCGGCGGCGGAATAATATGACCGCTTACCGCAACTATTGCACCATTGATAACACTTCCAAGCAAGGTACCTGCAATAACCGCCAAAATGTTTCTAAAGATAGGATTCATAATATTTTATGTTTGGGTAAATCAAATTTAAGCATTAATTTGAAATTTCAAAAAATGCTTATTTTTTATCAACCACAAACTATATCTTTTTCAACAATTTCTCCTCGCTCAGTTCGTCCTGAATCGTGGCAAGTATTTCAGTAATGGGAATACGTTTCTGCTCCATGGTATCTCGAAAGCGTATGGTTACTGCCTGATCCACCAAAGTATCATGATCAATCGTAATGCAATAGGGCGTACCAATGGCATCTTGTCTGCGGTAGCGGCGCCCAATAGCATCTTTCTCGTCGTACTGACAACGGAAATGGAACCGTAGTTGATCCATAATCTCACGTGCCTTTTCGGGCAAACCGTCTTTTTTAAGGAGTGGAAGCAATGCCACCTTTACCGGAGCCAGTACCGGAGGTATTTTCAGCACTAAGCGTTCACTGCCATCTTCCAGTTTTTCTTCCGTATAGGCATTGCAAAGTACGAGTAGAAACATCCTGTCCGCACCAATACTGGTTTCCACCACATAGGGAACGTAATTTTCGTTTATTTCCGGATCAAAATATTGAAGCTTTTTGCCGGAATGTTCCATGTGTTGCTTCAAATCAAAATCTGTGCGGGAATGAATCCCTTCTACTTCCTTAAATCCAAAAGGAAATTCATATTCTATATCTACTGCAGCATTGGCATAGTGCGCCAACTTTGCATGGTCATGAAATCGATATTTATCCGCAGCTATCCCCAATGAAAGATGCCAGTTCATACGTTTTTGTTTCCAATGGGCATACCATTCCATCTCAGTGCCGGGGCGAACAAAAAATTGCATTTCCATTTGTTCAAATTCCTTCATACGGAATAAAAACTGACGCGCTACAATTTCATTTCTGAAAGCCTTGCCAATCTGTGCAATTCCAAAAGGCACTTTCTGGCGGGATGTTTTTTGCACATTCAGGAAATTTACAAATATTCCTTGCGCGGTTTCCGGGCGCAAATATATTTCATCGGCTGTTTCTGCTACTGAACCCATTTGAGTACCAAACATCAAATTAAATTGACGCACATCCGTCCAGTTTTTAGATCCGGTTTCATCCACAATTTCATGTTCTTCTATCAGGGCTTTTAAACCACCCAAATTATTTTCCACCATACAAGCATCCAAGGCATTTTGCAATGCTGTAGCTTTGTCGGTTTTGCCTTTCTTTTCATATTGGGCAATCTTATCTTCTATAAGGTTATCCGCACGGTAACGTTTCTTGGAGTCCTTATTATCAATCATCGGATCACTAAAGCTATCCACGTGCCCGGAGGCTTTCCAAACCTTAGGTGCCATAAAAATTGCTGCATCAAGGCCCACGATATTTTCATTAATGCGGGTCATGGCATTCCACCAATATTGCTTGATGTTATTCTTGAGTTCTACCCCGTATGGTCCATAGTCATACACTGCCGCCAGGCCATCATAAATTTCACTGGAGGGGAATACATATCCGTACTCCTTGCAATGGGAAATAATCTTCGGGAAAATATCTTGTGGTTTAGTACTCATGCTGCAAAGGTAAGAATCAATCATGAATTACGAATGATTTGAAATTTTGCGGGTCAAAAATTTCCTTTGAAGCGCTTATTTTTTTAACCCAAACTACAATATTAATGCAGCCCAAATCATTCAACAATTTCTACGCAAAGCTTTTTTCCCGTCGGATGCCCTTTAACATTTTTATTATCTTTGCTTCATGAAGTCCATTTATGCAAAAAATAGAAAGGAGTTTCGGCAATGGCTGGAGAAAAACCATGATCAAGCATCGGAAGTCACGCTTATTTTTTATAAAGTTAATACCGGTAAACCCAGTATTAATTGGGAGGAATCTGTAGAGGAAGCGCTATGCTTTGGATGGATAGACGGGGTGCGCAAGGGTATGGATGAGGAGCGATACATTATTCGTTTTACCCCAAGAAAACCGAAAAGTGTCTGGTCCCTAATTAATAAAAATAAAGTGGCTAAACTTATTGCCTCCGGTCAAATGACTGAAGCCGGTTTAAGAGCCTATGAACATGGGGTGAAGCATGGCCTTATGGATAAAGCCTATAGTCTGAAAGGCAATACATCCCTGCCGGAAGACTTTGAAAAAGCATTAAAGAAAAACAAAAAAGCTTTTGCGTTTTTCAACAAACTTTCCAATACGGACAAGTTCTCTTATATTGCACATGCTAATTTGAAAACTCCAGATAAAAGAGCGGAAAGAATTGCCAAAATTGTAAAGCTTTGTTCAATGCAAATCAAACCATATACGGATGGAAAAAAATCCGTAATGCGAGACGATATTTAAGATTTCAAGGCCTTCAACTCAAATTTCCTTTGGCGCCACCATCAATACTTCTTCTCTTTCACAAATAACGGCACCGGGAGCCGCTCCTTTAGGTTTACGGACATATTTCCTTGTCGTAAAAATAACGGGGACTAAGGATGAATTTTTGGCCTTGGAATACCATGCTGCTATTTCTGCCGCTCTGGTAATGACTTCCTTTGGAATTGGAAGCTTTGATTTCTTTTTAATCACTACATGGGATCCGGATACCCCACGGGCATGCAACCAGGTATCTTCCTTTCCTGCAAAATGGAGTAATTCATCATTAGAAGCAGCATTTTTCCCAATATAAATGGTATAATCCTGAAATTGAATGGCTCTGAATGGAATAACCACCTGTGGTGTACTATCTTTAGAAGGTAAAAAAGCTTTCAATGCTTTTGAATTTGACACTTGTTCCAGAGCAGTCAATTTTTGATCAAGCAAATCCAATTTCTTTTTTAATCCTTCCAGATTTTCAGCCATTTTCAATTTTTCTATATCCTGATTTTTTGCCTTACGATATAATACTTCCGCATATTTTTGCGGACTAATCCCTTTTTTTAGTTTAATAATTATTTTATTATTATCATTATAAAAATCTAAGACTTCTACCTCTTCTGTTCCCTCTGTTATGGTATGAATATGGGCAAGTATTAAATCGGCCATTTGCTTATAATTTTTTGAAGCATTGGCCAGCGTTTTCTCGGTAAGTTTTTCGATACTGGCTTGTAAATGTTGCTTACTTTTAAGTAATTCCTGAACTAATTTATTTTTTTGTTGGAGAAAGTTTTTATGATAAAAATATTTTTTAGCATATTCGTTTACTGCTGGTATGGCCGATAAAGATAAAGTGTCCGAAGTATTGGCTAAGGCTAAACTTATTCGTCCATCACTTTCATTAATCACATATTTTTGTGGCAATAAATTGGTTTCAATAATATTAAAATCACTTTTCAACAGGTCGGCATCTTTCTTAAATTGTGTCCTGAAGACTTCTTTTACCTGATCTTTAAAAAACAAAATAACATTTGCGTTTCTCCCAAATAATTTAACTAAAACAGCATAATCTTTTTCCAGTTCAATAATAAATCCTCTATCCTCCCGCATAGCGTAGGCTTGTAGGAATAATAAATTTTCAATTTCAGGAAATAAATGTTGAGAGGACTTTCCAAATCCGGCACTCTCCGGAAAAAACACAAAGGATACTATATTATCCATATATACTTCCAAACTTAACTGCTCCTTTTTATAATGAAATTGTAAAATAAATTCATTTTTAGAATTACTAAACGCAGCAGAAATATACATTCCTTTTGCTACCGAATTTAAATAATTACAGATTTCATTTAATAAAATAGGAGAAGCAATACTGTCCGTTTTCATAAATATATGGAAGTATTAAAATACAATTTTCAAACCATCATAGGCTAAAAATATACCTTCAGGCAATTGCTTCTCTACTTCGGAATGCAATCCCAATTGATGACTGATATGGGTAAAATAAGTGGATTCAGCCCCTAATTCCTGGGCCAATATTATAGCTTCCTGTAATGAAAAATGTGAAATATGAGGTTGAATTCGTAGTGCATTTAATACCAAATACCGAGAACCTCTTATTTTTTCTTTTTCTTCGTCCGCTATATAATTAGCATCGGTAATATAAGTAAAATCTCCAATTCTAAATCCCAAGACCGGCAAATTCAAATGCTTTACTTCTATAGGAATAAAAGGTATTCCTGCCGCATAAAATAATTCGTTACTTATTTTATTTATTTTAACTAAAGGAACGCCCGGGTATTTATGGTCGGCAAAAATATAATCGAAGCTCTTTTGTAAGTTATGTTGTACTCTTTCCGTAGCAAAAACATTCATTTCTTTGCCATCAAAATTAAATGCCCGTATATCATCCAATCCGGCAGTATGATCTTTATGCTCATGTGTATATACCACTGCATCCAGCTTTTCAACTTGTTCACGTAGCATTTGTAAACGAAAATCAGGGCCGGTATCAATAACCACATTGTTTCCATTTTGAGATACCAAAACAGAACTTCTAAAACGGGTATCTCGTGGGTCTTTGGAAGTACAAATATTGCAATGACAAGCTATGACGGGTACACCATGAGAAGTACCTGTACCTAAAAAAGTAATTGTAGTTTGAATACTCATTTTTGTTTGGCCGGTACTCCTACCGCTGTAATATTTGGTTTGATATCGTGAATTACTACGGCTCCGGCACCAATGGTAGCATAAGCACCAATGCTTAAATTATTAATAAGAATAGCGCCGGTTCCTAAATAAGTTCCTTCTTCTAAAATCACATTGCCGGAAAGCCTTACGCCCGGCATGATAGAAGAATATTTTCCAATCATTACATCATGGCCAATGGTACTGGCCAAATTAATAATAACATGGTCGCCAATATTAATATTTACCGTTAATATTACGCCTGCAGTAATAATTATACCTTTCCCTAAATGTATTTTTTGAAAATCCTTATTGGTTACTGAGGGATGAATCAAATTAGCAAAATTAATTTTGGGATTGGTAAGTGCATCGATAATATTTTTTTTAACCATGGGCCTGGCAATAGCAAGTACCAAGTAAATTTCATCTGCCATGGTATTTAAATCTTCAAAGTTTCCTAAAACAACTTCATCGTTCACCATAGTACCTTTAGGAATCTGATCATCAAAAAATCCCAGCATCTCCCAAGTTGGAAAATGCAAATTAATTTCTCGAACCAGATTTAAAGTCTCTCGTCCAAATCCGCCTGCGCCATAAATTGCTAGTTTTTTCATGCTGATTTGCTTGGATTTCCTACCAATGCTCTCAAATAATTAATAAATTTGCTCAAATATCCGAAAACCTGATTAATTATCAGCAAAAATAAATAAAAATGACTATTCCTGCCTTAGAGACAAGTATTTCAGATATAAAATTAGAAGCAAGTTGGAAAGCTGTACTGAAAAATGAATTTCAAAAGGAATATTTTATTGCTTTGAAAAGCTTCCTTTTAGAGGAAAAACAACAAGGATATAAAATTTACCCTCCCGGTGCTTTGATGTTTAATGCTTTTAATTTAACCCTCTTTGAAAAGGTAAAAGTGGTTATTTTAGGGCAGGACCCTTACCATGGGGAGGGACAAGCCCATGGTTTGTCCTTTTCTGTTCCGGAGGGCATACCTGCCCCGCCCAGCTTAAAAAACATATATAAGGAACTGCATAATGATATTGGGTTTAATATTCCAAAGCACGGAAATCTGACTAAATGGGCAGAAAGAGGCGTCTTTTTATTAAATGCTATATTATCGGTTCGTGCTAATGTTGCAGCTTCTCATCAAAAAAAAGGATGGGAACAATTTACTGATCAAGTTATCGCTCAATTATCGGAACAAAGAACAGGGATTGTTTTTTTACTTTGGGGCAAATATGCCCAAGGAAAGGAGAAATTTATTGACCAAAGTAAACATTTAATTTTAAAAGCTGCCCACCCTTCCCCTTTGGCCGGCGGTGCTTTCTTTGGGTCCAAACCATTTTCGCAAACCAATGCTTACCTTGAGCAACATGGTCAAGAGCCCATTAATTGGAGCTTGGATTAAGTTATTTTAATTTATATCCTGCAAAAAAGAATATCCCCCATCCTGCTAAAAAACTTAGTCCGCCAAAAGGTGTTATTATTCCCAATAATTTAATTCCGGATAATGTAAGCGTATATAAGCTTCCGGAAAACAAAATAATTCCTAGGGTAAAAAATATCCCTGACCATTTTAATAGTCCTTGTTCAGGATATAACTTTATAAAAAACGAAAGTATAATTAAGGCTAAGGCGTGATAAAATTGATATTGTACCCCGGTCTTAAAAACTTCCAACATTTGAGGACTTAAAATTTCTTTTAAAGCATGAGCACCGAATGCGCCAAAAGCTACTGACAAAAAAGCTGCAATGGCACCAATTTTAAGAAAATTATTCATTTTAAAAATTATTGTTGATCTAAAAAATATTTTAAATAATCATATACTTTATGCATCGGTAAACCCATTACATTAAAATAAGAGCCTTCCAATTTTTCTATCCCTATCACTCCAATCCAATCTTGCGCTCCATAAGCACCTGCTTTATCCATTACAGGATAATGTTCAATATAAAATTCTAATTCTTGCTTATCAAAGTTTTTAAAATGCACCAAGGTAGTATCAATAAAAACTTCTTGCCGGTGGTGCGTAAGCATACATACGCCGGTAATTACTTTATGAGCCTTCCCTGATAAAGCCATTAATTTATCCAAGGCATCGGCTTTATCTGTAGGCTTACCCATCATTATACCGTCTAAAAAGACTAAAGTATCCGCAGTAATTAGTATTTCATCGTGTTTTATTAGATGCTTTACGGATAATGCCTTTTGAGTAGCAAAATAAGCAGGGATTTCATCTTCGCTCATTTTTTGTTCCGGCAAAATCTCGTCATAATTAGTAGGAATTATATTAAAATTTAATCCTGCCCATTGCAATATTTCTTTTCTCCTAGGAGAATTCGAGCCCAAAACGATTTTAAGATTTGAATACATTTTATATTGAATAATTAATCCATACCCATCGTAATGCCATAGATAATGTTCCTAAAACCATCATAATTTTCAAATTTCTGCTCAGCAAACTAAATGATTTTTTGGTATCCGCATTTCTTAAAAGCATTAAAATTCTAAGGAAAGGGAAAAGAATAAATGCACTTAAATAAATTGGATATATAATTGCTTTTTGATAAATAAAGTAAAAGATAACAAAGAGTAAAAGAGTAATGATACTCACTATGGTGTACACCAAAATAATTTTAGTTTTGTACATGCCGTAAACGATAGGAATGGTTTTACAATTATTAGCAGCATCACCTTCTATATCCTCTATGTCCTTTATAATTTCACGAACAAAACCGGTCATAAATGCAAAGCAGGCATAAAACAATAACCATTGCAATAGTATATCTCTAAAAGGATAATAAACAACAATTATAGATAAGGCCATCAAGAAGGCAATGACCAAATTACCGACAAATAATTTATACTTAAAACTAACTGAATATCTCCAAAGTAACCAAGCCGTAAATAAATCTATTATCCCCAGTTTGTAATTTAAAAACGCACCGATACAAATGCCCGTAAAATTAAAAAATAAGTGAAGGACTAGCACCCATCTTGACGAAAAATATTTCCCGACCAATAATCCTTCGGGCTTATTAATAACATCAATTTTTACATCCGAATAGTCATTAATCATATAGCCGGCCGCTGCTATCAGAAAAGTAGATAATGCCAATAATAAAAAATAAGGATTTAATATATCACCAATACTAGATTCTTCACGCAAAAAAAGATACACTAAAATTTGCGTAAGTAAAATAATAAGTAAATTCTTATAGCGAATGAGTTTTAAAAATGGTAGCATAAAATGTTAAAAGCTCCAATGTCCATTAAGTTTTAAAACCATTTCCATTACTTCCCTTACCGCACCTTTACCTCCGGGGGCTTGGCAAATATAATCTGCAATATCCTTTACTTCCTGTACTGCATCAGCAGGACATGCTGAAAATCCGGCCCTGCGCATCAATTCTATATCCGGAATATCATCGCCCATATATACGACTTCATGAGTAGCTAAATTATTTTGTAATAAAAATTTCTCCATGGCAGCCAGCTTATTTTCTACCCTACTAAAAATAGCTTCTATGCCCAAGGCTTGTAATCTATACAAAATGGCTTCGGAATCACTACCTGAAATAACGCATATTTTGTACCTATTTTCAATGGCATGCTTTAGTGCAAATCCATCCTTTATACTCATGCTACGTAACCATTCACCATCCCCCAGGAGTAAAAGCATTCCATCAGTCAGTACTCCATCCACATCAAAAACAAAGGCTTTTATTTGCTTAAGTTTATCGAAAAATTGCATTGTCATAGGCATAATTTTATAGCAAAATTAGGAATAGTATTTGCTCTTTGGTGCAAAACATTAAAAATAAATATAAAAACACAACTATTATATATTAACTTGTTAATCAATATATTAAACAATTAAAATGTGTAAATTAACGATTCATTTTCAAATAGCAAGAATAATCTGATAGCAACTGAAGTATATTTGCATAAAGAATGAAAAAGATATTCATTATAGGCGCCGGAAATGTAGCCACCCATATCGGTATTGGGTTACAGAAATCAGGCAATCATATTATTGGAGTGTATTCCAAAAGTTTAGGAAATGCCCGCCAACTGGGAGAGAAATTATATTGCCCATATACCAGCGAATTAAGTTCCATTAGTACAGAAGCAGATATATACATTCTTGCGATCAAAGATGATGCATTAAGCACTGATTTGGATTTAAAATTCATGGGAAATAAAATCTTTCTGCACACCTCAGGATCCATAAATATGAATGTATTATCCAAATACAGCGACAATTACGGAGTTATATATCCTTTATTTACTTTTACTAAAGAAAATAGCGTGACTTGGGATGAAATTCCTATTTGCTTGGAAGCCAGTAATGAATTTGTAAAACAAGAAATTGATCAATTAAGTACTTCCTTAAGTGATAAAATTTATTATTTAACGAGTCAACAGCGTAGTGCACTGCATCTTGCTGCAGTATGGGTCAATAATTTCAGCAATCATCTGCTTAGCATAGCAGATGATATATGTAAAGAAAATAATATCCCATTTGATATTCTTGAACCTATTGCCTATGAAACTATTCGAAAAGCTTTTATTTTAGGTCCGGAAACAGCACAAACCGGCCCGGCCATACGAGGCGATCGCAAAACGATTGAAAATCATTTAAAATTAATTGGAGATAATGAATTGCTAAATACCTTGTATATTTATTTAAGCAAATCCGTTAGAAGTAAAATTTCTTAAATACGAAAATTTATAATTTCATCCATTTACCTACCATTTTTCCATCCACCTCAATAAAATATAGTCCGCTTTTTAAATTGCTTACCGGAATATTTATTGTTCCATTAAAATTTTTAATGAATAAAGCTTGCCCTAAATTATTTACTATTTTTACAATTTGATTATTTGAATTTTGACCTTTCAAGGTCAAAATATCAAAACCGGGATTAGGATAAATTTCAAAATGTTCATTAAAGTTATTAATGCTTTCCAAAGGTGTTTTTATAGATTTAATTTGAGGTTCATGTGCACCGGGGGTAAATTTGGAATGCAGGCTTAAAGTATCATTAAAGTAATCCAAAACATTAGTAATACTCAAAATAGAATCCATATTTAATCCTAAACCAATAATTGCTGAAGAATCAAATATTTGATAGGCTATTAAGGAGTTTAAATTAGTGGTATTGCCGATAGTTAAACCTTTGCCGGCTGCCTTTAATAAAGGATTCATTTCCCATCCCAAGGTATCAGTTTTAATAATTTCCTGAACCGTTGCATTACGCCAAGCGGATAGTGATTTATAAGTTATATTATTTTGGATATAGGTTAAATTACCCGAATCATTATAATATACATTGCCTTGAAAAAACACATTAGAATCACCTTTAGTTTGCTTAGCATCAATTTCAACTGCATTGACATTTCCGTGCATATAAAAAATATTATTCCGAACAAATATATTCCTGGAATAATTACTTGGAAAACCAAAATTCAATGCCCAAAATCCATGATCAATTTTAAAACCATATATTGGATTTCTTTCAGCAGAATAAATAGTATTATTATATATTTCTTCATTAAAAAATGGTCCGTATAACAATATGCCATCGCCATTGTTTTGTCCAACATTATATCTAATAGCGTTTTTTTGATGGGTTGTATCATTGGTCCATGAAGTTAATAAATAACCTACCCCTTCATTATCGTGGCTATAATTATACTCCATCACCGAATTGGATGTATAAATATCCAGATCAAAACCATCACCATCTACCCCACCCTTTCTTTGATTATGATAACTTTCACAATATCGAATTGCAGCGGAATCGCATTCATATACCCATATTCCAGCAGGACCAGCGGTTTTACAATAACATTGTCCCCCATTATCATGGGCAACACAATTTGAAATAGTCACTCCTGTGCACCCCCCAATAACAATGCCATCACCGGTATGATTCGTTAAGTAAGTAGAGTCCCCTCTATTGTTGTATACATTGCAAAAAGTAATATTAAAATTAAGATGCGCCTTCCTGTATAAATAAGATTCACTGTAGGATAAAATTCCCGCGTTTTTATTATCATATACATTTAAATGATCTAAAAACACATCCCCAAATCCAGTGTTTTTATTATAACTACCTAAGGTAATTCCTTCTTTACCAAAGCCATGCACATCTACGTTTTGTATTTTAAGATGTTTAAATTTAATATTACCGATAGAATCGGCATAAAATATAATACCACCTGAGGTATTCATCCAAGGTCCACTTCCTACAAAATTTATATTATAAATTTCAAATCCTGATACATTATAGGCATACAATCCAAAACTATTTCCGGCATTAATATTCGCTCTTCCAGTGCCATAAGTAGAAAATACCACCGGATGTAAAGCGTTCCCGGAATCCTCTGCCTGTAGCCAAATATAGCCAGAAAAAGAACTGCCACCTTGTAATAAAACCGAATCTCCGGGATGAAAATGAATATTATTTACCTTGCTGATATTTTTCCATGGCGTAGAGGTGCTTAATCCATTATTAGTATCCTTTCCTTTACCGCTAAAATAATAATTTGTAGCATCAACATTTTTAGGGATAAAATGTAAAAATATAACAATAAGAAAAAAGTGAATTTTCTTCATAAAATGTACGTTTAAAGTTAATTACAGTCGATACATTATTAACTTTTTATTTTTGGAAACCGTAAATATTAAAATTGAACCATCCTGATTAAAATCACGAAGTATAAAAGGCATATTACCATGAATTGGAAAACCTTTATATAATTTACCTTTGGTATTCGATAAATAAATTTTATCCTTTTCAGGGGCAACGTATCCAATCCAAATATTATCTTGAATAGTATAAATACTAGGAGGATAAAGCATTGGGTAGTCAACCTTTAACTTCCATTTCTTTTTGTCTTTATCATAGGCATTAATTGTATTTTTATTGGCAATTAAATATAAATTCTTAGCATTGCTATCGCTTTTAAATTCATCATAAAAAACTTTTCCCTCGCCAATAGAATAATCATGTTCACTTATTTCACGTTCCAAATTAACCCGATGTAAGGTACCGGTAGAATCAATGGAAGCAAAACTGGTATTTTTCTTAGTTTTGCCCATCTGAATTTTAAATGGATTAGTAAATTTAGTTTTAAGTTCAACCGGCTTAATAAATTTATCCCCATTTGGCCTCCATACATACACTGTACCGCGATTACTCACGCCCAGCAAATATGTGTCATCCTTAAATTGGAAACTCTGCAGAGGCAATACCAAAGGGGCATCAATTATTTGAGGATTCCAACCCGGCAAAGGCTTACCATTTCCGTAATAACCGTAAATCCTATTATTTTGGGTGCCTACAAAAAAGTTGTAATTTTTATTATTATTAAAATCAAAAATAGCCACGCCACTGGTACTGCGAGAGCCCAGATGCAAAGGATAATTACCGACATCCTTTCCATCTTTATCCAGCATATACAAAGTATTTTTACTGGCAAATAAGTATTTTGATTCATCATTATCTAATAAATCAATTGCTACTACACTCCCGGATAATGGAGCATCCAGTTGTTTTTTCCATAATAGTTTTCCATTTGTATTGAGTAAATAGGCTATATTTTCCTTATCCGTAATAAAGAGTGATTCACTTTTATCAGCATTTACAATACACTGGGGAATACTTGCAATTTCGTTTTCCAAATTCATTTCCCATACGGTTTCTATTTTCTTCAATTCCGGATTACTTCGTATAATTCCTAAAGTACTTTTTTGAGCATTTAAACCGAAATAAATTGCATCCAAACCATTTATTATTGCAGTATTATTTTTGAAATTTGATTGTAAAGAACTATTTAAAATAGCACCAAGATAAATATTACATTTAGGAGGATTAATAAACATTGTAAAATTACTATTGGCGGGCAAATTATCTGATATTGCCTTCCATTTAATCGAATTATTTAGTGGCTGATTACTGATTAATAAATTTATATATGAAATGATGCCTTCCGAGCTATTTGACCATACCAAATACTCCCCAATACGAGTATAGTATGGATGATCAAAATTTGAAAATAAAGAACCAAATAAACTATTTAAGAGTATTTTAAAATCCGATGCATGAATCAAATCCGCTTTTAAGCCAGCGTAATTTTTATAATTTAATTGAATATATGCTTTGTTTTGGTTAATACTATCCAATAATCCGGCATGTAGCGTATCTACTTTGCATATAAAAATAGGATTGATTGAATCATTGGAGTTACTGATTTCAGGTAACCAATACGCCCATTCTCCTTTAAATATTTTATTTATTGAAGCTGATGTTACTCTTCTATCTGCTAAAAATTTAGTCCAAGTATTTTCTTTGGTTTTATCCGGATCTTTTTGTTTATGGGTCAGGTAATTTTGTTCATATTTTGCAAAATCCTGTATATTCCACATTAATGCCATAGCACATCTGGCCGGTAGCATTTGTAATAATTTAGCATCATGTTCTTTTTGCTCTTTAAAGGCTTCCGGCAAAAAGCTTTGTTCATCCGAAATACATGTTCCATCCAATTGTATTGATTCATTATCAAAATTAAAGGCATAAGCTCCAACACCCAAATAATCTTTAAGTCCCAAGACTAAATCCTTAAATTTTGGATTTACAAAGGGAGCCAAGGTATTACCTAAATTTTTAAAATTAATAAACAATTTTTCCTTTTGATCATCCACGGCAGCTGCCTCAATAAATGATGAAGCTTTGTGTGAGTTTTGTTTAAATGCACTTAACGCATCTTCCACCAAGGAGGCATTTTTGCTAATAGCCAAAATTCCATGAATTAAACTAAAAGAAAAAATATCATTTTTTTGAACATCTTTTACATCATAAATTGAGGTGCCTTCATAATTTCTTTCATAAAAATCAAGATCATGGCCAAGATCTTTAAAAAAATTATAATATTCTTCCTTGGTATATTTTTCTTCCGTCTGAAGCAGAAAAAGCATATCAAAATTGTTTGAACCCGTTAAATGCACACTAGCAAAAAGCGGTTTACCACCTAGCAAATTTTTTAATTTGACACTTTTGTTAAGTAAAGAATCAAAAAAATGTAGGTCTGAATCAAATTGTTGCAGACTTTCATTAGTTGCCAGGAAATGAAATAAATCGGTATGTTTCAATTTTTCGAATCCTTCAACAGGATGTATGCCTTTGTAAATAACAATTCCCGAAGTGGGCAAAGCCATGGCTGCAGATGGGAATTTCTTTCCCGGTGAAATTAAAAAGAAATAAATTAGGGCAATACATAATAGTACGGCAATAATAGGTACTATTATAAACTGATTTTTCCTTTTTAGTGCTTCAGCCATTATTTTTATAAATCAGATCTTCCGTTAGGTTTCAAAATTAAAAATTGTCCTTATTTTTGAACGCAATTAATGAAAATAAATATTTAGGGATAATTACTTCAAGTTATCCCTCTAATTTGCTTTCTAAAACCAAAAATGACCACCAATGAATGAATTATATACTAAGTTTCATCAATTAAGAAGCAATATCTCTGATTTGGCCTATACCCATGCCGTTCTTAATTGGGATATGGAAATCTATATGCCCAAGGGTGGCAGTGATTTTCGGTCACAACAGATATCCACATTGGCCGGTTTGGTTCATGATTTATCTACTTCTAATGAAATGGGTGATTTATTAGCTAAATTAGCTAAAGATGATACCTTAAATGCCATAGAAAGACGTAATGTACAAGAGTCAGTACGTTTATATGAGCGAGAACGTAAATTGGATAATGATTTCGTAAAACGATTATCACAAGCCATTTCACAATCTTATAAGGCATGGATGCAAGCCAGAGATAAGGATGATTTCAAGGTATTTGCCCCTCAACTTAAAGAAGTTTTTGAATTAAGCCGTGAAAAGGCTGCCCGATTTGGATACCAAGGCCATCCCTATGATGCCTTGTTAGACGAATATGAACCCGGTATGAAAACCAACACCCTTGATACCGTTTTTAGTGGGGTAAAGTCTAAATTAGGTGCTTTTATCAATAAAATAAAGGATCAAGAAGCTCCTGACCAAGCTATCTTAAATGCCGATTTCCCTATTCAAGCTCAAGAAGCATTGTGCAAAACTATTGCCACCGGCTTAGGCTTTGATTGGAATCGTGGTCGATTGGATATATCAGAACATCCGTTTACTACCAGTTTTAATCCAAATGATGTTCGTATCACTACCCGCTATAAGGAAAACAACTTATTAGAATCAGTTTGGGGCGTCATTCATGAAGTGGGACATGGGTTATATGAACAAGGTCTTCCCGATTCCCAGTACGGGTTGCCTGCAGGGGAACCGGTATCCTTAGCTATTCATGAATCGCAATCCAGACTCTGGGAAAATAATGTTGGTAAATCTTTTAATTTTATAGATGCTTATTGGGATACCTTTCAAAATTCCTTCCCTGAAGCATTTGCTAATAAATCATCGCAATCTTTTTTTAAGGCTATTAATAAAATTGAACCCAATTTGATAAGAACCGATTCCGATGAAGTTACTTATCATTTTCATATTTTATTAAGATATGAAATTGAAAAAGGATTGATGGAAGGTAGTTTAGACATTTTGGATTTAGAGGACATTTGGAATTCTAAAATCAAAGAATATTTAGGATTGGATGTACCTAGTCCCAAGCTTGGAGTATTGCAAGATATTCATTGGTCACATGGTAGCATCGGTTATTTCCCAACATATTCCTTAGGTACTTTTTATGCGGCTCAATTTTATGCTACCGCTGCTAAAGCTATTCCTGATTTAGACCATCAAATTCATCATAAAAACTTCGCACCATTATTGGTATGGCTTAGAGAAAATATTCATCGTCTGGGACACCAATATGATTCAGAAGAATTATGTTTAAAGGTAAGCGGAGAGCCTTTAAATTACAACTATTTTGACGAGTATATTCACCATAAATTTGGTCAGGTTTATAAATTTTAATTTCTAACATAACAAGAATGAAAGCAAAGATTGCAGTGATGGGAAGTGGTAGTTGGGCAACCGCTTTATTAAAAATACTTACTCATAATCATCATGAAGTAAGCTGGTGGGTACGTCAGCAAAGTACCATTGATTATGTTCATAAATTTCATCACAATCCTAATTATTTAAGTTCCGTCGAAATTAAACTAGCCGCTGATAAAATCGGTACCCATGCTAAGGATTTAATAAAAGGAGTAGATTATATTTTAATGGCTACACCTTCCGCTTATTTCAAATCTGCCGTTGAAGGATTAAATAAAGATGATTTAAAAGGTAAGCATATTATTTCCGCTATCAAAGGATTGATCCAGCCTGAAAATATTTCTGTTTCGCAATACATGCATGAAAAATTTGATATCCCATTGGATCATTTTACCAATATAAGCGGACCATGTCATGCGGAAGAAGTAGCTGCTGAAAAATTATCTTATTTAACTTTTGCTTCGCTGGACGAGGATACGGCTCGGTTTATTTCCGGGTTTTTTAAATGCAGATTTTTATATACTTCGGCAAGTCATGATTTGCACGGAACGGAATATGCTTCTGTCCTTAAAAATGTTTATGCATTAGCTGCCGGAGTATCCGTAGGTTTAGGATACGGCGACAACTTTAGAGCGGTATTTATATCCAGCAGTATGTTGGAAATGGAACATTTTATCAATTCAGTTTGCAGGGGTAAACGCAACTTAATGGAGGCTGCTTATTTGGGAGATACTATGGTTACTGCCTATTCTCAATATAGCAGAAATAGAACCTTCGGGGTAATGATCGGTAAAGGCTATAGTATTAATGCCGCTACCTTGGAATTAAACATGATTGCGGAGGGATACTATGCTACCAATTCTTTGCACGCCATTGCTCAGGCAAAAGGAGTGCGTATGCCTATTTTAAACACCATGTTTGAAATTTTATATGAAGCTAAACCTGCCGAGCAAGCCTTTAAAGTTTTGGCCGCAGAAATTGTATAATTACCTTAGTTTATTATAATCCGACTCCTGTGTAAAATTGGGCTTTTGATCCTTTTCATAAATGAAGTAGGCAATATCTAAATCAAGGTGCTTATAGTTGTCTATTATTTTAATATAATCCGGTTCTTCCTCTAAGGCCAAATAATCGCGTTTGAAATTGGCATAGGCATCCGGATGTGTCGGATATAATAATAAATCACGATAAATAACTTTACCATCATGCTGAATGTACTCCCGATTAAATTCGGTACCTCGATCAAAAATTATTTCTTGGTATAGCCTGATACAATCCAACAATTTCATGTTTTAACTATAACTCATTAAAGGTTTTTTCTATAATCCCGCAACATTCATCTAACTGTGTTCCGTTAATCACTAACGGAGGAGCAAATCGTATAATATTACCATGGGTTTGTTTGGCTAATAATCCATTTTTCATTAAAGCTAAACAAACATCATAGCCACTAAGTTCTGTATTGTGTAATCTTATTGCATTAAACAATCCTTTCCCTCGTACTTCTTTTATCATCGGACTTTGAATCTTATTGATTCGCGCCCTGAATTCTATTCCCAATTCAAACGAATTATCAATAAGATGTTCTTCATTTAAAATGGCAAGTGATTCCATGCATAGTCTCGCCGCTAATGGATTTCCTCCAAAGGTAGAACCATGTTCCCCCGGTTTTATATTGAGCATAATGGCATCATTGCAGAGCACGGCAGAAACCGGTAGCATTCCTCCTCCTAAGGCTTTACCCAGTATTAAAATATCGGCTTGAACTTCTTCATAGTTCAGGCATAATAATTTTCCTGTTCTGCCCATTCCCGTTTGGATTTCATCCGCGATCATCAGTACATTGTACTTGGTACATAATTCGCGGACTCCCCTTAAATATCCTTCATCCGGTAAAATAACGCCGGCTTCTCCTTGTATCGGTTCCAATAAAAATGCACACATATGTTCATTTTTAAAGGCTTCTTCTAAGGAGGATAAATCATTGTAGGGTACTACATAATATCCGTGCATAAAAGGACCAAATCCCTCTCTTGAACTTTTATCTGTAGAAAAGGAAATAATCCCCGTAGTGCGCCCATGAAAATTATTGGCCACTACCGTAATCATGGCTTTATTATCTGCAATACCTTTATTGAGATAAGCCCATTTTCTTGCGAGTTTCAACGCTGTTTCTACGGCTTCTGCACCGCTATTCATCATTAATGCCTTATCAAATCCAAATTGGTTACAAAGCATCTCTTCGCACGGCCCTAATAAATTATTATGAAAGGCTCGTGAAGTCAAGGTTAGCCTTGAAATTTGATCCTTCATGGCCGATACCAATCGCGGATGACAATGTCCGAAATTTAAGGCACTATACGCAGATAAAAAATCATAATATTGCCTGCCTTCCATATCCCAAACATGCACTCCCATCCCATGACTGATAACTACCGGTAGCGGTGCATAATTATGTGCCCCGTAGGCCAGTTCCAGACTAATGAGTTCTTCGGAGCTTTGGGGTTCGGTATCTTTAGAAAGGATAGGCATAGTGAGATATTTATGCAAAAGTACATAAGAATTTTTAATCCTTTTTACACTTTATTGTAAATACCACATTTACAATATATTAAAACATTAATTAAGCAACATTTTTATACAAGGTATGGCTATGGTCGTGCTTTTTAGGAATGGTAAAAATAAAGTCTGCACCTTCTTCCGCAGCGGATTCAATATGAATGTGACCACCCATTTCTTCAATTATTTTTTTAACAATGGCCAGCCCAACTCCGGTACTTTCATAAGTATCCTTTGATTGCAAAGTTGCAAAAATATCAAATACTTTATCTCGATATTCAGGCGCAATTCCCGGACCATTATCTGCAATACTAAATTCCCAACAGTTGTGCGCATCTCTACAAGAAATGATAATTTTACCATTGGCTTTATCATTATATTTTATGGCATTACTAATAATGTTGGAAAATACTTGTTCCACTTTTGTTTTCTCTAACATTAATGTGGGCATTTCCCCTCTGATTACCATATTAAAATTACTAGGCAAATCCAACATAAATTTGATGTCTTCTATCAAATGCCCCATATTTATTTCTTCTTCATGTTTAGTATGTCGGCCTGCTTTGGAATATTCCAAAACCCCGCTGATGAGTGATTCCATGCGCGCCACTCTGGAGCGAAGCATATCAAAATTTTGTTTGGTTTCATCATTCAGCGCATCCTGTATATCTTCTTCAATCCAATTGGATAAACTACTAATTGCTCTTAAAGGTGCTTTCAAATCATGAGAAACTACATAGGCAAAACGATCTAATTCCATATTTGATTTTTCCAATGCCCCGGTATATACTTCCACTTCTTTATGAATGACCTCTTCTGATTTTTCATTACTGGAAGAATGTATTCCTGTTAAAATTAAAATTATCACCACGGAAAAACACATATCCTCTTCCATCGCTCCCCTGCCTGCCCCTTGAAAATTATAAATAAAATGCGTTTGAGTAGTAAGGTAGGTGATTACTATAATATGTACTGATGCCAAGCCTATATAAATCCATCCTGCCTTGCGCCCCAATAGCATAAAGGTACTGATGGCAAAAACACTTAGATAATAATTAGTACTTGACATTACACCGCCAAAAAAATACGCATATATATGTAGCATACTAAACGATATAGCAATAAAAAATGCATAAGCCCATTTTGTATTTTTATGCCATCGCAATAAAAAATAATTGAAGGCTATACAGGTTCCTAAAAACCATAAGCTGACCTTCAAAAAAAATGTTTGCTCCGGATAATTCAACATTTCAGTTTCAATAAATGCAGAAATACAAGTCAGAAATATTACTGCAGATAGTATAACGAATATCCTATATTTTTTTCTAGCTATAAAATCATTTTCGGGAATAGCATAGTAATAGTCTTTGCTAAATAATTTTGTCTTCATGAAGTTGCCGTTTGTGTGAGGTACAAAAGTATTTCATCTGCCAAAGCATATTTTCGCTGCAAGCGCAAAATCTTACATTTGTGATTTTATATCTTAATTTGTTCATGAATTGTAAAAACTTATAATTTATTTAAAATTTGAGGTTTTTCAAGTTTCAAAAAATTGAAATTTTGAATTTTACTCCAATAATTTTATTTATTTCTGAAAAACCTTACAAATGACCATGTGAATATCTTTCATGAAAAAATAATTATTTAATCATATTCATTGCCGCATCCAACATGTTTTCCATTTCTAAATGATGATGATTGAATTGTTCACTGCTTCGATCTTCTCCCAATCGAACTATAATAATTCTTTTCGAAGGCACTACTATTACATATTGTCCCTTAATTCCTCTGGCATAAAATATATTTTCATTTTGATAATTCATCACCCACCACAAGTATCCGTAGTAATCCGTCACATTTCCTTCATCATCTTTAAGCATATTCGGCTTAACGCTGAGTTTCATAAAATTTTTATCTACAATGGATGATCCTTTCCAACTACCGCTATCCAAATACAATTGCCCAATCCTTGCAAAATCTGATGCTTCGGCACTAAAACAACAATATGCTTTTTCTTCTCCGTCTTTATGATCGGTGGCCCAAAGAGCCGTTTGCGCTGCACCTACTTTTTTCCATAGTTTTTCAGAGGCATATTGACTGATACTTTCTCCGCAAGCTTTAGTTAAAACTTCACATAATAATTGTACATCTATGGTTTTATAGGCACATACCGTACCCGGTGTATTGACTACATTAAATCTTGAAATTAAACGATGAATATCCGTCCCATAATAGGCTTCCGTAGTAGGTGAAAATAAGGAGGAATAAGATTCGTCCCAATCCAGACCACTACTCATACTTAATAAATGTCTGATCTTAATTTGCGCTCGCGCTCCTTCTTTATATTCCGGTAAATAATTCCCAATCGGTTCATCCAGTGATTTTATTTTTCCTTCCTTTAATGCGATCCCGCATAAAATATTAACAATACTTTTTGCCACAGAGAAGGAATTGGAAAGTTGGGTTTTACCACCATTTTCATAGTATCTTTCATACAATAATGAATCATTATGAATTATTAGAAATGCAGTAGTATTGTATTTTTGTAATACCTCCGAACAACTCGCCGGCAAGTATTTTTTATTGTATAAAGCGGATTTAGGCCATTTCTGAACATTTCCATTTTTCACTTCCCTATTGGTAAATATTTTATAGTCGTCCAAATCTGGATTGAGGTGTAATAAGGTGGTATAAACAAAAGTTTTACCACTTACAAGCAAGTATACATTGGCGCCTATAAATAATAATAACAGGATTCGGTACATCCACAATAAATACTTCTTCATGCTTAACATTTTTTTAGCAATATACAAATAATCTTAGGGCTTGGACAAGGAAGGCAGGGGTAATTATTGCAATCGGATGATGCCTCGCTTAATGAGTTGTTCTCTTCTTGCAGATTCTATTAATAAAAGCTTTTCAATGGTATCATCAGCGCGCCAGTAATCGTCCTGATAATCGCTTTCTTTGGCATTTAAAACATAAAAATAATACACCGGAATTTCAATATCATGTCTTATTCCCTCAAAATTGAGTACGAATGAATACATAAGTCTGGCACCGTTGGCCGTTATTTCTACATTATCCTTGTAAATACGGGCATTTTCCAAATCCTTTACCGCTCGTGCATCAATATACACTACGCCGGTGGAATCAAGATTATAGGTATTATCTTTAGATACGATCGGCAAAGTATCCCCAACTAAGTATGCCCAACCGGAAAAACCTGAGGGTAGATTGATGCGCAATACATTGGTTTGCCCCTCTACCCTATTAATAATTAATAGGTAAAGTACACTAAAACCCCAATAAAATATTCGCCCGAATTTCATATATTATTAACCAAACTACCAGATACAAAGATCTGGCAACAAATAAACAAAATTTTAATTAAATAGGTGCCTTTCTTACGTTAGGGAAGGTATTTTTATACCCAATGCACTAAGGATTAATTAGAAATATTAAAATACATACCTGAGTAATAATCCACCATCCCAAAAGAAGGCAGTGCCTCTAGAAAAATCTATAAATGGCTTTGTATCAATACCAATACTAAAAGGAATCGATTCAAATTTATATTCCAATCCAATAATACCATCAATGCCGACGGCCAGTGAACTGCCACCGTTTTGTACATATACCTGATTTTTATCGTAATAATAATAATGTCCGTTTTGATTAAAAATGCCTAAATGGGCACCAAAACCATAAAACCATTGCAAGCCCCCTGCATTGGTAATGGCCTGCTGTTTTTCATATAAACCCGTTATCAAAAAGCTATTAGAACCGAAACTCAAAATGCCTTCTACTGCAGTATTATTATTAATAAAATGCTTGCCGTCAATTCCGCTGGTTAGACCGCCAAAGCGTATTCCCAAAGCATTGGAATAAGTTTGAGCGTTCAAGTTTAAGTTCATAGCTGTCCAAAGCAGTATGGCGCAGAGTACCGGTTTTAATATTTTCATAAATGTAAAATTTCTAAGTATAAAACAATGAACAAAGCTGAGTGATTATAGTTCGATACAAGCCAAAGAATTAAAATAGGATGGTAAAAACAAAGTTTAAATCAAAATCTATATTTGTTAACAATCATTTATTTTTCAATTGATTATCACATTTAAACTTTTTTGTTGTCATAAATCAAATACAAAAAAGGAATGGATCAAAAAATTTAAATAATTATCAGTGTATCTCCATAACGATATGGTCTATTAATTAAATTTGCCGCGACTTTAAGATTGTTTCCCGAACAAATGGGCGTTCGGGTTAGGGCTGCCTGTCTTGGCAGCCCTTTTTATTTTCTTTAGCGTATATATTTTTTTCACTTGATATTTTTAGTGCTATAAAAATTGTACTTATTACTTTATTTCATTCTTTGGCTCTGTTTTCTGTTTCTGCGAATAATGTTCCGCTTTAGCGGAACTCCTCCACTTAGCAAGGGGAGGTGCCCGGAGGGCGGAGGGGATTGTTTTCTCTATCCGCTCTCCATTCAGTTTCGCGGTCTGATATCATCCCCTCCGTCCGCTTCGCGTCCACCTCCCCTTTCTAAGGTGAGGAGTTTTGACTTCGTCAAAACATGATATGTTCGCTGGAGTTTGTTGTTATGTACTTTTTAAATCAACTATTATTTGCGTCGAATAATGTTCCGCTTCGGCGATAATAATAATCCTGCGGATTATAGCGGTCGGATCCGCCGCGGCGGACGCCCTATTGTTAACACACGAGAGCGCTTCGCTAAACTCGCGCGAGCTCTCTCTTTACATTTAAATACCCCTAAACTTTTATCAAAAAAAACTTAGGGGCATTCTTCGTCCTTTGCGAGGATGGCTAATCTCGCTCTGTGTAGATCTATATAATTGGTGAAAATAAGCATCCCTGAACGCTCCCTGGCATTATTAATCGCCGTGCCCATGGCTTCCTCAAGCTTTGCGGGGATGAGTGAACTAGGTATGTTGGAATTAATAAATTTCTTTTCAGTAGGAATTAAAGTTTGTTCCTTAGTTGGATCAGTAGGGGTATAGGAACTACATGGCCCCACCGTATATGTTGTTGCTTTGAGCGTAGAATATCTTCTGCGTCTGCGCTTTCTGGGTTTAAAAATGCGACCGTATAATAAAGGCATGCCAATGAGGCGTTCTGCTTCTTCTCTAGTAATATCACTGGAATAGCAGGAGCGTAAATCATTGGTAGCGCGAAGGACATGTTCCTCCAGGCTGAACGAATATTTAGTGGCCATACGAGCTTCCCGTTCCGCTCTCTTCTTTT
>CAIKRV010000013.1 GCA_903829945.1 uncultured bacterium | reverse complement strand
CACCTAAAGAAATTTGATAAGCCGGATCTTGAGAAGAATTTAAAGTTATTCCACCAATTATATATGTGTTTAACGATGCTGTACCTATTGTAACCGAACCTCTAATATTAACCAATCCCGACGTGTTATTTCCAATAAAAACAGTACCTGAATCTGTTGAGGCGGTATTAATATTTAGAGAAGTACTTCCAGATGAACATGTTAAGCCGCCAAGTATGGTTGTTGATGATCCACTAGTACCAATATTTATTGACGGTTTAATTGTGTTGGTGTTTGTACCCGTACAAATATTTACCGTTGTAGATCCTCCCACATTAGCATTGTCTACTCTTCCTATATATATAATAGAACTACTTCCGATAGTTGAACTTGGAAATCCCAAAGAATATAAGCATCCTAAATTTACTATATTATTTCCAGATCCGGTACCATAATTTGGTCCAATATGAATATTACTATTACTTGTATACGGTGAAGTTGAAGAACCTACAAAAACATTATTTCCACTTGCGCTACCACCAAAAAATGAATTTGCAGAATTTGTTCCATGGTATTGATTAAGACTTAAATCCAATCCTGAACCAGACCCGATTATAGGATTTGATATATTAGCTAAGGTTATAGCACCGGTCATTACGCCGCCAGATTTAAATAAACTATTTGCAGCAACAGAAGCCGTACCTATAGCATTTGCCGCCGCCGTTGCGCTTGTTATTGTTCCATTTAAAACAGAGATACCCGTTAAATTTTCCACTAAAAGTTGTAATTCATTTACTTCACTATTTAATAATATTACTTCACCATTCACGGTATCAATATTTGACGCTAAACTACGCGTGACGCTTGTACTTGGTACGTTTGTATCACTATTTCCAAATTGACTAGCCAAAGGAAGAGTAACAGAACCGGCTATTGTCATTACTGCATTTTTACCCGTAGTATCAATACTTACTGATCCTCCTCCTCCTCCACTGCCGGTTATAGAAATCCCATTTACAGTTAATGCATCAATTGCTGCCCCGCCGGTTACACTCAAGCCAGTAGTAAAAACATTTGTACTTGCTAAAGAACTATTATGAAATATCGAAGCCATTTTTATATATAATTAGAGAGATATTTATTTAATTTATTTACGGTGATATTCATGTGTCGCGGCAAATAAATTACCTTGCGGTGTTTCGGTGTAATCTTTACTATCATTTGTTATAACCGATAATATTAAATCTATTTCCCAATCGCAACCATTCATATTTAATTGAGTCATTGACGAATCGCATAATGTAATATCAATGTCTTGTAAAGAGGTTTCCCTTAATTTATTTTGTACTAAATTACTTGGTCCAAATGTAATGAAACTGCCGGGCGCTACATTTACCGGTATTGATGAAATAATGCCAGAACCGGCGGGAACAGTTCCAGCGGTGATATTTTCAGTATTAATAGAAGAAGTTATATTTACAAATCTTGTACCAAATAAATCAGGGAAAACGTCACTATTTGCTGACGCATTTATCGACGCTAAAACTTTAGCGCTAGTTGTTCCTAATATATTATTAATAGGTATTGTTAAACTATAGTTGGAAAGATTTTTAAATGTAAATAATCCTGTTTGTGTTGTAAACGTTACTAAAACATTTGTGTTTGTTAGCTTTCCGACCATGTCGGCACTTGACCAATTGCCCGCTGGTATAATCCAATTAGTATTAACACCATTTAAAATATAAGTAATTGTTGTTTGTGGTACACCATACCATGATACAGGAATGACGGCAGATAGTACCGCTAAATGTACTTCATATTCTCCCGGAATATTAATAGGTTTTGAAAGTTGGAAGGTGCATTTTCCTTTAGTTCCATCACCAAAGCTATTAGCATACTTTGAAGATAAATGTATAGTTTTTGGTGTAAATGAAGGCATAACATATATATAAATGGTATACATATTATTTTAGATTTTAAAGTACTTTATTTTTTTGAATCATTAATTGGGTTATCCTTACTAAATTTCTCAAATATAGGGTAGAATTCATCAGGAAATAATGGAACCTGTTTTCTATACCAATTTTCCGTATAAAAATCATTGAAAATAAATTCATTTCCTATATAAGTATCCTTATTTTTTTCTAATACTTCTTGTTGTATCTTTTGGTATCCTACTAGACTTTTTATTTCATTTCTTCGAGCGTCTAAATCATTATCTGAAATATCCATATATATAT
>CAIKRV010000012.1 GCA_903829945.1 uncultured bacterium | reverse complement strand
GGCACCTCCCCTTGCTAAGTGGAGGAGTTCCGCTGAAGCGGAACATTATTCGCAGAAAATAAAAAGTTCAAAAAAAATAACATCAAACCTCAGTGAACATCATATGTTTTGACGAAGTCAAAACTCCTCACCTTGACAAGGGGAGGTGGACGCGAAGCGGACGGAGGGGATGAAAGAAAGAGAGCGAGAATGAGAGCAAAGCGAAATTGAGAAAAAACTTAGCATACAAAGTATGCAAGTTTTGGAGCCGGGGAGTAAAAAAAAGAACCCCCGCCAAAAGGCGAGGGTATTCTCTTTACTATTGAAAAAACTTGTTTAGTTGACAAGATTATTCTTCAGTTGCAGGAGCTTCAGGAGCGGTATCAGAATCTTTCTTTTTACCGGCTTCTTTTTCATCCATCATTGCAATGGCTTGCTCTTGCTTTTCTCTGTCGTTTTCTGCCATTTTGGTTTTAAGCGCACTAAGAATATCAAGTTCATCAGCAAGGGTAGATTTCTCTACAGAGGCTTTAACTTTCTTGATGTCTTTCTTAGTTTTTGCTTCTTCCGCAGCAGCAGCTTGGTCTTCACCATCTTTTTTAGCACGTTCTTCGTCTTTCCAAACGTCGGAATGTGATAAGATGATTTTCTTATTTCCTTTATCAAACTCAATGATTTTAAAATCTAAAGTTTCATCAGGTTTGATTCTGGATTTATCTGCCTTTTGAAGGAATTTTTTAGGAGCGAAAGCTTCCACACCGTATGGCAAGGAAATAACTGCTCCTTTTTCTTCCACGCTCAAAACAACACCTTGGTGGATAGAACCTTCTAAGAAGATACTTTCAAAAGTATCCCAAGGATCTTCTTCCAATTGTTTATGTCCTAAGCTTAGGCGACGATTTTCTTTGTCCAGGTCTAATACGATGACATCAATAGGCTCACCGGCTTTGGTAAATTCCGCAGGATGGGAATATTTTTTAGTCCAGGATAAGTCAGAAATATGAACTAAACCGTCAATACCTTCTTCCAATTCCACAAACAAACCAAAATTGGTAAGACTGCGAACCGTAGCTTTATGCTTGGAACCGACAGGATATTTAGATTCAATATTAGCCCAAGGATCATCGGATAATTGTTTTAATCCTAGAGAAAGCTTACGCTCATCACGATCAATGTTTAATACTTTAGCTTCAATTTCATCACCCAGTTTCACATATTCATGCGGGCTCTTTAAGTGGGTACTCCATGACATTTCTGAAACGTGTACCAAGCCTTCTACACCAGGGCTTAATTCGATGAAAGCGCCGTAATCTTCAATATTTACAACTTTGCCTTTTACAATAGAACCTTCAGAAATTTCAGCCGCAAGCGTATCCCAAGGATGTGGGGTAAGCTGTTTCATACCTAAAGAAATACGTTTTTTCTCTTCATCGTAATCCAATACTACGATATTGATTTTTTGACCTACTTCCAGTACTTCTTCAGGGTGATTGATTCTACCCCAACTTACGTCGGTAATATGAATTAAACCATCCACGCCGCCCAAATCTACGAATACGCCAAAGTTGGTAAGGTTCTTAACGATACCTTCCAATACTTGGCCTTTTTCGAGGCGACTAAGAATTTCGGTTTTTTGCAGTTCAAGACCACTTTCAATAATGGCTTTGTGGGATACCACGATATTGCGGTATTGTTGGTTTACTTTTACTACTTTAAGGTCCATGGTTTGGCCTACATAGGTATCATAATCCTTAATTGGTTTCACATCTAATTGTGAACCCGGCAAGAAGGCATCAAGACCCATTAAGTCAACCACCATACCACCCTTGGTACGATCTTTAATTAAACCTTTAACAATAACATCCTTCTCGAAGGCATCCATAATGTTCTGCCATGAGCGTTCAGCTTGAGCTTTCTTGTGAGAAATAACAATTTGACCGTTTTTGTCTTCCTTGTCCTCTACAATTACCTCAACCTGAGTCCCAACTTTTAAGTCAGGGATATATTTAAATTCGGATAGGGGCACCAAACCGTCGGACTTGAAGCCGATGTTAAGTACTACGTCTTTATCGGTAATGCCCACTACAGTTCCGATAATAACTTCTTTTTCTTTGATTTCTTGGAGGGTTTGAGCATAAACCTCTTCCATTTCTTTGCGTTGAGACTTAGAAAGGTTTTTTCCGCCTTCATACTTGTCCCAATCAAAGTCTGCCGTTGTTTGGTTGGCATTTGCAAGAACTTCTTTTTTAAGTTCTTCTTTGGAGATGATTTCCTGTTCCACAGGTGCGTCATCCTCACTCCTGGAGTGAAGACTGCTTAATTCGAGTTCGTCTTGTTCGAGTTCGTTTTGTCTCTTTTTAATCATTCAAATTAGTCCTCCTTTTTAAAGGGATATTTTAAGGGGGCAAAGTTACGGATAATTCTCTTGCCATTATTATAGTATAGGAAATTATTTTATCTTGAATTACTGTCAATTGTCCCACTTAAGCAGGATTTGTCAAATTTTAAAGACATATCATGCTAATTTTTAGTTGATTAATTTTATGAACGCGTGATTTAACGCTTTAATATACATGCCAATTATTTAAGCGCCTGATGAAAAATATCTTAAAATAAACACCTTAGCATTGCTCATAAATTCATTTAAGTCGGCAATTTAACTGCTCCTTGATCCAAGAATGCCCTTTGAAAAACCTTTTTGCCAATGCTCCTTTTTTGCTAAATTTGCAGCTATGTATAAGAACTTTGATGGCGAACTTCTTGATTTATTAACAAGAAAAGCCGAAGCTGCGGCCACCCGAAAAATAAGTCCCGGAACTGATTATATTCCTCCTACAGGCAAAGTATTGGATGCCGAAGATTTACTCATGGGGGTAGATGCTGTATTGGATGGCTGGCTGACTGCAGGGCGTTTTGCCACAAAGTTTGAACAGAAGTTTGCCCGTTATTTCGGGGCAAAAATTTCATTATTGGTTAATTCCGGTTCTTCCGCCAATTTGGTTGCTTTTGCAGCTTTAACCAGTCCTAAATTAGGAGATAGGGCCATAAAACCGGGTGACGAAATTATTACCGTGGCAGCTGGATTCCCCACTACGGTTAATCCTGCCATTCTTTACGGTTGCATTCCGGTATTGCTTGATATTGATTTGCCCACTTATGATTTCAAGGCTGAAATGATCGAAGCGGCCATTACCCCAAAAACCAAAGCCATTATGATGGCGCATACCTTGGGCAACCCTTTTAACCTTGGAATCGTTATGGAAGTAGCGAAGAAACATAATTTATGGGTGATTGAAGATAATTGTGATGCTTTGGGTGCCATGTATGATGGCAAAAAGACCGGAAGCTTTGGCAACTTGGCTACAGTTTCTTTTTATCCGGCGCATCATATTACCATGGGGGAGGGCGGTGCTGTTATTATTAATGATTTAAAATTAAAAGCCATCGCAGAAAGTTTTAGAGATTGGGGCAGGGATTGCTACTGTGCTCCGGGTACTGAAAATACCTGTGGCAAGCGTTTCGAACAATGTTTAGGCTCCCTTCCCATGGGCTATGACCATAAATACACGTATTCACATATCGGGTATAATTTAAAAGCAACTGATATGCAGGCTTCCATTGGATTGAGTCAGCTGAATAAAGCAGATCATTTTGTTAAAAGGCGCAGAGAAAACCATGGGATGCTTTATGCAAAAATGAAAGCTTTGGAAGAGCATTTTATTTTGCCGGAAGCTACGCCGAATTCGGACCCAAGTTGGTTTGGTTTTTTATTGACGCTTAGAAATGATAAAATTGACCGTACCGAATTGACACAATATTTGGAACAAGAAAAGGTAGGCACACGCTTACTTTTTGGCGGTAACCTGACCAAACAGCCGGCTTACAAGGATGTTAATTTCCGTATCGTAGGCGAACTTACCAATACTGATATTGTGATGAATCGTTCTTTTTGGTTAGGCATTTGGCCCGGTTTGGAAGAAGCGCATTTCGACTATATGGTGGAAAAATTAGGCGCCTTCTTTAAATAAAAAAGACGCCTGCTAAATTTTTATTAAGCGTAAACCTTATTGCTTGATGGCTTTTCCGGAAGCTAGTATTTTTCCGTCTTGATCCACTAACTGGTAAAAATACATCCCATTGGGTATATTCGTGCTTAAATCGATGCTTACTTCTTGATGCCCATTTCCTGCAATACTACGTGAGCATAGTACTTCTCCCAACATATTACTGACAATTAATTTGTTTTGTTCGTTATTAAATTTATCGAAACTAAAATGCAAGATTCCGCTCTTAAATGGATTCGGATAAACACTCAATTGCATGTTAGGCGCGATAAAGTTATCAATGCCTGTTGTTCCAATATTATTTGGATCATAATATACTTCAGTTATTTTGCTGTAAGTGGCATCAGTGCTCATTACCATTAATGGTGTACTGTAGTACGGACGATAAAAACGATAACCGTAAGTAAAAGTATCCTTACCGTTGGAAGTGCCTAAAGAAGTAAGTAAAAATGACGGCGCTGCGGTGCCATTGATGGTTAAGCTGTCGTTAACTTTTTCCCAATATTTTACCATGATGACATCGTATTCTGCACTGCCAACATTTCCAAATGGAACCAACATGGTTCCGTAGCCAACAACGGAATCTCGATGGTCAATATTTTGAATACGTTGACTTGGAGTATTATCATATTTTAAAAGGAAACTGTAATGAAGATTTAAAAGGAAATCGGTAGTTATACGATTGGTGTATTTCCAATTGGATTTATAAGTTGCCGGATATTGTAATATGACATTCGGGGTTTTGAAAAAATGATTCTGTGCGGTAAATATAACACTATCCCCACTGGTACCTGAAATGGATGAAATATCAAAACCGCTTCTTACCAAGCTATACCCAACCGTAGCATGATAATTTGGGGTATTGGCTTCGTAAAAGCTGCCTTGAAAACCTAAACCGGAATATTTAATTGTTTGATTATAATATCTATTGGACCCATGAAAAACGGCAGTATCCGTAGTAGCCATATATACTTTTGGTGCCATAGAATCCCCGCGTAAAACGGCGCTACGGTAGTCATATATTTTTTTGGCTCCGGTATCAGGCAAGTAAACGCTGCCGGGTTTTAAATATTTGCCATTTTCAGTTTTGCCGGGATTGGCCGGGTGATTAATTTGGTTTAAAATGGTTTGAGCATGAGAACTGCTCAGGGATACAATGGCAAGAATACACGTAATAAAACGGAGTTTCATAAATTTAGATATTAATAAAGGCAAAAATAAGATAAAAAAATTAAACTGTGCAAATGGAATTTTAAGACATTGTATTTTGACAAAATTCATGTAATCAAACATATAGATAATTAAAGTGCCATGGTAGGTTAAGGTCAACCCAATGCCGCCCAGGCTCTAATTACATTGCAGTTTTTTGTAATTTTGCAGAAATTATGAGTAATTATCCAGAATTTAAATCCTTGCATTTACCCGAGATCGCTGATGAAGTGCTCCGTTTTTGGAAGGAAAAAGACATATTTAAACAGAGTATCAGTACTCGGGAAGGCAAACCCCCTTTTGTTTTTTACGAAGGGCCTCCTTCTGCGAATGGTTTACCCGGCATTCACCATGTAATGGCACGTGCCATTAAGGATATCTTTTGCCGGTACAAGACCTTACAAGGTTTTCAGGTAAAACGCAAAGCCGGTTGGGATACGCATGGATTGCCCATAGAATTGAGTGTAGAAAAAGCTTTAGGCATTACTAAAGAAGATATTGGTAAAAAAATTAGTGTTGAGGATTACAATAAGGAATGCCGCAGAGAAGTCATGAAATACACTGATGTATGGAATGACCTCACTGAGAAAATGGGTTATTGGGTAGATATGAGTGATCCTTATATTACCTACCACAATACTTATATTGAGTCTGTTTGGAGTTTATTGCATAAACTTTATCAAAAAGGCATGTTATATAAAGGCTATACCATTCAGCCTTATTCCCCTGCTGCCGGAACCGGTTTAAGCAGTCATGAATTAAATCAGCCGGGATGTTATCGGAATGTAAAGGACACCACGGTGGTTGCTCAATTTAAGGTCATAAACAATGAGCAATCGAAGTTTTTATTTGAAGATGCCTTTGGTGAGGTTTTCTTTTTAGCTTGGACCACTACTCCATGGACCTTGCCGAGCAATACCGCCTTGGCTGTTGGGAAAAACATAACATATGTTCGTGCCAAAACCTATAATGTTTATACCGGTGCTCCCATGACCATCATTATGGCAAAGAATTTATTTCATAAATACTTTAAGGATAGTTCCAAGGAACAAAATTTGGAAGGTGTATTTAAGGTAGGAAATTTATTAAATGCAGAAACCGGTACCTTGTCTGAATATAAAGCCGGTGATAAAGAGGTGCCTTATCAAGTAGATCAAAATTTTAAAGGCACTGAATTGGAAGGATTGAAGTATGAACAACTCCTTCAATACGCTCAACCTGAAGATGGTGATGCTTTCCGAGTAGTATTGGGTGATTTTGTAACTACAGAAGACGGTACGGGCATTGTACATATAGCACCAAGTTTCGGTTCGGATGACTTTAGAGTAGCCAAACAAAACGGTATAGGTTCATTAACTTTGGTAGATAAGCAAGGAAAATTTACGGCAGCCGTAACTGATTTTGCCCATGAATATGTAAAAGAAGATTACTTATCTGCGGAAGAAAAGGAGCATGAAAAAAAGAAGCAAGGTAGAGATAAATACCTCAGCGTAGATGAGCGTATTGCCATAAAGCTGAAAACTGAAAATCGTGCGTTTAAAGTCGAAAAATACGAGCATAGTTATCCGCATTGCTGGCGTACGGATAAGCCGGTTTTATATTATCCTTTGGATAGCTGGTTTATTAAAACTACTGCGGCCAAAGATCGCATGATTGCATTAAATAAAACCATCAATTGGAAACCGGAAGCAACCGGTAGCGGTCGCTTTGGAAATTGGTTGGAAAATTTGCAAGATTGGAATCTTTCCCGTTCAAGATTTTGGGGCATTCCGCTTCCGATATGGAGAACGGAGGATCAGTCGGAAGAATTATGTATTGGTTCTGTATCCCAATTAAAGGAAGAATTAGAAAAATCAGTACAAGCCGGTTTTATCAAGAGCAACCCTTTAAGCCATTTCAGTGCGGAAGATTTTAGCGATGCCAGCTATGAAAGTTTTGATTTGCATAAACCTTATGTAGATGATTTTATTTTGGTATCTCTCGGCGGTAAAAAGATGTTCCGTGAAAGTGATTTAATTGATGTCTGGTTTGATTCTGGTGCTATGCCCTATGCACAATGGCATTACCCCTTCGAAAAGGAAGAAATATTTAAACAAAGCTTTCCGGCAGATTTCATAGCAGAAGGGGTGGACCAAACCCGTGGATGGTTTTTTACCTTGCATGCCATTGCCTCCATGTTATTTGATTCTGTGGCTTATAAAACGGTAGTTTCCAATGGACTTGTTTTAGATAAAAACGGAAA
Source organism: uncultured bacterium (assembly GCA_903829945.1). GTDB lineage: Bacteria > Bacteroidota > Bacteroidia > CAILMK01 > CAILMK01 > CAILMK01. The sequence continues at coordinate 21,019 of CAIKRV010000012.1, read as the reverse complement.
TAAAATGTCCAAACGTTTGGGCAATGCCGTGGATCCCTTTGCTACCTTAAACACTTATGGAGCAGATGCCACGCGTTGGTATATGCTGACCAATGCACAGCCTTGGGATAACTTGAAATTTGACGTTGAAGGAATTGCTGAAGTGCAACGCAAATTCTTCGGAACCTTGTATAATACCTATGGGTTTTTTGCATTGTATGCCAATATTGATGCCTTTGAAATGGATGAAAACAATATGGTTCCGGTGGCAAAGCGCCAGGAATTAGATCGTTGGATTATTTCAAAATTACATACTTTAGTGGCGGAGGTGACCCATCATATGGATGATTATGAACCCAGTCGTGCCGGGCGCGCCATAGAGGAATTTGTTGATGAACACCTCAGTAATTGGTATGTACGCTTATCCAGACGCCGTTTTTGGAAAGGTGATATGTCCGAGGATAAAAGGCCGCTTACGAAACATTGTTCGAATGCTTATTAACGCTTTCTAAATTAATTAGTCCTTTTGCGCCCTTTTTCGCGGATTGGTTGTTTAAAAATTTAACGGATGGATTACGTAATTCAGGCAAAAAACTTGATTCTGATTTTGCTTTTGCCTCCGTGCATTTGACCTATTTAAAAGCTGCGGACGAATCTTTAATAAATAAAGACTTGGAAGAAAGAATGTCATTAGCACAGGATATTTCTTCCATGGTATTGTCTTTGCGTAAAAAATCAAAAATAAGGGTTAGACAGCCATTAAATAAAATCTTGATTCCGATTTTGGAAGAAAGGACCAAAACACGAATTGAAGCCATAAAAAGCTTGATTTTATCGGAGGTCAACGTTAAGGAAATATCATATATCGGAGAAGATTCAGGGATATTGGTTAAAAAGGTGAAGCCTGATTTTAAAAAGCTTGGCCCTAAGTTTGGTCCGCAAATGAAAACGGTTCAACAAGGCATCTTGGCCATGAATCAAAAAGATATTGCAACTTTAGAGCGCGAAGGAACGTTTAGTTTCCAATTAAATGATGAAAACTTTACGATCCAGACCGAGGATGTGGAAATAGTTTCTGAAGACATTCCGGGTTGGTTAGTGAGTTCTAACGGCAGGCTCACAGTAGCTTTGGATGTTACCTTAACGGAGGATTTGTTGCAAGAAGGTTTGGCCCGTGAGTTGGTCAATAGAATTCAGAACTTGCGGAAGAACAAGGGTTTAGATGTAACAGATCATATTACTGTTAAGATTCAAGACCATGCGGAACTGGGTCATGCGGTACATCGTTTTAAAGATTATATTTGCAACGAAATTTTGGCAGATCATTTAGAAGTGACCGAAAGTTTAAATGGTGATTCTGAATCTGTTGAAATTGAGGATATTACAACAAAAATAGCGATACAAAAAAATGGCTAAGAAAAAAGTGGAGGCGGTGGAAAAGACCCGCTACAACGATGAAGAGCTTCTGGAATTCAAGGAATTGATAACAGGAAAGCTCGATAAGGCACGTGCTGAATTGGATTATTTGCAGATTTCTATTAAAAGTCCCAGCGAAAATGCAACAGATGATACCTTTTCCTCCAATAAGCTCATGGAAGATAATTCCATCAGTACTGAAAAGGAGCACATGAGTCAATTGGCGGATCGTCAGAGAAAGTTTATTAAAAACTTAGAAGACGCATTAATTCGCATTGAGAATAAGACTTATGGAATTTGTAAAGAGACCGGTAAACTAATTGCCAAAGAGCGTTTGCGAGCAGTGCCGCATACTACTTTGAGTATGGAAGCCAAATTAAAAAGCAAATAATTAGTTTGGACACTCTAGAACAGCCTATTTCTGAAATCGCTCCTTATCAGCCAAAAACTGCTGATTACATTCGTCCCCTTGCGCTTATTTTCTTTGTGCTTTTGGCCGATCAAATTTTAAAAGTATGGGTGAAAACCCATATGATTTTGAGTGGCCCTCCCATTCATCTTTTAGGACATTGGTTTCAATTACAATTTGTTGAAAATAATGGTATTGCCTTTGGTTGGGAATTTGAAGGCCATTGGGGTAAATTATTTCTCACATTATTTAGAATTGTAGCTTCCTTTTTTATTTTTTGGTATCTCCTAAAGTTAGTTAAACTCAATAGCACCAAAGGGATTATAAATAGTTGGGCATTGATTTTTGCAGGAGCAACCGGAAATATTATTGATAGCATTTTTTATGGGGTCTTTTTTAAAAACCTCAACGTATATCCTGGTTCTATTTTTCATGGCAGGGTGGTTGATATGCTCTATATGCCGCTGATAGAAGGGCATTTCCCGCAGTGGTTTCCGCTATGGAAAGGTGAAGAATTTGTGTTTTTCAGACCTATTTTTAACCTGGCAGATGCGTCTATTTCTGTAGGTGTTTTTTTGATTTTATTGTTTTACAGACAAGATTTAAAAAACGTTTAGGTCGTATTTTACGGAATGAGCAAGGAGCTATCCCCATAGCTGAGAAAGCGATAATTATGTTGTAGGGCTTCATCATAAACCTTTTTCCAGTCTTCCCCGATTAAGGCAGAAACCAATAATAGTAAAGTACTTTGGGGTTGATGAAAATTGGTAATTAATCCATGGATTATTTTGAATGTATAGCCCGGAAAAATCATGATTTCCGTATGACCAATCAGGGTATTAATTCCCAAGGTATCCATCCAACTAAGTACGGCTTTTAAAGCTATTTCCCGATTTGGAGTATCGATATTTTGATAAGGCTCCATTTTTTGGATACTGAATTCTGTGGTAGCAGGATGTTGTAATAGTTTAGCACCAAACCAGTATAAACTTTCTACGGCCCGAACCGAGGTAGTACCTACGGCAATGACATTACGTTGGCTTTCCAATAATGCTTGAATGCAAGTGCGCGTAAATAGGATTTGCTCTTTATGCATAGGATGCTCTAAGGCATTGGAAACTTCGACAGCTTGGAAAGTGCCGGCACTTACATGAAGCGTCAAATCATGCATCGGAATATTATTGCTTCGCAATTGTTCTTCCAGCGCATGGGTAAAGTGAAGTCCGGCGGTAGGAGCGGCCACCGCCCCATCTTCTCTTGCATAAACGGTTTGGTAAGTATACTTATCATTGGTATTCGCTTCCCTATGGATATAAGGGGGCAATGGAACTTTACCGAAGGACTCCAAAACTTCTGCCCAAGTAATATTGTCTTCCCATTGAAATTTTACCTCACAATATCGTCCTTCTTTCTGAAGCAATTCAGCATGAAGGACCAATTGATTGGTTTGTGTTTGGAGAACTTCTTGGATTTTCCATTTTTTAAGGTTTTTAACCATGCATTTCCAAATACATTCGCCTTTTTGTTGCATGGCCAAACTCATTTCAGAAAATGGTTGCAAAGGCTCTAAACAAAATACTTCAATCAAAGCACCGCTCGCCCGCTGAAAAAACAAGCGTGCCTGGATAACTTTGGTACTGTTACGTAAAATTAAAATGTCCTCCTCCAGCAGGTCAGGCAAATTGTAAAAATGATGATGTGAAATTTTACCTGAATGATAAAATAATAGTTTAGCCTTGCTTCTGTCTTCCAAAGGATAATTGGCAATTTTATCATCACTTAAAGGATAATTATAAGTTTTGATGTCAATAGGAGGAAGCTGCTTCATAAGGTACAAATTTCCTTAATTTCCTTAACTTCGCCACTTGGAAAGAAAATTTATGCTAAAAAAAGGGTTTTGCCTCAATATCATATTATTATTGCTTGTAAATGCATTGATTGCACAACAAGCCAATTCCAAAAAGGGGGGTACTTCTTCCAAAAAAGGCCATCATAAAACCCAGGCAGCTACAGTTCCAACGAAGGTAGCCAAGGATAGTCTAACCAAAAAGCCTGAAAAAGACACCTTACATGTGGTATTAGGAGAGGTGTTTAAAACGTTAATAAACGGGAATGGTTGGGTAAAGAACGATTACGGAAAATGGATCAATAGTCCAGCACGAATTCCTTATGAAGATGCCGACTTAAATAATGTTTATTATAATAAATATGAAGTCGGTAAGGATAATTTTAAGGAAATGGATATCCTACCCGTAAGTATTAAAGGCAAAAAATATTATGTTTTGGCTGTTCGATTCCTGAAGGCTATGCAAGAGGAACAAAAGGATAAAACCAAAGAATGGAAATGTTATCCGGCGGTTGAGTATTATGTTTTACCTTCAGAAGAATTAAAGAAAATTACAGCCCATAAAAATGTCTTGAAAGAAAATAGTGCATTGAACTTGCGCTTTATTTATTTTGGCAACTATTTCTGCTTTTCGGCAGCACAGTTTAAGGAAAAAATGAAGAAAAGAATTGAGTGGAATATTACTAATGATCATCCTGATGATTCCTCGGTAGATTGTTATTTTCAAATCAGTTTATCGCCCAAAAAGACTAAAGTTGGAACGATGTTGCGCTTAAATTATAGTTTGACCTATCCGGCCAAAGATAATGTGCCCGCAGACCCGGATTATACTTTGTTTGATGAGCAATTTTATGAAATACCGGTGGCGAATTGGTATCGATTTACGGCACCGTAATTTTAAATTTTAGCTCATTTAATCGAATTGATAACAAGCTATTTAATCCGGATATCCTCATTTTTATTTTTACTCTATTAATTATCAAAGACTTTCGTAGTAAAATAGTGGATATTTGATATTCTTAACTTAATGAGAAATAGCTTGTTTTTTCCATGAAAATTCTTCCGAATCTCAAACATAGTTTGCTAACTTTGCCAGTAAATGCAAACCAATAGGCTTGCTTAAAATTTATCATGAATAACGGATATGTTTTTATAATCATTCAGATGCTTGCAGCCGGCGGTTTTGTGGTGGCGGCACTGACGGCCACTCATTTTTTAGGGCCAAAACGAAATTCAAAAGATAAGCTGGAAAATTTTGAGTGCGGTATTGAATCAGAAGGGAATGCACGTGTTCCTTTCAATGTCAAGTATTTTATGACGGCCATATTGTTCGTGCTATTTGATGTGGAAGTGATTTTTATGTATCCTTGGGCGGTATATTACAAAGAATATATTCATACCATTGGAGTACAAGCATTTTTCTCCATGTTGGTATTTTTGGCACTTTTCCTACTCGGTTTTGTATACATTGTGAAGAAAGGTGCATTGAAGTGGGAAAACTAATTTGAATAATTAACCCATCAACAAAATTATAATGTCAGAAACAAATGAAATAATGGAAGGTTTGGGTGGGCAAGGTTACCACCTTACAACCTTGGATAAAGCTATTGGTTATGCACGTTCGCATTCCTTATGGCCACTTCCGTTTGCAACTTCTTGCTGTGGCATTGAGTTCATGGCAACCATGGCTCCCAACTATGATATGTCCAGGTTCGGTTCAGAACGATTAAGTTTCTCTCCGCGCCAATCGGATTTATTGATGGTCATGGGAACGATTGCAAAAAAAATGGGTCCCATCTTAAAGCATGTTTACGAACAAATGGCGGAGCCTAAATGGGTGCTTTCTGTAGGAGCATGTGCTTGTAGTGGTGGAATTTTTGACACCTACAGCGTATTTCAAGGGATTGATAAAATTATTCCTGTGGATGTTTACGTACCGGGTTGTCCACCTCGTCCGGAAATGATTTTGGAAGGCCTCATGAAAATACAGGATTTAGTAAGAAATGAACCTTTACGCAGAAGAAATTCCGAAGAATATAAACAACTTTTGGCCGGATACCATATCGAGTAATTCGTTTTTTAATTGAATTTATCCTCAATAGCAGAATAATAATATGCTTACAAACGAGCAGATCATTGATAAAATAAAAAATCATAGCGGGCCGGAAGCAATTCTAAAGGCATATGTATCCTATGATATGTTCACTATCCAAATTCCCAGAAATTTGAATATTGAAATCCTTCGCTTTTTACGTCAAGACCCTGAACTGAATTATTCCTTTTTGAAGGACCTATGCGGGGTGCACTATCCGGATAATAATGGCGAGGAAATAGGTGTCATTTACCTCTTACATAATTTGCAAAGCAATGTTATGTTACGCATTACTTCCTTTTTCCCGGCGGAAGATAGCAGCATTCGCTCGGCTACTTCCATTTGGAAAAGCGCCAATTGGATGGAAAGAGAAACGTATGATTTTTTTGGAATTCATTTTGAAGGCCATCCGGATCTAAGAAGAATACTTAATGTGGATGAAATGGATTATTTTCCACTTTTGAAACAATATCCTTTGGAAGATGGTACCAGAACGGATAAAGACGATAGCATGTTCGGACGTTAAAAAACATTTATTCTTACCGAAAGAATAACACTGAAAATTGAATTTATGGCAGAAAATACAAATAGTCCTATTCCAGATGATATACATGCAAGACAATTGTTGCATCGTACGGAAGGACATTATACATTAAACTTAGGGCCTACCCATCCTGCCACCCATGGCGTATTTCAAAATGTTTTGCAAATGGATGGGGAACGTATCTTGGAATCTGAACCAACCATAGGTTATATTCATAGGGCTTTTGAAAAACTTGCAGAGCATAGGCCATATTATCAAATTACCCCAATAACTGACCGTCTAAATTATTGTTCATCACCTATCAATAATATGGGATGGCATATGACGGTAGAAAAATTATTGGGGGTAAAAACGCCTAAGCGTGTGGATTATATGCGTATTATTATCATGGAATTAGCGCGTATATCTGATCATTTGGTTTGCAATAGTGTCATTGGCGTGGATACCGGTGCTTTTTCCGGCTTCTTATATGTATTCCAAGAACGTGAAAAAATATATGATATTTTTGAATCTATTTGCGGCGCTCGTCTAACCACCAATATTGGTAGAATAGGAGGCTTTGAAAGAGATTTTACGCCTGATACCTTTAAACGTATTCGTGAGTTTTTAGTTAGCTTCCCGAAAGTATGGTCGGAATTTGAAAGTCTGTTTGTTCGTAATCGTATTTTCATGGATCGTACCATTGGTGCCGGCCCTATCACTGCAGAACTAGCATTGGAATATGGTTTTACCGGTCCGAATTTGCGTGCCGCAGGAGTGGATTATGATGTTCGTGTAATGCAACCTTATTCCTCTTATCAGGATTTTGATTTTACTATTCCGGTAGGCGATAAAGGAGATACATACGACCGATTTTTGGTTCGTAATGGTGAAATTTGGGAAAGCTTAAAACTGATTAAAAATGCATTGGATAATTTGCCGGAAGGAAATTATCATGCAGATGTTCCTGAATTTTATTTGCCTCCCAAGGAGGATGTATATCACAATATGGAAGCCTTAATTTATCATTTCAAAATTGTAATGGGAGAAATTGAAGTTCCAAAAGGTGAAGTATATCATGCCGTAGAAGGTGGTAATGGAGAATTGGGCTTTTATTTGGTAAGTGACGGTGGAAGAACGCCGTATCGATTGCACTTCCGTCGCCCTTGTTTTATTTATTACCAAGCCTATCCTGAAATGATAAAAGGAGGCTTTTTATCTGATGCTATTATTACCATGAGTTCGATGAATGTCATTGCAGGAGAACTCGACGCTTAATTATTTTAAACTATTTACTGTAGGCTGAACATGGAAGTTAAATTTTCGCAAGAACAACTCGATAAAGTAAAAGAAATTATTTCCCGTTATCCTGAGGGGAAACAGAAATCGGCACTATTGCCTCTTTTGCACTTAGCACAAGAGGACTTTGGCTGGTGCAGCGTAGAAGTAATGGATTATATTGCTACCCTGCTTCACATCAAACCGGTAGAAGTATATGAAGTGGCCACATTTTATTCCATGTTTCATATGAAGCCGGTAGGTAAATATGTATTGGAAGTATGTCAAACCGGACCCTGTATGCTAAGAGGCTCCGACCAAATCGTAAACTACTTAAAAAAGAAACTTGGGGTAGAAATGGGCGGCACTTCTGCAGATGGAATGTTTACCCTTAAAACCGTAGAATGTTTAGCTTCTTGTGGCTCTGCACCCATGATGCAAGTGGAAGATGCTTACTACGAATATTTAAGTGAAGAAAAAATTGATGAAATTCTGGATATGTTCCGCGCCAATGCCATCCACAGGAAAGAGCATTTCCCGGGCAGAACCGTTTAAGAATATAGGGATCACAAAAAAAGGACGTATGATTTAATACGTCCTTTTATATTGATTAAATAATTAAATTATTTTCCAGGATTTTGTGAAGGTGCCGGAGCTGCAGCAGGTTGTGCACCTTGGGAAGCCGGAGCAGCTGCAGGAGCAGGAGCACCGGGTAAGTCAGTGGCTCCACTCACCTTGGTTTTCTTAGTAGTGGCTGATGTGCTTGGATTTACAGTAAAGAAATAAGAAATTATAATTATTACTAAAATCCCAATACCAAAATACCAAGTAGCTTTTTCAAGGAAGTCAGTAGTTTGACGAGCGCCTAAAAATTGTGTAGCTTGATTTCCAAGGGTTCCACTGGCAATACCTCCACCTTTTGGATTTTGAACCAAAATAACCATGGTTAGAAGAACACATGCTATAATAATCAGTACGAGTAAAAAATAAATCATGTCAGTTTATAATGTAAATTATTGATATTCAGGTATTTGATAATAATATTTGTTTTAATTACCAAAGGAGCACTTATTTTTTTGTGCGCAGTTCCCTGATTTTCTCTGCAAAGTAAAGGCTTTTTTCCGGAATTTTCAAGCTAAGTTTTTCATACATCTGAATTGCTTTATCCCAGAGCTCTTGTTTTTCGTAGATTTTGGCCAGTGTTTCAGTGACTAAAGCACCATCATCTTCCACACTTCTTTGGGCCATATTTTCCGGGTTATAAAATTTGTTTTTACCGGTATCCCGCTTTATTCTTGGTTCATTAACAATAAAATTAGTAATGATGGAATCGATTTCATCCTTACTAATTTTGGGAGAGTTATCAATAGACCCTGCATCATGGGCAAAAGTATGATCCTTTTCAGGCGCTTTATGTGAACTTAGGAAAGAAAGCCACCCTTCGAATGAGTTATTGCTCGGATGAGCCTCTACTTTAGGTATAGCCGCCGGAACTTCCGAAACTTTCTGCTTTACTTCTTTAAGGATTTCCTTCACCGGTACAATTTCTTGCATTTTGGTACTGCGCTCTAAGTGGGCTATATAATCATACTCCTGCACAATCGGGACTTGTACTTTTTCGGGTTTAGGTTCTTCGATGGGAAGGACCAATGCTTCCTCATTCTGCAAATTTGGTTCAGTGATTTTTTCTTCAAGCATTGGTAGCTCCTCAACCATTAACTCTTCATCATTGGAAGGTGCTGGAGCAATGTTGATTTCATTTTCCTCCATTAGCGATTCAGGAGTAGAAAAATCCATAGGGATAAGCTCAGATTCCACAGGTGTTTGTGCTAGCTCTTCCATAGGAAGGACCAACGCATCCAAATGCTGCTCCTCTATGAGAGCAGGAATGGCATCTTTGTGTTCTTCATCCCCGTATAAAAATTGATAAAGTATTTCCCGATCACCTTGGTAAGCAGCAGTCAGTTTGATGTACTTTTCAGTATAAATACTTTTTTCACGATACAAGAGTTTAGTCATCAATAGGTAGGAAGGTGGGAAATATGGAAAACTTTCAATTAATTCCTTGAGCAAGGGCAAATCCTTCACATAATCCATATGCTCAGGATGTTTAATAATATTTTCGAATTGCCCTTTATTCATTACCAGTTATTGAGTGCTCTATTATAAATTTCTTGAATAAGCTTCGTTCCTGCATCATCTACCACCACGGATTCCACATCCGATAGATTTTTGCTGGCATCATAATCTGAAAATGACGAAACCGTTGATTCAAAGTTCTTCTTTTTATCCGTTTTATTAATGAATTTTACATTAAGTGTAATAGTAAGCCGCGTTTTTAAGGTAACATCACCGCTTCCCACGGAAGAAGGGGAGGTCGTGTAACCGGTTATGGTAGCATAAAATTGCATATCAGCGGTATCGCTGGTAAGTAATTGCAGCTTGGTTTCACGCAATAGTTTATCCTTAAGCTTATCAGTTAGTATTTGCGATAGGCTAGGATTTACATTCAGTGCTTCATTTTTAAAAAATGCAACATAAGCTGATTTTGCATTGCCTGTGGTACCCCCATTAAAAGTATAGCAGGATGACAAAAGTACCCCACCTAATATTATAAGGAAGAAAATGTATTTTTTATAGCAACGCATGATATGCATATATTATTCTTCCTCTAAATTATATTCCTTTATTTTCCTATAAAGAGTACGTTCCGAAATCCCCAAATCTTGAGCGGCTAATCGGCGTTTGCCTTTATGTTTATCTAAGGCACGTTCTATTAATTCTTTTTCCTTATTGGTGAGAGATAAACTTTCCGGGTCATGATTTTCTACAATTTCACCATCTTCATAGGTTTCTTCCTCACTAGGGTGGTATTGTTTAATCGGAATAATATCATCTCGAATGATGGCAGGAGGATAAGTATTATGATCGATCATCCGTGCAGGTAAATTGGAATTTGGTGTTGGCGGTACTGCATTTCCACTTACAAAACGAATTAAAGAATCTTTAATATCAGAAATATCTCGTTTTAGGTCAAACAGAAATTTATAAAGAATTTCTCTCTCATTTATCCCTGAGTTTTGTTCTGCTCCACCGCCTGAATACGTAAGTGAATTTGCCGTTGGCTCAGGCAAATATTTGTCAATGATTTTATCATCAATATTTCGATCAGTTTCTAAAATGGAGATTTGTTCTACAAAATTTTTCAACTGACGAATATTCCCGGGCCATCGATAGTCTTGAATTTTTGATAATGCCTCTCTGGTAAGTGAAAGTGGGGGCACATGATATTTATCGGCAACATCACTACTGAATTTTGCCCAAAGAAATGCGATATCTTCTTTACGCTCTCTCAAAGAAGGTATTTTTATAGTAACTGAACTTAATCTGTAATATAAATCCTCCCTAAATTTATTTTTTGTGGTCAAGTCCAATAAATCCTTATTGGTAGCTGCAATGATGCGTACATCTGTTTTTTGCACCTTGGAAGAACCTACTTTTATAAATTCTCCAGATTCCAAAATCCTGAGCAAACGGGATTGAGTTTCTAAGGGTAATTCTCCAATTTCATCCAAAAAAATGGTTCCGCCGTTTACGGTTTCAAAATAACCTTTTCTGGACTCATGGGCAGAAGTAAATGCACCTTTTTCATGTCCGAACAATTCTGAATCGATAGTACCACCAGGTATTGCACCACAGTTGATGGCAATAAAACCATTATGTTTTCTTCTGCTTAATTGATGAATGATCTTAGAGAAGTTTTCTTTTCCTACACCACTCTCACCGATCACGAGCACATTCATATCCGTTGGTGCTACCTTAACAGCAGTTTCTAAGGCACGATTGAGTAACGGAGAATTTCCGATAATCTCAAACCTGCTTTTTATATCTTGTAGTTTTGTATTGCTCATGGTGTCTTGTTCCCAAAAACTATTCCTTTGTTGCATTAAGCGACAATTATTCGTGGTGGCTGACTTTTTGTCTTTTATGGTTCCCTAATGCATTATCTATTGCTTCACGAACCAATGTTTTTAGTCGTTCAATATCGTCATTTTCATTCATACCCGTGGTAGGAATTGGATCCAGGATACTTACGCGTGCTATGCCCGGGCCACTTCTAAAATAATCCTTTTCGTGTGGTAAAATTTTATAATTATTGTGAAAAACTATCGGCACTATTGGTACTTGTCGACTGATAGCAAGTTTAAAAGGGCCATTTTTAAAATTTAACAAATGCGGTGCTCTTCCGGATATGGTTCCTTCGGGGAAAATACTAATACTTATCCCTTGGTCTAAATAGGAGCCCGCCGTTTCTATCGCCGAAAAGGATGCTTTTAAGCTTTCTCTCTTAATGCTAATATCCATTTTACGTTTAAAGAAAATACCGAACAAAGGTATTTTTTCTAATGCAGCCTTTCCAACAAAGGAAAAGTATTGTGGTATGGCAATATAGCTCATCATAATATCCAAATAGGAAGTATGATTGGGGCAATATACATAAGTCTGTTCCGGATTCACTTTGCCGCTTCTATTTATTTTATAAAATACTCCAACGTCAAAAGTAATAAAATGCGCCCATATTTTTTTTAAGCGAAAGGCATATTTAAACCAATTTTTATTTGATAAGAAAATATAAAAAAACGGGTAAAATATAAATAAGGTGAGTACCAAGTTAGTAAAAAAAAGCACTCTCCATAATAAGGCTGGCAAAAGTCGTATATACTTCATAGCATTAGGCAGCTACCGGTGCTTTATGCTCCTTCAGCAATACCTTAACCATAATAATAAAGGATTGCAAACCTGCTTCATTGTGGTCGCCCATCAAGCAAGCTTGTACCATATTTGCATCCTTCAAATAGTAACTACCATAATTAAGATAAAAGCCGGCATTTTCCAATTTATTACCAAATTCATAAGAATTGATTTCTTTTGGAAGTACTAATGTTATTACACCGGGTAGTATTTTGTCTTTATCCCATAGGGTAGGAATGCCTTCTTTGGCCAATTCAGTACAAAGCGTATCAGAAAGTTTTTTTATTAAATTTCGATGTTCCTCTGTAGATGTTCTGGAATATGCTTTGCGTAAGGCATAAAACAAATTCGTATTCATTGTCCAAGGTACACCATGGGTATCATGGTGCAATTTCAAATCAAAGTAGCGAGGAATTCCCTGAACTGATTTTGATAATACTTCAGTGGCATAATAAACCATGCAAATACCGGCATAAGAACCAAAGCCCTTTCCGCTGGTACCGGATGCCAGATAAACGCCTTTTAAATCGACACGTAAATTTCCGATAGAGCTAATACAATCCAAGCATAATTTTACACCGAATTTGGTGCAAATTTCCTTCATTCTCCTAAGATTATTTAACAGCCCGGAGGAAGTTTCACAATGGGTCATCCATACCCAGCTAACTTTATTATCTACAATGATTTTTTCGATTTCATCATAGTTATGTTCTTCGTTTAATTCTTTTTTATAATGAATAAAATCCAGGTCAGTTTGGGTAGCCTGAATGTATAAGCGTTTTCCAAATTCACCATTATTTAGGACTAATCCTTTGCCGCCAATTTTTTGAATATTAGCGCATACAACTTCATTGGCCAAGGTGCCTGAGCCTGTAAATAAACCAACGTTTTCAGCACCCGTAAAAGAGCAAAGTTCCTCACGGAATGCAGTCATATCATCATAAAACTGCTGTGAGCGATGCGATAAGAAATTGTCAAAATAGGTTTGTTTTACTTCGGGGTGAAGAGGCACTGGGCCCGGCATGAGGTTCAACATATACTATACTTTAAAATTTATTCTAGTTCAATTTAATATTTTGTGAGTGAAAAATTATGAAAGTTCAATCTGATCTTCAATTTTAGTGAGGTACTCATCCAATGCTTCCCAAGTTAAATACATTGGTTGATATAATGCCTTATCTGTTCCCACTTTATGTGCAAATGGAATAAATCCAATTTTTTTATACAGTCTTTCTTGTAAAACCGTACCTGAAATAATAGCCAAATCATATCCTTTCTCAAAACATACACTGCGAATATGATTAAAAAGGTTGAAAAATATTAAGCTGCCTCGAGCTTCTTTTTTCACTGACAATAATCGAATTTCAACAATTTTTTTAGCCTCAGGTAAATATTTTTCAATATTTTCTAATTTTTTATCCAAGGAAAAGGGGCGTTTGTCATTAATACAAATCATTCCAAGGACTTCATTATGATTTACGGCAATAATATACTCATTTACTTCATGAAATTTGTCTTTCAACTTTTTCTCCTCATTGGCAGGATGCTGTGGTATTTCTTCTACAAAAGTTGAATAATTCAGTTTGAATATTTGCTCAAATTCCCAATCTTCCGTTGCTTTCTTAACAATCATGAATTAATTCATTTAACGTGGCAAGATATTACATATTGTTGAATTCTTAAATGATTTTTTATCATTAAGTTAATAATTTAATAATGAGTGCTTGATACTTAGGCACTAATAACTTCACCATGGAGGGTGGCGCTATTACATTCTTTGACCACAACATTCACATAATCACCTTTTTTGAAATTGCCTTTCGGGAAAATAATCATCTTATTTTGATCATTTCTGCCCTTAAACATTTCATCGCTTCTTTTGGAATATCCTTCCACCAAAACTTTAAAAGTTTTGCCAATATCTTGTTGATTTCTTTGTAAGGAATGATCCCTTTGTAAAGTGATAATTTCCTGTAGTCGCCTACTTTTTACATCTTCCGGTACATCATCAGCATAATTTTTGGAGGCAGGAGTACCCGGGCGTTCGCTATAAATAAACATATAGGCATAGTCAAATACAACTTCATTCATTAATTTCATTGTATCCTGGTGCTCTTCCTCTGTTTCTGAGCAAAAACCGGCAATAATATCAGTACTTAATCCGATGTTAGGCACATAACTTTTAATCATATTAATCCTATTCAGATACCATTCACGATCATAAGTTCGATTCATGATTTCCAATATTCTGGAATTCCCTGATTGCACCGGTAAATGGATGTAATTGCAAATGTTTTCATGGGCAACCATTACTTGCATTACTTCCTCAGTTATATCTTTTGGATGCGAGGTGGAGAAACGTACGCGCAAATCAGGATGAATTAATGCTACTTGCTCCAATAATTTTGCAAAGCTGATGACATTTTCTTCACCTGCATTTTTCCATTTATAGGAATCAACATTTTGACCCAATAACGTAACTTCTCTATAACCCTTTTCGAATAAGTCACGTGCCTCTGCTATAATGCTTTGCATATCTCTACTACGCTCTCTTCCTCGAGTATACGGTACTACGCAGAATGAACACATATTATCACATCCCCTCATGATGGTAATAAATGCTGAAATACCATTGCCATCTAAGCGTACCGGACTTATATCCGCATAAGTTTCTTCTCTGGATAAAAAAACATTTACAGAACGCTGACCGCTTTCTGCCTCAGAAATTAGATTAGGCAAATCTCTATAAGCATCCGGGCCAGCTACAATATCTACAAGTTTTTCTTCATCTAAGAATCTCTTTTTCAATCGTTCAGCCATGCAACCCAATACCCCAATGACCAATTCAGGTTTTTTATCCTTTAGGGGTTTAAAGTTTTTCAAGCGCGCACGCACTCTTTGCTCTGCATTATCCCTGATGGCACAAGTATTTATGAAGATAGCATCGGCATCCTCCATTTGCTGAGTGGTGGTATATCCATTTTTTAATAAAATGGAAGCTACAATTTCACTGTCAGCGAAATTCATTTGACAACCATAGCTTTCCAAGTATAGTTTTTTCAAACCTTCCTTTTCAGGTTCAGCTAAGTGCAAGGCTTCACCTTGCTTTTCTTCGTCTATATATTTTTCGTTTATTCCGTCTCTCATTTTATTAGTATCTGCAAAGATACAATTTTATGTTTAAATGACAATTTGGCAGTATTACTTTGGTTGTTTAATTGTCAATAACATTGTTTTTAAACATTTTTTGTATTTTTGTTTTAATGAACCCCTCACTCAGGTTTAAAAATTACTTCGATCTAAATAGGTCGGAGCAAAGAGGTATAGTAGTATTAGTTCTGCTTATCCTAATAGCAATTGCTATTCCAAATTTCGCCCCTTATTTCTTTCCTGAAGTCCCTGAAAAATTTGCAGAAATTGAAGATTTTTCCGCATTAATCAGGAACGATACTTTAGAGCCGGTAGATACCAGTTTAAATAAAGGAAATAGTTTAGTTTTTGATGGGAAAAACAAGGTAATTTCAAATATTAAACCAATAGAAATAAATACAGCGGATGAAAAGGTTTTTGCTTCAATTCCCGGTGTTGAAAAGAATATTGCCACACGCATTATAAAGTTCCGTAATTTATTGGGTGGGTTTTATAGTACAGAACAGCTTTTGGAAGTTTACGGATTCCCCGCTGAAGTATATAAACAAAATGCTAAACGATTTACTGTGAATCCCCAATTTATAAAACGTATTAATATTAATAGCGCGGATCTGGATGAGCTTAAAAAACACCCTTACTTAAAATACAAATTGAGCAAGGCCATCATTGCCTACCGAAATATACATGGTTCTTTTCCTGATACGGATTGGATTAAAAAGGCAGTAAATATTGAAAATGAGGATTTTATTAGGTTAAAACCATATCTAACATTAAATGATTGATATTGCTCCAAACCATTAATTTCAATCATCAATATTTATTACCTTTGCTCCTTTAAATAGATTAACCTACATGGATTTTCAAATTACTGAAAATCAGCTTGCAATTGCTGAGACTATCCGAACATTCGGCGAAAAACATATGCGTCCCTATATTATGGAATGGGACGAAGCACAAACTTTTCCAATTGAATTATTTAAGAAATTAGGTGAACTTGGTATGATGGGCGTTTTGGTCCCTGAAGCATATCATGGGTCAGGATTAGGGTATTTTGAATATGTAACGATTGTTAGCGAAATTGCTAAAATTGACCCTTCCATAGGGCTTTCAGTGGCTGCACATAATTCATTATGTACAGGTCATATAATGTACTTCGGAAATGAAGAACAAAAAAAGAAATATTTGCCAAAATTGGCTACTGCTGAATATATAGGTGCATGGGGACTCACAGAGCCGAATACCGGTTCTGATGCCGGAAATATGACTTGTGTCGCTCACAAAGATGGAAATGATTGGATAATAAATGGTACCAAATGCTGGATTACCCATGGGAAATCAGGTGATGTGGCTGTGGTTATTGCCCGTACCGGTGAAAAAGGAGATAGCAGGGGGATGACTGCCTTTGTAGTTGATCGCGGTACACCCGGCTTTTCAGGAGGACGCAAGGAAAATAAATTAGGCATGCGTGCCTCTGAAACTACTGAAATGATTTTTGATAATTGTAGAATTCCGGATACGCAACGTTTAGGAAATGAAGGTGAAGGATTTATCCAAGCCATGAAAGTTTTGGACGGGGGACGTATTTCTATCGCTGCGCTAAGTTTAGGTATAGCAAAAGGTGCATATGAAGCCTCCTTGAAATATGCTAAAGAAAGACATCAATTTAACCAACCGATTGCTAATTTTCAAGGTATTTCATTTAAGTTGGCAGATATGAAAGCGGAAATTGAAGCTGCTGAATTATTAATCATGCAAGCTGCCGATATTAAAAACAGGGGTGAAGTGGTTACCAAAGAATCCGCCATGGCAAAATATTATGCTTCCGAAATTTGTGTAAAAGTAGCCACGGATGCAGTACAAATATTTGGCGGTTATGGCTATACCAAGGATTTTCCTGTTGAAAAATTCTTTCGTGATTCTAAATTATGTACTATCGGTGAAGGCACTTCTGAAATACAGAAGTTGGTGATTGCCAGAGAAATATTAAAATAATATGCTCGCAATTTTCACTGTCGTAAATTTTAGCCTCATTATTTTGAAAAACATTTAAAAAGCCTTATTTTTGCAGGCTAATTATATATCATGGTCAAAGTTACTATCAAAGAAAACGAAACAATTGATAAGGCGCTCAAAAGATTCAAAAAGAAACTGGAGAAAACCGGAACTTTAAAGGAATATCGTTCCCGCCAGTATTTTACCAAGCCTTCCGTGGAAAAACGTGATGAAATAGGTCGCGCTATCTATCGCCAGCATTTTATTGAGAACCAAGAGTAGTTTTCTATAATGTTTTCGGAATGTCTTACATAGACTCGTTTGAAAACCACCTCAAAAACGAAAAAAGGTATTCTATACATACTGTGACTGCTTATGTTAATGACATAAAGCAGTTTTTTGCGTTTATGAAGAGTCAATATCAATCTGACTCAGTTAGTGAAGTTAGTGGCACCATCGTAAAATCATGGATTTATGAATTGAGTAAGGATAAAATTAATCCGAGATCCATCAATAGGAAATTAGTAGCAATGAATACTTTTTTCAAATTCTTGATAATTTCGGAGGTTGTGACAGTGAATCCATTAAAATCTGTAAAAGGTCCAAAAACTGAAAAAAGATTAGTGGAATGGCTTCCGGAAAAAAATACTGTTGACTTATTCAGTGCAATAACTTGGGATGATGATTTCTCAGGTCTTCGTGATCGATTGATTTTCGAATTGCTTTATGGAACCGGCATGCGACTATCAGAATTAATCACCCTTAGCAAATCCCGAATTTATATACCGAAAAAGACCTTAAAGGTAATCGGAAAAAGAAATAAAGAAAGAATTATTCCCATGAATAAGGCTTTAATGGAAACCTTAGAAAAATATTTAAAAGCAAGAGCTGATATGGGATTTGAAGCGGAAGAGCTTTTATTACTTACAGATAACGGAAAACCTTTATATCCCGTTTTTGTGCAACGGTTGACCAAAAAATATTTAAGCATATTAAGTAGTGCAAAGAAGTTAAGTCCGCACGTTTTAAGACATACCTTTGCAACACATTTATTAAATAAAGGGGCAGATATTAATGCTATCAAAGAATTATTGGGGCATGCCAATTTAGCGGCGACACAAGTTTATACCCATAATTCCATAGAACGACTTAAACAAATTTATAAACAAGCGCATCCGAAAAGTTAATTAAAATGAGAATAGACATCCAACATCCGCACTTGGACATTAGTGCAACTATTAATGAACAAGTAAAAACTAAGGTTTCCAAATTGGAACATTTTTATGAAAATATTCTTGATGTCATCGTGTATTTACGAGAAGAAAATAGCCATAAAGAAATTGAAATGAAAGTCAATGTAAAAGACCAAACCTTATTCGTAAAAGAAAGTGGAGAAACATTTATAGCGGCTATTGATGTAGCTATGGATGTTATGAAAAAACAATTAATTAAGTATAAAGAAAAGCATTTGCAATAATTGCCATCCTATAATTAATAATTGTAGGAGAACAATTGCAAGTTTGGTTTTGATTTAATTTCCCGGCTCTGCCTTTTTATTAGGCAGGCTTTGCTCGATACCTGTTTCATTATGAATGAAAAGAAGCTGACAATTCTCTTAGTTTTAGGACGTGGAGAAACAATAAGGAATTTTGTGCTAAGCGGCATGGCGGCATATTTAAGACAATATGTAAGCCTGGCTGCTATTGCTGTTTTTCCTAATGATGAAATTCGAGAAATACTGGAAAATGAGTTTGATGAGCTTTATGAATTGAAAAATATAAAGCGTAATCGTATTTCCGGCTATTTGCATGATTGGATAGATATTGTCCATGGGCGGTTTTTATGGTCGGGCGTAGCGCAGTGGCGTTGGAAACTTCGCGATCATGAAGCCAAAGAAAAAGGTAAAACTTTCAAGCGCAGCATGCAAAAAATTGTTGCACTTCCATTTGCCAGCGCCGGCGGTATTGAATTCTTAGATAAAATAGAAAGGATTCAAAATGAAACCATTAGCCCTTCTAATTATTATTTGGATTTGTTGAAAAAAATAAATCCCGACCATGTTTTTAACGGCTCACATATTCATAATAAGAATACTTTGCCGATTATGCATGCGGCAAATAAATTGGGATTAAAGACTTCTACTTTTTTATTTTCCTGGGATAACCTTACCTCCCAAGGAAGAATTTTGCCGTCATATAATAAATATATAGTATGGAATGAATCCATCAAAAAGGATTTGCTGAGCATTTATCGAAAAATAAAAGAGGAGGACGTTTATATATCAGGCACTCCCCAATTTGATTTTCATTTTAAAAAGGAAAATTTTTGGAGCAGAGAAATATATTGTGCCAAAATTGGTGCTGATCCGCATAAGCCCATTATACTTTATACTACCGGAATGCTAAATATCCAAGTTGGCGAAGAAGCTGTTTTGGAAGGTATTGCCGATAGAATTGCAGAAATGCCTGAACCCAGACCACAATTGGTAGTCAGGGTATATCCAAAGGATACTACCGGAAGATTTGATCTTGTAAAGGCAAGAAGGCCTGATATTATCTTTCCTAAAATTCCGTGGGAAAAGAATTATTTGACGCCCATGCCTGAGGATTTGGTTTTGTGGACTAATATGCTCATTCATTGCGAGATGGGTATAAATGTAGCCTCAACAGTTTCTCTGGAATTGTGCATGTTCAGCAAACCATGCCTCAATGTAGCCTATAATCCACCGGGCCTAAATATTTATCCAAAGGATTATCCATCCGTTTATCAATGGGAGCATTATGTGCCGCTCACCAATAGCGGTGCTTTGTATATTGCTTATTCTGAGGCAGAAATTGTTGAGATGATCAAAGATGCTTTGGCGCATCCGCTGAAATATGAAGTGCAGCAAAAGCAATTAATTGAAAAATTCTTTGGAGATAAGCTTGACGGTAAATCCTATTTAAGGATTGCAGATAAATTATTAGAATGGGCAGGATTGAGGAAGAATTAATATCTTTCCATCAATGATTAAACGGAATTGAATAATTTTTGCAAGAGATAATATTTTGATAAACAATTTATTAAACTCGGCAAAATTATAAAATTGAAAATTTGTTGAGTTTACGGTTAAAAAAATATCAGTGTCGAAATTTTAGCATCCTTCAGATGGCTTAAGCATAGTTTTGAAGTCATTTTTATTAAAAGCTTTCAAAAAAATAGTCAAATCAATTTTTGAATGAAGAGTTTTGAGAGTTTGATTTTGGGAAAAACGGTCCTGCAAATTAAAGTTGTTGAAAGTAAGGGAATACATAAACACATAAAAGCTAGTGTTTTAAATTTGAGAATCTGGTAAAATTGGAAGAGTTCCAATTTAAAATAGGGATAGAAGATTAGAAGAATAGCAGAAGGTGAGCAGAGGAGATAAAATTTTTTGTAGAGAAATGGTTTTTTTCTATAAAAAATGCCTAAATTTGCAGTCCTTTTTTGGGGTAGTTCTTTATTTATTGAAGATAAACAAGGAGATAAGCCGATGTAGCTCAGTTGGCCAGAGCGGCTGATTTGTAATCAGCGGGTCGGCGGTTCGAATCCGTCCATCGGCTC
>CAIKRV010000011.1 GCA_903829945.1 uncultured bacterium | reverse complement strand
GCGCTACCAATGATTTACGTTCATGCTATTCCAGTGATATTACACGTGAGGAAGCAGAACGCCTCATTGGCATGCCTTTATTATACGGTCGCATTTTTAAACCCAGAAAGCGCAGGCGCAGAAGAATTTCTACGCTCAAAACAACAACCTATACGGTGGGGCCATGTAGTTCCTATACCCTTCCTGAGCAGATTCCTAAGGAACAAGTTCAAACTATAGATACATCTGTATCCAACTTCAATCAATCTAATTTTAATAATTCAAGCAACTCACCGCCCATTGCAGAAAAACAACAAGAAGCCATGGGTACGGCCATTGATAATGCCCGTAAATACGAGGATATCGACGGCGTCCGCTATTTCAAAAACGTACACGACTATCTGCAAGCGAAATTGGAAAATATCGCAAAGGAAAATTCCTGCCCTGAAGGGTAGGAATTTTGTTGCTTATTTTAAAATAATAATTGTAGCTAAAAACAGGAATTTATTGCAAAGGAATAAATACCCCAATATACACGCCTACGGTATTATTCTTGGAAGAAAACCTATCATATTGATCATCCTGCGAAGGAGTCACGGTTTTTTTGGTACTCAAAGGATAAAACCATTCGGCAGGGTATCCGTGTGCTTTGATGATGGCAGGATCATAAATTACATTTTTACTTTCAATATCCATCAGGCTGCGGTCGTATCGTGCACCTACGGCTAGCCCCCAGTATTGGGAAACAAAAATATTAACTTGGAAACCGGCAGCCCATTCAAAATCCACGGAATTAAAAAACTTCCTAAAATTCATAGGATGGGCAGTCATCCAAGCGGGTGGGGGCGGACTGGTACTCACATCCTGGACTGCGCTCAGGTAGGCAATTTGAAAGCCGGCATAAACGGAAAAGTCGAATATATTGTCCTCCTCTTTTCCGGAATTAAATCTGAAAAGCAAGGGCAGTTTTACATAGTTTAAAAGTACTTGGGAAGTATAATGAATATTGGTTAGAGGAGAATTACCAGTGGTATCATTGCCATCTTTATAAACGGCACCGGAATATTTTTGCCCCTGCATGGAATAAATCAAACCGGTTTGCAAACCAAAATAATTATGGAAATTATAAATATAATCTACCCCAAACATGGGCCGAATAGTTTCCACCAAATTAACCTGATCCACAGAAGTACCGCCATAATAAGATTCTTGGGAATTATTAATTTGGGTGCTTTGACCGCCTCCCCAAACTTGGATAAATTTACCTTGTTGCGCATGAGCATTAAGTCCTATAATAAATGCACTTAGGAAGCATATTCTTTTTAGCATAAGAGAGCAAATTTGATTTTCAAAGGTACATAATTTCTAAAGCGAAGATACGTTAACATCCATCGCTTCCTATCCTTTGACAATAAAATGAGGTAAACGTTATATAGATGAATAAAAAAATACCCCGAATAAAATCCGGGGTATAAATTTGGGTGTTATCTTTTAGTTAGAACCTGCAGTAGATTTTTCTCTGCGTTTTCTTTCATTTTCGTCCAAATAAATTTTTCTGAGTCGAATGCTGATGGGGGTTAATTCCACATATTCATCCTCCTGAATATACTCAAGGGCTTCTTCCAAGGAAAATTTAATGGCGGGTGCTATTCTTGCATTATCATCGGTACCGGAAGCACGCATATTGGTCAGCTTCTTACCTTCAATAATGTTCACGACCAAATCATCGGGACGGGTATTTTCACCAATGATTTGTCCGGCATAAACTTCTTGACCCGGGTCAATGAAGAAACTGCCACGGTCTTGGAGCTTATCTATACGGTAAGCCGTAGCGGCGCCCTTATCGGCACTGATGAGGACCCCGTTAATACGTCCGGGGATGCCTTGTTTTACGGGTTCGTACCCTTTAAAACGATGGGCCATGATTCCTTCACCGGCCGTAGCCGTTAGAATCATATTTCTTAATCCGGCCAAAGCTCTGGATGGGATGCTGAATTCTAAATGTTGCAGGTCGCCTTTAGGTTCCATGACGAGCATTTCGCCCTTACGCATGGTAACGAGGTCAATTACTTTACCGGAGCTCTCCTCAGGGACATCCACGGTGAGTACTTCGTAAGGTTCGCAACGTTCGCCGTCAATGTCTTTGAAAATCACTTTGGGTTGTCCCACTTGTAATTCAAAGCCTTCGCGACGCATGGTTTCTATAAGAATGGATAAGTGTAAGATCCCTCTTCCAAAAACCAAAAAGGAATCGGCAGAGTTGGTTTCTTCCACCCTCATGGCAAGATTCTTTTCGGTTTCTTTCATGAGTCGGTCACGAATTTGACGAGAGGTAACAAATTTACCTTCCTTGCCAAAGAATGGAGAATTATTGATAGTAAAGAGCATATTCATGGTAGGCTCTTCTATATCGATAGGTTTTAATCCTTCGGGATTTTCATTATCAGCAATAGTATCTCCAATATCAAAATCATCGATGCCAAATACAGCACAAATTTCACCTGCTTTAATTGGTTCTTTGGTGCGGACTTTGGCAAGGCCTTCAAAAGTATATAATTCCTTAATTCTGGATTTTACTATGGAGCCGTCTCTTTTTACCAAGGAAACAGGCATGTTTTCTGCCAAGGTTCCTCTGAAAATTCTTCCCACCGCAATACGGCCGGTATAAGAAGAATAGTCAATGGAAGTAATTTGCATTTGAGGGGTACCTTCCCAAGCCGGTGCCGGAGGGATAAACTCCACGATAGCATCCAAAAGTGCGGCCAAATCTTCGCTTGGATTTCTCCAGTCAGTGGACATCCAGCCATGTTTGGAAGAACCGTATAGGGTAGGGAAGTTCAATTGATCTTCCGTTGCTTCGAGGTTGAAAAACAAATCAAAGATTTGTTCGTGTACTTCATCAGGTCTGCAATTTGGTTTGTCAACTTTATTGACCACCACAATAGGTTTAAGTCCTAAATGAAGGGCTTTGGATAGCACAAAACGAGTTTGAGGCATAGCACCTTCAAATGCATCCACCAATAGCAATACGCCATCAGCCATATTGAGTACCCTTTCCACTTCTCCGCCAAAATCAGCGTGACCGGGGGTATCAATGATGTTGATTTTAACATCTTTATATCTGATGGATACGTTTTTGGACAGGATGGTGATGCCACGTTCTCTTTCCAGATCATTATTATCTAGAATGAGATCGCCGGTTTCTTGGTTTTCACGGAATAATTTTGCTTGATGTAAAATTTTATCAACCAAGGTAGTTTTTCCGTGGTCAACGTGCGCAATAATTGCTATATTTCTGATCTTGTTCATAGGCAGGGAAAAGGGGCTGCAAAGGTAGGTATAATACTACAGCTAAGCAAGTTTAAATGGGTTAAGCTTAGGTTAACGCTAAGTATCAAGTGTTTAATAAAATGAAAAGAAAGTCATTCAGCCATAAAATGAATTATATATGATCAGGATAGGTTTCCCGTTCCTTGGCTTTTTTGACCGTTTATTAAGTCTATGCCTACGTTCCTAAATTTTAACTTTTTTGAGGCAGACAATTTAATAATCTTCGTAGCACGTTTTGAAAGAGAACACGGTAAGCAAAAAATTGGCAAAGATTTATTGCAGGTTATTAATTATTAGAAGCGTCTTTTAGGGGGGACGTTTGCATTCCGATAAGGAAAGCATTGCTAATAATTTTTCCCTGTGTATTACTTCGTTCCTTTCTTTTATATCCTTGTGAGGTGGCTGGAGGAATTTCTTTCAGCCACCCTTTTTTAATGATTTCCTTAGGAAAATTTTACTGAGGTCATCGTCAAGGAACCTGCTACCGCTTTATCATTGAAAAATTGCGGCTGTTCATCTTTTCCTTGCAAGGCTAAGGTATAAATTAAGGGGTAGTAATGATCCGGCGTTGGAATGGCTAAGGAAGCAGATTTGCTCAGTTTCTCATATTCAATCAATGCTTTATGGTCACCATGACTGATTTTGTCTTTAAAAATTTGATTCATTTCTAAAGCCCAGTCAAAACCATATTCTTTGTTAATATTATTGAAATCGTTATTTGGTAAAGAGATCATTCGCAAATTGTGCACCATATTACCGCTACCAAGAATGAGGACGCCTTTATCACGCAAACCCATCAGTTGCTGGGCCAAATCATAGTGATATTGTGCCGGTTTGCTATAGTCGATACTCAGTTGTAAGATTGGAATATTCGCGTGAGGATACATTTGTTTGGTGATGGACCATGCCCCATGATCTAAACCCCAATCATGGTCTAAACCCACTACGGTGGAATGAATCATTCCGGCGGTACTAGCAGCTAGGGTAGGGCTTCCGGGGGCAGGATATTGTACCTCATAGAGCTCCTGGGAGAAACCACCAAAATCATGGATTGTTTTTGGATGTTCCATGGCTGTGATTTGAGTGCCTCTGGTGAGCCAATGAGCAGAAATTATTAAAACTGCTTTGGGAACAGGAATTTCAGTAGCTAATTGTTGCCAGCGCCTACTGAATTCATTAATGTCGATGGCATTGGTGGGGCTGCCGTGTCCTACAAAAAGGACAGGCATTTTGTCGGTCGCTGCAAGGCGATCACTTAGTTTGCCCAGTTCATTTAATTTCATTGCTGTTCCTATTAATGGCAACATTGCCAGTGTTTTAATAAAATTCTTTCTGTCCATAAATAATTATATGTACCTACATATAACAATGTTATTTGATTTTCGTTTCAATAAAAGGTATTATAAACGAATCTAAATAAAAATGAGATACACATGATTAGTTCTAACATTTTTTTAAAAATAAATATTGTATTAACATGAATACTAATTGGCCAATAATTTTGCTACTTTTTCGCCGCTGGCAGTGCCCAGGGCCACACCCATGCCGCCCATACGTATCCCGGCGATTATTTTATCAGAAACTTGTTCAATAATTGGAATTTTATTGGCCCCTACACCCATAATGCCACTCCATTGGAATTCAAAATTACATTCCCGTTGATGCAGTATATTTTCAATGGCAAATTGTTTTAAAAAGGATATGATTTTTTCGTTAGCTTCAAATTCTGTACTCTGTTCTCCAAGTATATCGAGATTACGAGCGCCACCTATAAGCAGGCGACCCTCTACATCTCGAAAATATATATACCCTTCATCAACGTGGAAGGTGCCGTTTACCAGCAAATGAGGTATTTTTTCACTGACCAAAACTTGCCCTCTTGCAGGTAAAATATCTTTATCGGGGAAAAATTGTTTGGCGAATCCATTGGTACAAACGGCCACTTTATCAGCTTTGAAAGTGAGCATGGAATGATTGTGATGATCATGGACGATTACGCTCATTCCAATGTTCGTTTCCTCTAATTTTTCAACCATGCATCCGGTAATTATTTTGGCCCCCAGGCTTGCTGCTTTTTTAAGCAAAGCTTCCATCATTTTACCGGAATGGATTTGTGCTTCGAAGGGGTTAAATATAAGGTCACTAAAATACTTTTTATTTAAGCCGTAATCAGTCAATAAATTGGTTTTTCTGGTAAATACTTTACCATTAAAAATAGGAGCTAATAAATCATTCAAATAATGTAGTTCGGCATCTGAGATCACCACTCCATTCGGGATAGGCTCATGACCACCCTTTTCTTCAAATCCGAGGGCCTCATCACCTAGTCTTTTTCGCAAAAGTTGCAATCCTTGATACCTTGATGCCACCAGATTCATGACTTCATTTTCATTCATGATTTTTAAATCGGATAAAATTTCACCGGGGCTTCCAAAGCAAGCAAATCCGGCATTTCTGGTACTGGCACCACTTGGTAAAAGGCCACGTTCCAGTATTAAAACCCGAGCATGAGCCTGATGTTCCAATAAACTGCAAGCAGCTGAAAGACCGGTAATCCCGCTGCCGATAATGATGTAATTATATTTTAAAAAGGAATCATGTTCCCAAAGGGATGAACTATAAGCCATAATGCAATTGGTTTCTAGATGTACAAATGTAAATATTAGTCTTCTAAAATATACACGAGGAGCCGAAAACTGATAAACGTCAGTTTTCTGCTTGAATTATGTCATTTTTAAAGCATTAAACATGCCTGAAATTTGTAACATAAATTAAAATTTTATGAAAGCAAAATTATTAACCCTATTACTATTCATCACAATAGTAGCTACAAATGTAAAAGCAGCAACATTTTCAGAATCCATCAGCACTAGAGCGGCAGGTGATTTAGGCATGGTATTTTGGTTACCGGTAAGCCTTGGCGTAATCGCTGCATTAATTATAGCATTTACTACTACAGGTTCCTATAAGAACGAAGTGAAACATCACAGTTAAGCAATACCAGGTAAAAACTTACCTTAGGAAAGAGCTTGCATGAATAATGCAAGCTCTTTTTTTATAATATGGATGGAAACATCGTATTTTGCATGATATTTTAAAATATTCGGACCACCTCAATAATGAATCCATCCAAAATAGAAGTACTAAAATCATTTCTCGATGAAAAATTTTATTTATATCATCAATGGGCATTTATTGAGGACGATCCAATTTGTATACCCCATACATTTACTCTAAAACAAGATATAGAGATCAGTGGTTTTTTCGCGGCGATTTTTGCTTGGGGAGGTCGAAAAACGATCATTAATAAAGGCAAGGAATTAATGAGCAGAATGGACCATGCTCCTTATGATTTTATTTTAAATCATTCTAACAAAGACTTGGTTCAAATCGTTAATTTTAAACATCGAACTTTTAATACGGAGGACTTATTGTATTTTGTTGAATTCTTTCATTATTTTTATCATGAATATAATTCTTTAGAAGATGCTTTTACGGCTTCAATTAATTCTGAAAGTAAAAATGTAACGCAAGGGTTAATTGAATTTTCTGATTTGTTTTTTTCTTTGCCTGAATACCCGGAACGAACCAAAAAGCATATTTCCAGTCCGCTGAAAAATTCCTCCTGTAAACGATTAAACATGTAAGTTCGGGTAATTAAGGTAGTATCAATCATAGTTAATTAAATGATTGGTATCCAGCAGAATGGTTTCATGATGTGAGGATACTGATTCTAGTCCTTTAAAAGCAGATTTAGGAGGAGGTTTAATCCCTTTTCTCTTTAGAAGAAACTTTGTCAGTTCATAGTCTTCTTCTAAATCTTCACTGTCCAATGCTTGTTTTCTTTGATGACTAATCCAGAGCCATTCAAGTGCGGACCAGTCAGTTAAGAAAGTTGAATATTCTTCATAGTTTCGGTACTTAAATGGAAAACTCGGTCAAACTGACCACCGTCCATCGGACAAAGCAAAGAATAAAGAACAGGATAGAATTAGGAAGGAAGCTCAATTAGCAAGAGAAAAGGAAATTGCAGATTTCAATAAATTAATGACTGACGCTGAAAAATGGCATAAGTCTGCGATTGTTCATAATTATCTAAACGCAATTGAGGACAATGCAACTAAAAATGAAGTATTGATTAGTCCGCTAGTAGACTGGCTTTCTTGGGCACGAAAGAGGATTGATGATTATAATCCGTTGACAAATTTTGGCGATGAAACCACTCAAGATATAAGTAGTAAACATGAATAGATTGAATCATTCACCTACTACCCTAATTACCCGTAAATACATGTATTTACGTTGGATGGTCAGAAAGGATGATTTAGGGATAGATTTTGGTTTGTGGGAAAAAATAAAGCCAGCACAGTTACTAATACCGCAGGATATACATGTAGGAAGAGTAGCAAGGAAACTTGGCCTGCTTAAGCGCAAACAATCCGATTGGGAGGCAACGATAGAACTTACTGAAAATTTGAAAAAGTTTGATCCTTTGGACCCTGTAAAATATGATTTTGCATTATTTGGTTTAGGGGTGGTAGATAAATTTGCTAATGAATAGGAGAATATTTTTTATTGCTTCTTGGATAAGCTTCCTTTTATTAATAATAGGGACAAGCGCTTGTCGGTATTTAATTCATTTAGAAAAGGATCATCCTCCTGTAGTCGCTGAAGCAGAAATTAGAAGTATTTATATAGATAATTTCAAAAATATCTTATTAAATGATCAGGATGAAGAGGAATTACTTCAATGGGTAAAAAATAATAATTTTAATGCCTTGAGTTTATATATGTCCGATATTTTGGATTGTTCCGATACAAATCCAATAAAAATAAGGCTGTCTAATTTTATAAAAATGGCCAAAATGACCTACGGAATTGTAGAAATAATAGGAGTGGAGAGTACTTCCAAATGGTTTTATACTGAAGATAAAAATTTAAGTTATTTAACTATGTTTACTTACAATTTAAATCACATTGATTTAAACGAAAGAATTGATGTATTTCAGTTGGAAGATGAATGGAGGAATAATAATCCGTCGCATAATTTTAAACAATTTATGAACTCATTAATTCCTATTTTTAATGCTTCAAAAATGCTTAGTCCCACTGTTAAAACTGAAGTTTATGTAGGGAATTTTGGCTGGTGGCGGCCCGGTCATCGCGCTAAAAATATTTTACAAAATTCTGATCGAATTGTTTTAGTTAATTATAGAAATGAGCCTTCATTTTCTTATGCATTAAATGATTTAAAAACCATTGCAATTGCTGCTCAAGGACTTAATAAAATTTCTAATGTAATAATATTATTTTCATCTTTGGAGGATCATTGTGGCTTGTACTTTCAGTCGCACCGTTTTGAAGAGGCCTATCAGTTGTTTAAAGAACAATATGAGATGATGAGAATGGAGAAGCAAATACCGGATGTGGTTGAGAAATTTGTCAAGATTAGAGGGTATCAAATTTTTACTTATTCTTCAGCTAAAAAGCTGAGATAAATTAAATTTCAATCTTACCCATGAGTAGCATAGAAGCCATGGTTGGTTCAGAACTACCACCTGCTTTTTCCATGGTGATGGCAAAAGAATCCGAATTAGGAATGGATTTCATGGTTTCCATTTTATTGATCTCAGTTATCATTCCTGCATCGGTGGCTTTTCCGTCTTTTATGGCCCATAATTGGTATTGCATGCCTTGAGGTGCTGTAGGCAAGTTCATCACTTTTAATTGAATGGATTTCATCTTTGGATTATATAATGCAATGGCTTTATAATCCATATTTTTTTTCATCGGATGCAACATGACGACCATTAAATCCTTGCTTTTATAGGAAGCAAGTTCATCTTGCATTGAATTTAGTTTTTGTTGGGTTTCCAAATATGCTTTGTGTGTTTTATTGTCCTCTACTTTTAAGGCAATTAAGGATTTTTCACTATTTTTCCAATGATTAAAAAAATAAACATTACTGACACTGGCTAGTAAAAATAAGGCTACTGCGGCAACCATTAATGAAATATATCTTCTCCTCTGCTGGTCATGGAAAGGATGTAATGGAATAATTTTATTATTGTCAGCGATATGCTCTGATTCATTTACCTGATCAATGATGTTTTCAAAGGTATGTTCATGTAGAGTTTGACCACTTTCAGCAAGTTTTTTTAAACTTTGTTCAATTTTATCAATTTCTATTTGAATTTCAGGGTGTTGTTTGGCCATAAGTTGCACTTCCAAGCATTCTTCATTTTTCAGAGCTCCACAGACATAGAGCTCTAAAATACCGGATAATATGTAATCTTCAGGTTTCATACAAATACTTTCCTTAATTCATTAATGGCTGAGCGGATTCTAGTTTTTACGGTTCCTAATGGAATATTTAGATTTTCAGCTGCCTCACTATGAGAATAACCTAGAAAATATACTAAATCCACAACTTCCTTAAGTTCAGGCTTTAAAATTTTTGTAAGACTTTGTATACCAATGTGATCCAATTGAATTTCGAAATTATTGGCGGCATCAATTTTAGGAACGGCCTCATTTAATTCCTGGATCTTTTTCCCTTGGATGAATTTTGTGGACCGTAACTTATCAATAGCAGTATTTCTGGCGATATTTAGCATCCAAGTGAATAGTTTGCCCTTATTTTCATCAAATAAATCAAAATTTTGCCAAATTTTTACAAAGGTTTCCTGAAGCAAATCTTCAGAGGTTTCAACATCATTTATAATTCTGAAAATTACACCTTTAAGAGCTTTGCCGTATTTTTGAAACAGCAAACGTAAAGCAGCTTGATTTCCTTCTCTGATCCCTTTGATAATGATCTCTTCTTGGTCAATATTTGAAATTTGTGAATTCACTGCTAATGATGAGGCGAATATCGGTAGAATTTGCAAATATTTGGAGAAAATAGGATAATACATAGAATAATATTAAATTTGCCTAGGCAAAAAGCACAATTTCGTGGCGTTTTTCAAGTAAAATTAACACTTTTTTAATATGTTGTTATTCAGCATGTTAAAGTTCCATATTAAAAATATAGTTAAAAGTTTCAGGTTTCCGAAATTTTTGGTTATATATTTGAATTGGATACTCGGAAAGGTCCACAATTTATTTAATTTTAATTTGTTCTAGCATTGCTCTCCCAATAGCACTTGCAGTACAAATTTATTTTAAGTTCAGTCCCCTCTGATAATGGGGATTTTTGCGCCTAGCTAAGAGATATAAAAGAAAAAAACGTAAATGAAAATATTGATAGCCGAAGATGATGGTATGATTATGAAATTAATTCGTACTCGATTGGAAAAAGATGGCTATGAGGTTGATACGGCAAGTAATGGGGATTTAGCCTTGGAAAAGATCAAGACGGAATACTTTGACTTGATTATTACCGATATAATGATGCCATTTATAAGTGGTTTGGAACTGGTAAGTACCTTGAAAAATACTTTAAAGAAACAAACGCCAATTATTGTCCTTTCAAATATGCATTTGGAAGCCACCATTTTGGAAGCTTTTAGGCTTGGTGCAGATGATTTTATAACTAAACCTTTTAGCCCTAATGAATTAAGTGTTAGGGTTGCCAAAATTTTAAATAGAATTCAGAAAGACAATTGAAACTGAATAAAAAAATACATTATTGGGAACTTGAAAGCTCCAACTTGCATGCATTTGAGATAAAGTGTTTGACCAAACTTGTGATGCTTTTTATTTCCCTTAAATATTTTTTTAGATCTTCGACTTACCTCTCAATAGTGTTTTTTATTATTTTATTGGTTCCTCAAGTTGGGGTAGCACAAAATAATAATCTTATAAAATCAGACAGCGGACAAAAACAAAAAATTGTCGCTAAGAAGAAAAATAATATTCTTCCCGTTCTTGCAAATACTAATAACTCCTATGGAAAGCCAATATTGTATAAAGTTAAATATGGCGATGAATTAGGATTTATAGCTATCTCCCACCATGTTTACATTGATGAAATTGCACATTGGAACAATCTTCACAATCTTAATAAACTGGATACCGGTAAAGTATTGATTGTAGGTTATGAAGGATTACATACTCATATTCTTCCAAAACATTCAAATTCGATTGCAAATGCATCAGTAAATTCAAATGCTGTTGCACATGCATCAGTGCCATTAGCAACTGTTCAAAAGGCAAATGAAAATAAGGTCGCAAAACATGAAAGTTCCACTCCTATTAAGGAAAAAAATATTCAATCTGAGGATCATGGAACAGTAGTAGCAAAAGACACCTTAAAACACGATAGTCTATCTATTGCCAAGCGTGATTCGATAGAGGAGGCTTACAGGAAGGATTCAGTAGCTCTAGAAAAGGCCAAAGCAAATGCTCAATTTAAAGGTCCGAGTAAATGGTTGAAGCCTAGTTTCTATGTTCATAGAATTAGTCACCAGCCCCTCATCGTTACCAGTTTAATTATATTTACTACTTTACTGATTTTTGTGATTTTGATTTTATTGACCATGATTATTATTTTAAGGGTAAGAACCACGGTTAATGAAGCCATCAGTAATTTATTTGGGAATGCATTTGAGGATTTAATTACAGGAGTAATTTACGCTGATCATGAAATTGATTCAAGTTTAGCAGATGATGAATTTGATGCTGCACAATTAAGTGTAATTGCTCAATTTGAAAAGAAATATTTAACGAATGAGTTTCAAAGGCAATTATGCATTGATCACTTGCTAAACTTATATCGTAATTTAACCGGAGTAAGTGCGGCCCGGGTGGTAAACCTTTATCATGCATTTAAACTGGATCAGGATTCTTTATCAAAAATAAAAGATAGACATTGGCATATTAAAGCGAAAGGGATACAAGAAGTAGAACAAATGCATGTGCAAGAAGCATACAGCATGGTTTATTCTTATATTGACCACCCAATAGATACGCTGAGATTTGAATCCCAGATTGCAGTCATGAGCTTGAAGGATGAAAGAAATTTGGTATTTCTGGAGGAGTTAAAATTACCTTTAACTGACTGGCAACAAATGATGCTTGCTAATAAATTGCACATTATTCGAAATAGAGATTTTAGTAATATGCCCTCATTGTTATCTTGTTCCAATACCTCGGTAATTTGCTTAGGGGTGAAGATTGTACAAGATTTTAATATGCTTAGTTATGTGCCAAGGCTGATTGAATTAATTCATCATGAATCACCGATGGTGAAAACTGCCGTAGCTGCTGCTTTAGGTGGATTAATAGCAAAAGAGGCCTTACCGGCTTTATTTTTGGAGCTAAGGACGGCTAGTGTTCCGGTAAAGGAATCCATATTAGCAAGCGTTGCTGCGATTGGTTTTGATGACCATATCAGTGAAGTATCGAAGTATGTGTTTCATGATAATTTTGAAGTTGCACATGCTGCGGCCAATGCATTAGTGAGCTCCGGTGAAAAAGGGGTAGATGCATTGAGAAAAATTGTCAATACAAATGAAGAAAACATAGGTATTCAAGTATTTAATAGTTATAATTAAAATTGGGTATCAAAATTTAAAGGTATGTACGGTTTTTACGATTTTTTTAACCAGCTTATAATCAAAGGAATTTTGGTTTATGCCATAGTGATATGCGGGTCATATGCATTATTGGCGTTTATCTCCTCCAGTGCTATAAGTAAATATTTAAAAAGAAATAGCTATATAGACTATGGTTCTATTTTAAGGTCCACTTTTGCTCCGTCTATTTCAGTTATTGCGCCTGCTTACAATGAGGCTCTGACGATCATTCAAAATGTAAGGTCATTATTATCTTTACAATACAGTAATTTCGAAGTAATAATTGTAAATGACGGCAGTAAGGATAATTCGCTGGAAAAATTAATAGATGCGTACGAATTGGAAGCTGTAAAATATGTCTTCCATGAGTATTTAGCTACGCAGCCTATTAAAAACATTTATAAATCTAAAAATCCGGCCTACCATCGCTTACTAGTTATTGATAAGGAAAATGGCGGTAAAGCAGATGCTTTAAATGTGGGAATGAATATTTCCTCTTGTAAGATTATTGCCTGTATTGATGTGGATTGCATAATGGAAGAAACCGCATTGCTAAAAATTGTAAAACCATTTATGGAAGATACAAAAAGGGTAGTAGCGGTAGGAGGGGTTATATCAATTGCAAACTCATGTGAGGTGGATAAAGGACGTTTAATTAAAATTAATCTTCCAAAAAAATTCTTGCCAAGAGTTCAAGTGTTGGAATATTTTAGAGCTTTTTTGATGGGGCGAATGGCATGGAGCAGATTAGACGGATTACTTTTAGTATCAGGCGCATTTGGACTATTTGATAAAGAAATTGCTTTAAAGGCAGGCGGGTATAATAAAAATACCGTAGGGGAAGATATGGAATTGGTGGTACGGATGCGGCGATATATGATTGAAAACAATATCCCTTATACAGTAATGTATGTACCGGATCCATTATGCTGGACTGAAGCGCCTGATAACTTAAAGGTACTTGGTCGTCAAAGAAGCAGATGGGCGCGCGGAACCATCGAAACCTTGTTTATGCATAGAGGGTTATTCTTTAATCCGAGCTATGGATTTTTAGGAATGGTGAGTTATCCGTATTGGTTTTTCTTTGAATTTTTAGCGCCTTGGGTGGAAAGTGCCGGGATAGTTTATTTTATTATTTTAGTATTATCAGGACAGGCTTATTGGCCATTATTCCTTACTTTGTCATCTATGTTATTTGCCTTTTCCTTAGTGATTTCGCTCTCAGCATTATTGTTTGAAGAACGTTCATTTCATCAATATCGAAAAAGATCTGATATATTTAAATTATTATTAACAGCCATTCTAGAGCCTGTTTTTTATCACCCGTTAACAGTTTATTGGTCATTGCGCGGCAATTATCAATTACTCATGGGAATGAAAAATTGGGGTGAAATGACGAGAATTGGTTTTGGTACCCTTAAGAAAAAATCTAATAAAGCAAATATTTCTGAAGTTTCCACTAACCCACATCTTTCCGTATAAGCATTATTTGCATATGAATAAATTAAGAGAATATACCATTTCCTATTTAAGTATATTATGCTTACTATTATGCTTCCATGATAGTAAGGCACAAGGTACCGAACATAAGAGTGTAGATTCGTTATTTAAGGATGCTCGAAAGCAAGCTTTTTCCGGGCGCCGTGCAGATGCAAGGAAAACAATTGATACTATTCTCCAAATTTCTCCAACATACAATGAAGTTAAGGTATTTTTGGCCAGAATAAATATTTGGGATGGGAAATATGATACTGCAACTTCAATATTGAATGATGTATTAAATTCAGATCCCAATAATGAAGAAGCTATTGATGCAAGTATTGATTTAAATTATTGGTCAGATAAAATAAATATTGCCAATGATTTTGCTGACCGTGGATTATCAATTAATAATAAATCGGATAGGTTCCATTATAAAAAGGCAAAAATTCAAGTATACAATAAGGACAACGAGGCGGCACTTGCACAGTTAGACACTTTTCTAAAAATAAATCCCGATACTTCATCTAATAAGCAAAGCAGGTCTTTAAGAGATACTTTAGTAAAGCATAGGTTTGATAAGGGAGTTGATGATTTATTTAAAGAAGCCCGAAATTATGCATTTAATGGAAATCGCCCTCAAGCAAGAATTTTAATTGATTCCATTCTGAAACGTTCTCCAAATTATATGGATGTTTATGTTTTTTTAGCAAGAATCAATACTTGGGATTCTAAATATGATACTGCTGAAAGAACGCTGCGCTGGGTATTGTCAAAAGATTCAACTAATCTAGAAGCTCTAAATGCCATCATAGATTTAAAATATTGGGCCAATCAACCTTGGGAAGCTGAATCTTATGCAACAAAGGCCTTGCGCTTAAAACCGAAGTCTGATGATTTGCATGTAAAAAAAGCAAAAGCTCAGGTAGATCAAAAGAAATATAAAGATGCTGCGGATATGCTGGATAGTTTTATTCAACATCATCCCGATAGCAGTACTTCTTCAAAAATGTATCGTAAAGCACTTAGGGATGAAATGATTCATAATAGTTTGAGTTTATCCTATGACTTGGATTATTTTACGCCTAAAAATTCATTTAGTGCACCATGGCATTTGGTATCTTTATATTATTCCAGACAGACACCGATCGGTACCGTCATTGGAAGGGTAAATTATGCCAATCGATTTACAAATATTAATGGTGTTCAATACGAAATAGATGCTTATCCAAGTATTGCGCGTAAAACTTATATGTATTTGAATGCCGGCTATTCCGCAGAGGAAGTAGTATTCCCGCGCTATCGTTGGGGTGCATCTATTTATAGAAATTTACCTTGGTCTTTAGAAATTGAAGTAGGAATACGTGTTTTATATTTTGCACCGCGTCTAGGCCCGGTAGATATATTTACGGGTTCCATTGGAAAATATTATGGGAAATTCTGGTTCTCCTTACGACCTTTCATTACTCCGGGCGATTACGGTGTAGCTTCCAAATCATTTATGTTTATTACCAGGTATTATCCTAGAGGTACTGCTGATAATTATTGGACATTAAGTCTTAGTAGAGGTTTTTCTCCGGATGAACATTCTAAGGATTATGTATTGGTGAGTAGATCGCCGTTGCTAAATGCCTATAAAATTAAATTAGACCGAAACTTCCTAATTAATAGTCGTACCGTATTGAACCTCAGAACTGCATTGGAGGATGATCAATTGCCTTATTCCAGAACAAGGTTTGATTATACCTTTGGCTTCACCTTGGAAAGAAGATTTTAACATGAGAAGAAGATATATAATTCTTGGATTTTACTTTATACTCCTTACCCCTGTTTGGATGTATTTAATTTGGCAGTTAACTGCCAAGAGGGAAATCAAGATCGCTATAATAGATAAAACAGTCCTGACTCGAACAGGGCAAGAACATCGTTCTTTGAATTGGATATTGAACTATAAAAAATTTGTTCGTCCGAACGGAAAACAATATTCCATTTCTGATGATTATTACGGTTTCTTTCCTCAGGATAGCGAAAAATTCAATAAGCAAGGTTTTGAAAATATGACCAAGGTACAATTGGATAATATTCCCAATAAGTACGATATGGCCTATTTTACTGATACTTATGGCATGTATTATAATGAGTGGTATAAAATAGGAAGAACAACTGAAAGAAGTCCACATATTTTTGGAGGTATGCAACCCGAAGACCTTAACGTTATTCGGAGGATGAAGGACCAGAAAAAATTAGTGATTTGTGAGTTTAATACTATTTGTTCACCGACCAGTTATGGTGTTCGTTCACAATTTGAAGAAATGTACGGCATGAAATGGACCGGCTGGATTGGTCGTTATTTTGAGTGTTTAGATACAACTATAAATAAAGAATTACCCCATTGGGTGGTTCGGAATTATAAAATGCAACATGGCAATAGATGGCCATTTAAAAAGGCAGGAATGGTATTTGATAGGGATGATGACCATGTGGAAGTTTTGGAAATCGGAACGCATTTGGAAAAAGAAAGTCCTTGCATTATCACCAATAAAGCGGACCAAAGCAGATATAATATTCCTGAAAAGGTAGGTTATCCTTATTGGTTTGATATTATGCTTACCACCCACAGAAACCATGTTGTTTCAGTATTTGAGTTATATCCGAATAAGCATGGAGACTCCTTGCTGCAGGCCTATAATATTCCAACGCATTTCCCTGCTATGTTGGAGCATTATGATTCGGCCTATAAATTCTTTTATTTTTCCGGCGATTTTGCTGATAATCCCATTAAAGATTATTTAGCTAAATTAAAAGGAATATGGTATTTGAGCCCTTTGTTTTATACTAGGGAGGACTTAACCAGCAGAACTAGCTTTTTCTGGGAATATTATACTCCGGTATTAGGGACTATTTTAAATAGATATTATAATGATTTGTACAGTGATGGCCCATTAGGGGTGTACAAGAAAATAAAATAAACGACAAATAAAAAGCCCTGAATTCAGGGCTTTTTATTTGTCGTTGCAATTGCAATTAGTTTGCAGCTACTTTTTCACAAAGTTTGCAAGGTTTTTTACCTGCTTTCTCAGCATCAGCTTTAGTCATTTCTTTCATAGCGCCGGTACATTTTTTTGCTCCTGTGCATGTTTGGCTATTATGATATACGGTAGCAGTTTTACTATCACAACAAAATACTTTTCCGGCATTTGCAGTTTTAGTTTCAACTTTGGATGATGGATTTGCTTTTGCAGGAGCTGCTTTAGCATTGGTTGTAGCAGCAGGCTTTTGTGTAGCCGGTGCTGCTTTGTCAGTTTTTGTAGTTTTTGTTTGTGCAAAAACTGTGGTTAAGCTGAAGGTAAGAGCAACTAATAAGGTTAACTTTTTCATTTCTTTAAAATTTTATGTTCAATATTATAATTTTTTTCTGAAATCACCATGAAAGGATTTCAATATTATAAGGCAAGACCTATGCCAAAGTTTATGTATTTATTTAATATACATTGATTAACAATTAACTATTTAAAAGTTTAATACTTGTTTTTTTTACTAATTTTAAGGGTACTAAATTCAAATACTTTGGTACTATGGGCTTTTATGTATCTTTGCTAACTAAATAAATGACGATGAATAAGGTAAAATCTACAATTCTTTGCGGTATGCTCGGAATGGCGCTTTTTGCAAATGGCCAAACCAGTAATGATAAATATATTTACCCCAATACTCGAAAAACTGAGGTAAGCGATAATTTTTTCGGCACTAAAGTTAATGATCCTTATCGTTGGTTGGAAGCTGATACGGCTGAGGATGTAAAGGAATGGGTTATCCAAGAAAATACAGTTACCAATTCATATTTGGCCAAAATCCCTTTTCGTGCAAAGATTCATCAACGTTTAGAAGAGATTTGGAATTTCCCAAGGTATTCTGCACCCTTTAAAAAAGGTTCAAATTATTTTTGGTTTAAAAATAATGGGTTACAAAATCAAAGTGTTTTATATTTTAGTAATGATTTAAATAAAACCCCAAAAGTATTATTAGATCCGAATACCTTATCAAAAGATGGAACTGTTTCCTTAGGGGGCACTTTCTTTTCAAGAGACGGGAATTTTATGGGTTATACCATTAATAGATCAGGTTCGGATTGGCAGGAAATATATGTATTGGATGTTCGAACTCAAATGAGAACCAAAGATTCTTTGCGCTGGGTGAAATTCTCTGATATTGCATGGCAAGGGAATGGGTTTTATTATAGTCGTTTTGATGCACCCAAAGGAGGAAGCGGCCTGAGCGATAAAAATGAATTTCAAAAAATTTATTATCACATCTTAGGTGAATCACAGGAAAAGGATAAACTAATATTTATGGATAAAGAACATCCTTTAAGAGGATTTGGCGCTTCTACTACCGATGATGAACGCTTTTTAATTATTTATGGTACGGAAGGCGCTTCCACAGGGAATGAATTATATATAAAAGATTTATCACAACCCGGTTCAAAAATAGTTAAGATTTTTGAAGGTTTTGAAACCAATTATAGCATAGTAGATAATATTGGAAATACATTAATTATGCACACCAATAGGAATGCACCAAAATATAAATTGGTATCATTTAAATTAGAAAATCCTAAGGAAGCGCAATGGTCCAGTATTATTCCGGAAAATAATAATGTTTTACAAGAAGTAAAAGTTGCCGGCGGAAAAATATTCGGAATATATATGCAGGATGCCGCCAAGCATGTATATCAATTTGCTATGAACGGAAAAATGGAACATGAAATTGCATTGCCGGCACCGGGTTCGGTGGGAGGATTTGACGGTAACAAAAATGATAAAGAATTATTTTTTAGTTTTACATCTTTCACTTATCCGTCCGCAGTATTTAAATATGAAATTGTAAGTGGGAAAACAACTATATTTCAAAAGCCGGAAGTGAAATTTAATCCTGATGATTACGAAACAAAACAAATATTTTATACCAGCAAGGATGGGAAAAAAATACCCATGTTTATTATTCATAAGAAAGGTTTAGTATTGGATGGAAATAATCCCACTTACCTATATGGATACGGTGGATTTAATATTTCTTTAAATCCAAGTTTTTCAGTGGGGCGATTAATTATACTGGAAAATGGAGGTGTTTTAGCCATAGCAAATTTAAGAGGTGGCGGAGAATATGGTGAAGATTGGCATAAGGATGGCATGCTTTCAAAAAAGCAAAATGTATTTAATGATTTTATTTCGGCGGCAGAATATTTAATTGCTAATAAATATACTTCATCGCAAAAGTTAGCCATTGCAGGTGGTTCTAATGGAGGTTTATTGGTAGGTGCATGTATGACGCAAAGGCCGGATTTATTTAAAGTAGCATTACCGGCTGTTGGTGTAATGGATATGTTGAGATTTCATAAATTTACCATTGGACATGCTTGGACGCCGGAATATGGCAGCAGTGAGAATAAGGAACAGTTTGAGGTATTGTATAAATATTCGCCTTTGCATAACCTGAAGCCGGCTGCATACCCTGCTACCTTGGTAACCACCGCTGACCATGATGATAGGGTAGTACCGGCACATTCATTTAAGTTTATAGCTACTTTGCAACAAGCGCAAACCGGTGATGCACCGGTAATGATTAGAATTGACAGTAAGGCAGGCCATGGCGCCGGAAAGCCAACCGGAAAACAAATTGATGAATGGACTGATATTTGGAGCTTTGTTTATTATAATATGGGTATTAATCCAAAATATTAATTTGATTTAATACTTTTTAAAGTGAATTTGCGTTTAAACATTAAAATGAATTCAATTTTTTATAAGGGTCTTTTCCTCATGTTGCTTTTTAATTTCAATGTAAAAGCACAATTGATGCCTGCCTATTCAAACGCCGGTTTGGATAGTCTTAAGGCCTATGAAATGCAATTAAAATTACTCTCTGATTCTATTTTGGATGGCACCTCACCGCGGATTCGCGCTGAAGCGCATAAAAAATATATACCATTGTTAAAGAAAGCTTTGAAGGTTCATGGTTCATTTGATTATCCTTTTGATTCTTTAACATTTATGAAAAAGATAGTGCCGGAAGATAAATCTTTTCGGATGTTTAATTGGCTATTAAAATTTGAAGATGGTAGCTTTCATTATGTGGCAGCTATTCAATTAAATTCTAAAGATTCTTTGCATTTGATTCCGCTATATGATCGCTCAGATAAATTAGATGATAGTGAGCTCTTGGTAAAAACATACGACCATACCAATTGGTTTGGAGCACTCTATACCGGAATTATTGATTGTAAAATTAAAGGGAAAAAATATTATTTACTCTTAGGATGGAATGGCTATAATTTATATAGCGATGAAAAAATAATTGATGTAGTATCATTTGATAAAAATAATCAGGTGCAATTAGGTGCACCAATTTTTGATATTAATGGGAAAACGCAAACCCGGGTATTGTTTCAATATTTTGGCGAAGCGAATTTTTTGCTCAATTATATACCGGAACAAAAAATAATTTCATTTGATCATTT
The DNA here is from genome assembly GCA_903829945.1 of uncultured bacterium. Taxonomy (GTDB): domain Bacteria; phylum Bacteroidota; class Bacteroidia; order CAILMK01; family CAILMK01; genus CAILMK01. Next base: position 91,614 of record CAIKRV010000011.1, on the reverse strand, counting down.
AGCACCTTCGACTCCTAAACTGGCCAATAAGCCATGGATGTACGTACCGGATGGTTCCTATGATTATTTTATTTTTAAACGCAAAAAGTGGCTATTTAAGGAAGACTTATTTGGTACGGTTAAAGGTAAAATTAAAGAGGCAGGAGGTCAATAAACTTTAGCTTTTTGTATATTTGAGCTGAAATTATTGATTGCAGAATGAAACGCATATTAAGTATAGGTTTGCTATTGCTTATGTTTTACAACATAGGAGCCTATGTGTTTGTGTTTTTACTTGAGCAGTCCCACATCAAAGAGGAGGTAGGTAAGTTATTACATTCAAATTCTCCCGGCGCATTTATCGTTTTAAAGTATTCCAAAAAAGAAGTTGGCCATAAGCTTATTTTTAAGGATGATAATGAAGTTATAGCAGAAGAAAAATTATATGATATTGCAAAGATTGATTCTAACGCTGAGGACATCATTTTGTATTGTTATCATGATAATGAGGAAGAAGAAATTTATGCCGGTCTTAAGGACGATTTAAGTAATACTTCCGCTAATAAATATACTAGTAATATTAGTACACATGCATCGCATACCTTTGCACTAAAATTATTATTGGACTATACAAGCTTACATAAATTACATCAAGTATTTATTTCACAAAGCACTCTTTCATTGCCATCAAATTTTATATCCCTTCACTTATCAAATGGTTATCCTCAGCTGATCATTTCACCCCCTAAATTTTGTTAAACATTTCCTTCCGTAAGGAAGTTATTTGATTATCTATTTGCACAATTATAAATTGAGCAAATGATTTTAAAATGTTTAATTTTAATTTATTTTTAATGAAATTTTATTTAATGATTTGTGCATTATTATGCACTTTGCCAATTATGGCACAAAATTCACTTTCGGGTAAAGTTACAGCGAAAGATGACACAAAAGGCATTCCTGATGTAGCTATATATATTCAAGATTTACATCTTGGAGCTACTACTGATGAAAATGGACACTATTCATTTTCAAATTTGCCAAAAGGCAGTTATATTTTGGAAATTCATTGTTTGGGTTTTAGTATGAAACCTGTACTTGTAAAAATTGATGGGGCAATAGTTCTAGACCTCAGTTTGGAACCTACTTCCAGAGAAATGCAGGAAGTAGTTGTAACGGGGAATACCAGCGGAAAAGATATACAATACACTCCGCAAGCTGTAACTGCCATACCTCATTCTTATTTGATTCAAAATGCATCTACCAATTGTATTGATGCCATTGCATTGGTTCCTGGTGTATCCGGTATATCTGACGGGCAAAGTATTATGAAACCCGTCATTAGGGGCTTAGGATATAATAGGGTAGTTACCGTAAATGATGGTATCGTTCAGCAGGGACAACAATGGGGCGACGAATTTGGAATTGAAATTGATCCGTATGCTATTGATCGCGTTGAAATTTTGAAAGGTCCTGCCTCATTAATTTATGGTTCTGATGCCATCTCCGGCGTTATTAATTTTTTACCGGAAAATACATTACCTGAAGGTCAAATTAAGGGTGAGGTATTGAGCAATTACCAAACGAATAATGGCTTGATCGGACTTTCAGCTCATCTGGCAGGGAATAATAATGGTTTTACATGGAGCGGTCGTATTAGTTCTTCCATGGCACATGCCTATCAGAATAAATATGATGGATATGTTTTAAATTCTCAATTTAATAACTTTAGCTATGATGGTACCATAGGCCTGCATCGGTCATGGGGGTATTCCCAAATACATTTTTCTTATTTTGAATTGCAAACAGGTATTGTAGACGGTACTCGTGATTCTGCTACCGGAAAACTGATGCATCAATTGGATATTAATGGGAATCCTGTTTATGTAATTCCTTCCCATCAAGAGTATGTATCATACACCCCAACGGTCATCAATCAAATTATTAAACATTATAAAACTGTTTGGGACAATTGTATTGCTGTAGGCAATAGTAAAATTATTGCTCGCTTTTCCTGGCAACAAAATCATAGAAATGAATACAATGATCCAACTACGCCTGATATCGCACCCATTGCTTATTTATTAAATTCAGGGACCTATGATTTTAGATATGTGTCTCCTGATTGGAAAGGATTTAATTTTTCCGGCGGCGTAAACGGATTATATCAAGATTCAAAAAACAAAGGAACATTATTGCTTATACCTGAATATTATTTATTCGATATCGGCGGATTTTTTATCGCAAATAAACATTGGGACAAGTTAAATATTAGTGCAGGTATTCGTATGGATAGAAGAACTTTTAAAGGCTTGGATTCTTATATTGACTCTGCCGAAAATCCGGTGAGTGCAAATACCCCGGGGGCCTTACATCGTTTTGTAGGATATAATTCTTATTTTAATGGACTCTCAGGAAGTTTAGGTGCCACTTATGCATTTACTGACCATATTTATTTAAAAGCAAATATTGCCAAAGGATTTCGTGCGCCAAACGTTGCTGAAAGTGGTTCAAATGGGATTCATGACGGAACGGTAGTTTATGAAATTGGAAATCCAAATTTAAAACCGGAAGAAAATATTGAATTGGATATTACCCCCGGAATAAATACCAAAAACTTTAGCCTCGAATTAAATATGTTTGTCAATAATGTTTCAAATTTTATTTTTCCTAAAGCTGTTTTGGATAAGGAAGGGCGAATAAAATTAGATAGCAGTACTGCAGGATTTGGTCCTGCACCGGTATTTAATTATACACAAAGCAATGCTATGCTTTCAGGAGCAGAACTTGCATTTTCATATCACCCGACAGCGATTAAATGGCTTGATTTATATGCTGCCTATAGTGTGGTAAATGCCCATTTATTGCAAGTGCCTGATTCCGTAAAATACCTGCCATTTACACCTCCTGCCAGACTGCAAGGGGCAATTACTTTTACTTTAAAGCATTTAACCAATACTTTAAATAATACCTATTTTAGATTTGGTGCCGTGTATAATTTTGAACAAAAAAATATTTACTTGCAAAGTGCGACCTATAATGCTTTTACTACCGCATCTACACCATATGAGTTTGCTGCCAGTCATAGTCCTACTGCGGCTTATACTTTATTAAATGCGGGCATAGGCACCGATTTTTTAAATAGTTTAGGCCATAAAGTATGTTCAATGTTTATTTCCTGTAATAATTTATTGGATATCGGCTACATGGATTATATGAGCCGATTCAAATATTTACCGGTCAATTACGCCAATTCCTATCGGGTAGGGGTTTATAATATGGGTAGAAATATTAGCTTTAAGCTCCTCATTCCTTTAAATTTTAAGTAGAAATTAAGTTTTGGCCTCAAATAAGTGTTAATTAGTAAAATTTAAATATATGATAATCAATTAATTAAAAATTAGATTGAAAAATATGCATATACATTATATGTATGTACATATAATGTTGTATCTTTGTATCAACAAAATTTAATAAAAATGAAAAAGTTAATAATTACCTTAGCCTTATTGGCATTCAAACCCGCTGGAGTAAGTGAATGGAAAGCAGAAACTTATCACTCTAAAATTGGCTTTACCGTTACCCATATGATGATTAACGAGGTAGAAGGTCAATTTGATAAATATGAAATAAGTGCTACCGCTAACAAAGCTGATTTTACTGATGCAAAAATCCAGTTCAGTGCTGAAACTAATTCTATAAACACAGGAAACGAAATGAGAGATAAGCATTTGAAAAGTGATGACTTTTTCAATGCTGAAAAATTCCCTAAAGTTTCATTTGTAAGCACAGGCATTAAAAAGCTTGATGCAAAGCATTATAAACTTACCGGTGATTTAACCATGCGTGATAAAACCAAATCTGTTACTTTGGATATGAATTATAACGGTACCGTTAAAGATATGCAAGGAGCTGAAAAGGCAGGCTTTAAAGTTGCCGGTAAAATTAACCGCAAAGACTTCGGTTTAAATTGGAGCAAAATGGTGGAAGCCGGAGCTGTAGTAAGTGATAATGTTGAAATAAATTGCAATGTTGAATTAGCAAAAGCTAAATAATATAAACTCACATTCTTTGTTAAAAAGGCCGTTCATTAGAGCGGTCTTTTTTGTTATGCACTTAACTAATTCGTATTTCAATCATTATCATTTAACTTTGCCTTTAATATTTTAATGCCATGAGGAAAATTCAAAATTATATTGACGGGAAATTGCAGGATGCCTTATCCGGGCAGTTTTTAGATAATTATAATCCTGCCACAGGGGATATATATTCTTTTATTCCGGATTCCGATGACAAGGACGTACAAATGGCAGTAGAGGCTGCCGGCAGAGCCTTCCCTATATGGTCAGCTACTCCGGCAGAGAAACGTTCACAAATCATGCTGAAGGTTGCAGCCATGATTGAATCAAGAATGCAGGAGCTGACGGAAGCGGAATGTTTGGATAATGGCAAACCGCTTTGGCTTGCCAAGGCCGTTGATATTCCTCGCGCACGTGATAATTTTAAATTCTTTGCTACTGCAATACTTCATGAATCCAATGAGGCTCATCAAACGGATTTAACGGCCATCAATTACGCTTATTATACGCCAATTGGAGTGGTAGGATGTATTTCTCCATGGAATCTGCCTTTATATTTATTTACTTGGAAAATAGCACCTGCCATTGCTTCGGGTTGTTGTGTGGTGGCTAAGCCTTCAGAAGTAACTCCAATGACTGCCTATTTACTCTCTGAAATTTGTATGGATGCCGGAATGCCTGCAGGTGTTTTAAATATTGTTCATGGCTTAGGGCCAAAGGTTGGTAATGCCATTACCGAACATCCGGACATAAAAGCCATTTCCTTTACAGGCGGTACCAAAACAGGTGAAGAAATTGCTCGAAAAGCAGCACCTAAATTCAAGAAATTATCCTTAGAACTTGGAGGTAAAAACCCAAATATTATTTTTGCTGATTGTGATTTTGAGGCCATGCTCAAAACAACTGTGCAATCTTCCTTTTCTAACCAAGGCCAAATATGTCTTTGTGGTTCCCGCATTTTTGTAGAAGAAAGTATTTATGATAAGTTCAAATCTGCATTCGTTGAAAAAGCAAAACAATTAAAAGTAGGTGATCCGTTATTGGAAGATACCAGGGTAGGGGCCATCGTGTCTAAAATGCATTATGAAAAAATACTTTCCTATATTAACCTGGCAAAAGAGGAAGGGGGAAAAATATTAGCAGGAGGGAATGCCGTACATCCTGAAGGTAGATGCAACCATGGATATTTTATAGAACCTACCATTATTGAAGGATTGCCATTTATGTGTAGAACCAATCAGGAAGAAATATTTGGTCCTGTGGTTACCCTTACGCCTTTTAAAAGCGAAGAGGAAGTATTGCAAATGGCTAATAGTACCATGTATGGACTAAGTGCAACTATTTGGACCAGTAACTTACAAAAAGCACATCGTATGGCTCATCAAGTGCAAAGTGGTATTATTTGGATTAATTGCTGGTTATTAAGAGACCTACGCACCCCATTCGGAGGGATGAAATCATCCGGGGTAGGAAGGGAAGGTGGTTTTGAAGCATTAAATTTCTTTAGAGAAATTAAAAATGTTTGTATAAAACTTTAATTCCATCGCAACTAAAATTTCAAGATATTAGGGTGGTAGAATGATTTTAATTCAGTCCAATTTCAACACTTTTAATAGTATTGATTTTGGAAAATAATTCATATCCGGGTTGAACTTTATATTTTAATGAAGGCAGATTAATATGTAATTTTTCCTCAGGTAAACTAATTTCTACACGCAAAGTGGTTGGGCCTGCATGGGATAATGCAATTCTCTCCAACTCTTCACAAATTTCAGTAGTTAAATCTCCTAAGGGGATTTTAATTGTAATATTTTTAGTCATTTTGTTATGCACTTCCGCCAATAAAAAAATGTCATATATTTCAGACTCTACCTCCCCATTATAACGCGTTTTGCCGATTACTTTTATCATTACTACTTTCCCTTCTTCTATATAATTTCTGAACTTGATATAGTTTTCTGAAAACAATCGGAATTCCATATTCCCATCAAAGTCCTCAAAATTAAAAGCAACCCAATCATTTCCACGTTTATCTTTTCTAAGTACCACTTTAGAAATGATCCCTGCAAGAACTTGAATTTTTCCTATTAATGGTTTAAAATCGGATGTTTTGGCATTGGTGAAATGCTTTATTTCTGTTTTATATTCATCCAATGGATGACCACTGATATAAAAACCTACAATTTCCTTTTCCTTATTTAAAGCCTCCAAGCTGCTCCAAGGTTCGCATATGGGTGCTTTTGGTCTGGATACTGAGGAGTAATTACTGTCATTGCCAAATAATGATTGCGTAACATTTAATTTTGAATTTTGAAAGGCAGCGCCATACTTTAGAATTTTTTCAATAAGCGTAGCTTCACTGTCACTGTAGAAATATTGTGCCCGATGGATATCCGGAAAGCTGTCAAATGCCCCGGATTGTGCCAAACTTTCAAAGGTCTTTTTATTAACGGCACGCAAATTTACACGTTCAGCCAAATTGAAAGCATCGTTAAAAGGACCATTTATTTCTCTTTCAGAAATAATAGATTCCACTGCTGATTCGCCGGTACCTTTAATTGCGGCCATTCCAAACCGTATTTTTCCTTGTTTATTCACATCAAAATACATGGCACTTTCATTCACGTCAGGGCCAAGCACGGGAATATTTAAACTTCTGCATTCATCCATAAAGAAGGATATTTTTTCAATACTCGACATATTATGCGTAAGCACTGAAGCCATATATTCTGCGGTATGATTTGCCTTTAAATATGCTGTTTGATACGCCACAACCGAATATGCTGCCGAGTGAGAACGATTAAATCCGTAATTGGCAAATTTCTCCATGACATTAAAAATATCATTGGCTTTATTTTCATCAATATTATGAATTTTAAAGGCTCCTTCTACAAATTTTTCGCGCTCTTTGGCCATTTTTGCCTGATCCTTTTTACCCATAGCACGTCTCAATAAATCCGCACCGCCCAATGAATAGCCTGCAATGATTTGTGCCGTTTGCATAATTTGCTCTTGGTACACCATGATGCCATAAGTATTTTTCAAAATAGGCTCTAATAATTCATGGGGATATTCAACTTTTTCTTTGCCCAACTTACGATTGATGTACATTGGAATGTAATCCATAGGTCCCGGCCTGTACAATGCATTCATTGCAATTAAATCTTCAATATTGGTCGGTTTCAATTCTCGCAAGTACTTTCTCATGCCTTCAGATTCAAATTGGAAAGTACCTACAGTTTCACCTTTTTGGTAGAGCGCAAAAGTATTTTCATCATCCAAAGGAATATTATCCATATTAATATTTATTCCCTTGTTCTTTTCAATTAAAAATAAAGCATCGCGAATAATGGAAAGCGTTTTCAGTCCTAAAAAATCCATTTTAAGCATTCCTGCGGATTCAACATACTTGCCGTCAAATTGCGTTACAAATAATTCAGATTCTTTAGAGGTAGAAACCGGTATATATTTTTTAATATCATCCGGTGCTATGATGACGCCTGCAGCATGGATTCCGGTATTCCTTACGGAGCCTTCCAGTTTTTCAGCAAGCTGAAGTGTTTTAGCTTTTAAATCATTCCCGTTTTTTAATTCTTTTAATTCCGGAACATCAGCAAAGGCCTTTTTCAAATTTGTACCCGGCGCATCAGGTACAAGTTTTGCGAGGTAATTGGCATCAGGTAATGGTAAATCAAGCGTACGTGCTACATCTTTAATACTTGATTTCGCAGCCATGGTACCAAAAGTAATAATTTGTGCTACTTGGTTTCGACCATATTTTTCTACTACATAATCAATCACTTTCTGCCTTCCGTCATCATCAAAATCAATATCAATATCCGGCATTGATATACGTTCCGGATTTAAAAATCTTTCAAAGAGCAAAGAATATTTTATGGGGTCAATATTTGTAATTCCTATGCAATAGGCCACTGCTGAACCCGCTGCAGATCCACGGCCCGGTCCTACGGCAACGCCTAAGTTTTTTCCTGCTGCTATAAAATCTTGTACAATGAGAAAATAACCCGCAAATCCCATGGTTTTGATAACATGCAATTCAAAATTTAAGCGTTCTTCAATTTCCGTACTAAGTTCTGAATATCGCTTTGCAGCTCCTTGAAAGGTGAGATGTTTTAAATATTCATCACCATCTGAAAAACCGGCAGGCAAAGGGAAGTTAGGTAATAAAATATCTCTTGTCAATTTTAATTCTTCCACCTTGTCTACAATTTCTATAGTATTATCAAGCGCCTGCGGTACATCCTTAAAAAGAATATTCATTTCCGCCTGTTTTTTGAAATAAAATTCATCATTAGGAAACCCGAATCGAAATCCTCTGCCATCTCCTACCGGTGTACTTTGCAATTCTCCGGTATTTACACACAATAAAATATCATGCGCAGGCGCATCTTCTTTATCTACATAATGGGAGTCATTGGTGGCAATAACTTTGATATTATATTTTATAGCCCATTTCAATAAAATTTGATTCACATCTTCCTGGCTTTTCCCGGAACCATCTAAATTTTTTAAGTGATGTCTTTGAAGTTCTATGTAAAAATCTTCACCAAATACATCCAACCACCATTTTAATAATTCTTCAGCTTCCGCTTCACTTTTGTAAATTATTGCTTGCGGTATTTCTGCACCGATGCAACATGATGTAGCAATAAGCCCCTTGTGGTATTGAAGAATTAGTTTTTTATCAATTCGTGGCCATTTACTATACATTCCCTCAGTATAACCCAAGGAGCATAACATAGATAAATTTTGATATCCTTCCTGATTTTTTGCTAATAATAACTGATGATATCTTTTATCACCGGATTCTTTTTGGAAGGATTTAATACTTCTATCTTCCACTACATAAAATTCGCATCCAACAATAGGTTTAATTCCTTTTTTGTTGGCTTCAGCAACAAAACTAAATGCACCAAACATATTGCCATGGTCAGTCAGCGCAATGGCTTTCATGTTATCAGCTTTCGCTTTATCCATCAATGAGCTGATACTGGCAGCTCCATCTAGTAATGAGTATTGAGTATGAACGTGTAAATGTACGAAATCAGGCACAAGTATTCTCTTAAAATTTGATTAATTTTTGTCAATTTCAATATTGACATTTGGTAATCAAAGTTAATGTTTTCGGCAGGATTATTCAATGCCTTGGGAAATAAACTAATGTTTTTATTTATTATTCTAATTATCAAGGTTATTGGCAAAACCCAAATTGAAAATTTCAGAGATAAATTATTTGATTTAGAAATTGGTTTGCCTTATTGAAAATATTTAATGTATTGTAATACAATTATATAGGATTTTATTTTTAATATAGCCTCCCTAAATTTCTTAGTTTGTTATTTCATATTATTTTTTATCACATAATCTTTTTGACATCTTTTGAAATCATTTTTTGCTTAATTTTGATATCAAATTCCCTGATTGTTAGAATAGTTTAGTTTCTGAATTCACCTCATACACTAAAAGAACTTTAAACGATTCAATTATTCAATTTTTATGTACGCATTTAAGAAACTGCCGTTTGTTGGGCTCGGTTTGAAAAAGTGGTTTTGTGGAATTTCATTTTTGATTATTTTATTTAATCAATCCTATGCGGGACCTAAACCCGGAAATCTTCAAAAGATAAAGGAATCTCAAAACGCTGCAAGTATCCAATATCCTGAATTTGCAGATAATTATATTCCGGATTTATCGGTAATCAGAACAAAAGTTAATGCTCAATTTAATTTGGAGCCAACAGTTCAATTGGTAGAATGGCATAGAGAAACTGATAATATCGGGTTTACACACATTAAATATTTTCTATATCAGAAAGGATTTAGAATTGAAGGGAGTATGATTGTAGTTCATATCCTGCACGGCAAAATAAATACTATTAATGGCGATTATTTTCCAACAAGCGGAACGACAAATATCAGTATAGATGAGAAGAGTGCATTTCAATCGGCCATACATGAAATAAATGCAAATACGTATCGTTGGCAGATACCCTCTGAAGAAGCAAGAATAAAACGAATTAAAAAGGATCCGAATGCAACTTGGATGCCCAAGGCGGAATTAGTTTATTGCCCGAATAATTATAATACCAAAGATTTTAAATTGGCATATAAATTTGATATTTATGCTACCGAACCTTTAGTTGGAAAATCAGTGTATGTGGATGTGAATACCGGTAAAGTTATTTATTCACTAAATTTAATTGATAATACTGACGCGCGAGGAAGTGCTAAAACAAAATACAGCGGAACCAGAGTTATTGTTGGGGATAGTGTGGGTTCCAGCACCTATTATTTGGAGGAAACCGGTAGGGGAGGCGGTATAAATACCCTTAATTTAAAAACGGGAATGACCTACAGTAGTGCCGTTGATTTTACCGATGCCGATAATTACTGGAACAATGTAAACGCCTCTCATGATGAGGTGGCGGGTGATGCTCATTGGGGTGCGGAAATGACTTATGATTTTTATTATAATAATTTTGGAAGAAATAGCTTTGATAATGCTGGCGGAACCATATATAGCTATGTACATTATAGCAGTAAATATAATAATGCCTTTTGGGATGGTTATGAAATGAATTACGGTGATGGAGACGGGTCTTTATTTTATCCGTTAACTTGTTTGGATGTATGTGGTCATGAAATTACACACGGAGTTACTGAATATGCTTCTAAATTGGCTTATCAAAATGAATCCGGTGCCATGAACGAAGGCATAAGTGATATTTTTGGGACTTGTATTGAATTTTACGGGCTCGGCTCCTCCGCTGATTGGATCATCGGAAAAGCAATAACCGTAAGTGGTAAGGGTATACGTGATATGTCTGCACCTAAAAATTTCAGTCAACCTAATACCTATAACGGAACATATTATGTTTCTACTTCAGGTACGCCTTCAGCTTCCAATGACTATAATGGCGTGCACACCAATAGCGGAGTATTAAATTATTGGTTTTATTTAGTAGCCCATGGTGGGTCGGGAACCAATGATAATAGCAATAGCTATAGTGTTAGTGGAATTGGTATCAGCGAAGCACAAAGTATAGCTTACCGTACGGCAATTTATTATTTAACATCTTCTGCAACTTTTGCCAGTGCAAGAATTAGTTCTATACAGGCAGCAATTGATTTATATGGTGGATGTTCCAATGAGGTTATACAAGTTACCAATGCCTGGTATGCGGTTGGCGTAGGAAATGCCTATAGCAGTGCCGCAGCACCGTTAAAAGGCACTTATACCATTGGTGGCTCCTCTCCTGATTTTAGCACTTTTAAAGCTGCTACAAATGCGCTTAGTGCCAAAGGTATTTGCGGTCAGGTCACATTTAATGTAAGAAATGGAACCTATAATGAACAGGTAAGGGTAGGAAATATTGTAGGTGCTACTTCCGGAAGCAATGTAATATTTCAAAGTCAAAATGGGGATAGTTCAAAAGTAATTATCACCTATGCGTCTTCGAGTGCCAGTACTACTAATTATACTTTGGAATTAGATTCCTCTTCTTTTATTACATTTAAAGGAATGACTATACAACGTACGGGTTCTAATACTTACGCTAATGTTATTTACTTAATGGATAATGCTTCTTATAATAATTTTTATAGCAATGTTATTCGTGGACAATATGCCGCCAGTAGTTCAGTGACGGGCAGTAATTCTTTGGTTAATTCAGACGGTTCCAGCATATCAAATAACTTTTATTATAATAATGCACTGCATGCCGGTATGTGCGGTTTTTATTTATACGGTGTAACTTATTATTCCAGTGGCAATGTATTGCAGAATAATATCATTGATAGTTTTGGTTTGGCCGGGATTTATATCGGATACCAATTTTCAATAAATATTTTCCAAAATACGATTAAATCAAGTTCATTTTCTTCATCCGCTTGGGCATCCTATGGCATCAGGTTTGATGGGGTGGACAAAGGATTTAATATTACAAGAAATAAAATTTATATTGGTGCGAAGGCAAGCTATTGTCGGGGTTTGATGTTATATAGCTGTGCTACTACCTCTGGTTTTGTAGATTTAGTTTATAATAATTTCCTACAAGTCAATAATGGCGCCAGTGCAAGTACTGCAGCCTATTTATATAATAATACTTATTTGTACTTCTTCTTTAATAATTTGCTTGCAAATTATTCTTTATCCAGTGGTGCAGCATTATATGTAGATAATTCAGGGGGAACTACCACGGATTATGTTTATAATAATAACCTCGCAAATAAAGGCGGAGGTTATGCTAATTACATTAATGGCGGATCTATTTATTCTGCTGACTATAATAACCTTTATACCAGCGGTAGTAATTTAGCCTATTATACCAAAAATTATACCGGCTTCAGTACTTGGAAATCCGGTAGCGGTTATGATGCAAATGGTAAAAATGTAGATCCTTCCTATACTTCTACTACCGATTTACATGCCAGTGCATCTGGTATTGCGAATGCAGGCTTGGCTATTACCGGCATTAATGACGATATAGACGGTAAAATTCGTGATCCGTTTAAACCTTCCATCGGTGCTAATGATTTTGGAACGAAAAGCTGTATGAATGGCACCTATACCATTGGTGGAACCTCACCGGACTACGCTACCTTTGCCGATGCAGTAAAGGCATTAGAAACTAAAGGAGTTTGTAGTAATGTTACTTTTAAAGTTCGTAATGGCACTTATACTGAAAAAATAAGAATTGGTAATATTAGAGGCACCTCATCATCTGCAAGAGTTACTTTTCAAAGTGATTTAGGCGATAGTTCTAAAGTGATTTTACAATATGCTTCCTCAAGTTCCTCAACTAATAATTATGTTTTAATGCTGGATACGGCAAGTTATGTTGCATTTAAGCAGATAACTATTAAAACCACCGGAACAAATTCTTATGGTACCGTAATTGATTTGGAAGATGGAGCTTCCTATAATTATTTTATAAATTGTGTTATTTTAGGAGTAAAGGGAGGAAGTTCCGGAACCTCACAATCCAATGTATATACCAGCGGATCAGCTGATAATTCTAATGGCTTTTCCAATGTATTAATCCGATATGGATCTTATGGTATAATTAATGGTGGAACCTCTACGGCATCAGGAACAAATTTTGCAGTATTTCAGTCTACCATTGATAGTTTTAATAATTGCGGCATTTCACTAAGTTATACTACCGCTTCTAAAATTTATCAAAATAATATTACCGTATTGCCGAACGGTTCCTCAACTGCTTCTGCTATCAATTTAAGCAATGTTTCCGCCGATATGTATATTATTGGGAATATAATATATAATAAGCCCGGCGGATATGGTATTTACTATAAGAATGGAGCTTCTACTATTTCCTCAAATGCATTAATTGCAAATAATTTTATCACAGTGGCCAGTTCTAATTATTCCGATGGTATTTACTTAAATGCTTGTGGGCATTTGGATGTTGTTTTTAATAATATTAATGTTACTTCTTCTGCAAGCACTTCAGCTGCATGTTATATAAATGCAAGCGGCTCATATGTTCATTTTTACAATAATAATTTTGTAAATAAGGGTGGAGGTTTTTCATTATATGGCTATAATATTTTAGGAAACGTATTTTCTAACTTTAATAATTTATATACCTCGGGTTCTTATTTTAGTTATTGGAATGGTGTTAAATATGCGAGTTTATCAGCTCATATTACCGGAGCAGTATCGGATACTAATTCATTGAATATTGATCCAAATTATAATACTACTACTACAGATTTACATGCTACAAATACGGGATTAAGAAATAAAGGTTTAGCATATAGTGCCATTACCACTGATATAGATGGAATAACTCGAACCACGCCTCGACCTTGTATAGGAGCAAATGAAGTTCCACGTCCTTGCATGAAGGGCACATATACTATTGGAGGTACAAGCCCGAATTATGCAAGCTTTACCGCTGCCATTAGTGATTTAACCAATATGGGGGTTTGCGGACCGGTGGTATTTAATGTAAGAGATGGAAGCTACAATGAAGTGGTACGTATAGGAAGCCTTTCCGGTGTTTCATCTACCAATACCGTTACTTTCCAAAGTCAAAGTGCAGATAGTTCTAAAGTGATTTTATATACCAACTCTGCTACCGGTGATTATGAATTCGATTTGGACAGTACCAATTGGGTTATTTTTAAACAGCTTACTATCAAAAGAAGCAGTAGTGGTACACCTGCTTCAAATTATAATGTGGTACAATTGCATGATGGTGCCTCCAATAATTCTTTTTTAAATAATTGCATTATCGGTATAAATAATTATGCTAATACCAATGGTGGAAGATGTATTTATTCGATCTTTAATAATACCGCCGATACTTCGAATTTATTTAGAAATAACCTTATTCGTTATGGATACGAAGGCATCCACGAAGAATATACGCAAAAATTAATTTTTGATGGAAATACCATTGATAGTGCTTATAAGCGCGGTATTCAAGTTTCCTATCAAGTGGGGGCAACCATCAGCAGAAATACAATTACGAATTTAACCGGTACCGGTGGCGATGCGATTAATATTGTAGAGGCAAGTAATACCATTCCGGAAAATGTTTATAAAAATAAAATCGCGGTTAAAAATAATAATGGAATCTCATTAAGTGGAATAAGTGGTTCTTATTCCAGTGCTAATATTTATAATAATTTTATTACTATTTCCGGTACGGCTACCGCCTATGCTATTAACCTCAATAGCGCCACCTATGATAATATATATTATAACAATATTTCTTGTACCAATACAGGTACGGCCTACGCGGTGTATATTTACCCTGCAAGTGCAGGTGGAGTTATTATTAAAAATAATAATTTTATCAATTCTGGAGGCGGAGATGCCTTATATGTTTATAATTCATCTTTTGTGAGTGCATGTTCTTATAATAATATTTATTCCAGCGGTTCTACGCTTGCAAGTTGGAATGGTACTTCCTATTCAACCCTAAGTAATTTAGTTAGCGGTAGCAGTATGAATTCAAATAGCAAAAGTGTAAATCCCGGGTACACTTCTTCTACGGATTTACATGTTAGTAATTCCGGAATTAATAATGCAGGTATCCCCATTAGTGGTATCACTGATGATATTGATGGACAAACCAGAAGTTTAACGACTCCGGATATCGGTGCAGATGAATTTACCCCTGCCATAGCTACTGATGCCGGTATGAGTGCCATAACGGCACCTGGTTCACCAATTTGTGCTGCTACGGGTTCCGTATCGGCAACTTTGG
Organism: uncultured bacterium; assembly: GCA_903829945.1. GTDB lineage: Bacteria > Bacteroidota > Bacteroidia > CAILMK01 > CAILMK01 > CAILMK01. The sequence continues at coordinate 76,296 of CAIKRV010000011.1, read as the reverse complement.
AAAATTATGGCACAAGTACTCTGACTTCTGCAACTATTAACTGGTCAGTGAATGGTACTACACAAACGGCCAAAAGTTGGACCGGGTCTTTAAGCTCCGGTTCTACTGCTTCTATATCTTTAGGTTCTTATGCATTTTCCAGTGGTACTTATGCGATTAAAATCTGGTCTTCCAGTCCCAATGGTACTACTGATGGTAATAATGCCAACGATACTACAACTTTAAGTTTAACCGTCAATCCTCTACCGAGTGCCACGGTAGGGAGTGCAGCAACTATCTGTAGCGGTACATCTACTACGATAGGTGGTTCTTCTACTTCCGGTCATACCTATAGTTGGAGCAGTAATCCTTCCGGATTTAGTGCTAGTAGCGCCAATCCTAGTGTAAGTCCTACAACAACGACTACATATAAATTAACGGAAACCATTAGCGCTACAGGATGTACTAAAACAGATTCAGTTAAAATTACTGTAAATCCTGCACCTACCCCAAGTGTGGGTAGTGCCAGTTCCATCTGTAGCGGTAAATCTACCACCATTGGGGCAAGTGCTGTAGCCGGACATACCTATAGTTGGACCAGTAATCCGAGTGGATATACATCTACCAATAGTAAACCAACAGTAAGTCCTACTTCAACTACTGTATTCACATTAACGGAAACAATTACAGCTACCGGTTGTAGTGCAAAAGATTCTGTGAAAGTAACTGTTAACCCATTACCGGTGCCAGGGGTAGCAAGTGCAAGTTCAATTTGTAAAGGTAATTCCGTATCTATAGGTTCCAGTTCCACTTCAGGACATTCCTATAGCTGGAGCAGCAATCCAAGCGGATATTCCTCTACCTCTTCAAATCCTAGTGTTTCTCCTAGTGCTACTACAACTTATACGCTTACGGAAACAATAACCGCTACCGGTTGCAGCAATTCGGATTCTGTTAAAATTACTGTTAATCCATTACCAAGTCCGTCAGTGGCTTCAGCAAGTACCATTTGTAATGGAACTTCTGTCAGCATTGGTGGTGCTTCCACCTCCGGCCATACTTATAGCTGGAGCAGTAATCCATCCGGTTATAGTTCTACTGGCAGTAATCCGAGCGTAGCCCCAAGTGTTACTACGGTTTATACTTTAACAGAAACCATTACAGCCACTGGTTGCTCAGCCAAAGATTCTGTAAAAATTACAGTTAATCTTTTACCAACTCCCGGCGTCATTGCTTCAAAAGCTATTTGTACCGGAAGTTCTATTTCTATTGGGTCAGCCAGTATTTCAGGTCATACTTACAGTTGGACCAGTAATCCTTCAGGATATAGTTCTACTTCTGCAAATCCTAGTGTTAGTCCAAGTACTACTACAACCTATAAATTAACAGAAACAATAAGCGCAACAGGTTGTTCAAATTCTGATTCTACTACCATTACAGTGAATCCATTACCATTGGCAAAAGTGGCAAATGATACCAGTGTTTGCAGCAATACAATTTTAAGTTTAGGTGCCAGTACCTTAAGTGGTCATAAATATAAATGGAGTTCCAATCCTAGTGGTTTCAGTGATACAAGCTCTAATCCTAAAATTACTGTTTTAGCAAGTACAACTTATTATCTCACCGAGCTGATTGCTGGCACAGGATGTTCCAAAAAGGATAGTGTGGTAATTACCATGAAAACTTCGCCGAAGGCACTGGTAGGATCACCACAAAGTTTATGTAATGGTAGCACAACTACTATTGGTGCAAGCGCTGTGGTCGGAAACACCTATTCATGGACCAGTAATCCTTCCGGATTTACTTCTTCCAGTGCAAATCCAAGTGTAAGCCCAAGTGTAAATACAACTTATTATTTGACAGAAAAGGTAAGTAGTACCTCCTGTAGCAAAACAGATTCTGTAAAAATAACAGTGAATGCCTTACCTGCTGCCGCAGTAGCCGGCGGTGCCACCATTTGCTCCGGCAAGTCTGTATCCATAGGAGCAGCAAAAGTGAGCGGCAGTAAATATAAATGGATTTCTTCACCAAGCGGTTTTTCAGATACTACAAGCAATCCAAGTGTGAGCCCTACTACTACAACTACCTATTATTTGACAGAAACGATTATCGCTACCGGATGTTCCAAAACTGATTCGGTGCTGGTAAGCGTCAATGCAACTCCGGCGGCACCTACTGCATCAAATAATGGGCCTTTATGTCCTTATAGTACTTTAAATTTAACCGCAAGTACAGTATCAGGTGGCAGCTATAGTTGGACAGGACCAAATAGTTTTAGTTCCAGCACACAAAATCCAAGCATTAGCAGTGTTACAAAATTAGATTCCGGATTATATTCAGTTACCGTAACAGTTGGTTCTTGTACCAGTGCTGCCGGTTCTACTTCTGTGACCATTAATAGTAGTCCTAAAGCAAAAATTAATGGTAAGCTGAATGTTTGTGCTGCTGCCTCCCAAACATATAGTGCATCAAGTACGGGAAATAAATATTCCTGGTCGCTCAACGGAGGAACCTTGAGCACAGGTGCCGGTACTAACACTGTAGGCATAACCTGGGGAAGTGCAGGCAAGGCATGGATAAAATTAGTGGAAACAAATTCAAATTCTTGTGCTGATTCTACAACAGATACGGTGCAAATAAATGCATTGCCAAAAGCAATTACAGGTTCATCAGTTGCAATTTGTCATGGGGATTCTACTACCATTGGATCAGTATCTGTAAGTGGTAATTCTTATTCTTGGACCAGCCATCCGGCAGGTTATACTTCCGGCAATAGTTCTAATAAAGTAAGTCCTTTAGTGAGTACTACTTATTATTTGGTGGAGACCAATTCATCTACCGCTTGTTCCAATTCAGATTCTATTACCATAACAGTAAATACTCGTCCGAGTCCTGCGATAGGTAAAATTATTTCACCAATTTGTGGTGGAAGTTCGGTAGTATATGGAACAGCAAATGATGCGGGTGCTACGTATCAATGGACAATTCTAAATGGAAGCATTTCAGGGAGCAATACCAAGGATACCATTCAAGTTCTTTGGAATGCAAAATCAGCAACAGGAATTTTAAAAGTTATTGAAACCAGTAATTTCGGTTGTAAAGATTCTAATACTGCAAATATTGTCTTAAATCCAAAGCCTACGGCAATGATTTCTGTAGGAAAAACATGTTTTGGTTCTGCTACTTCTTTTGCGGATACCTCAAGTAATTATGCCTCACAAAAATGGTATTTTGGGGATGGAAATACAAGTATTGCTAAGTTGCCTTCCCATACCTATACAAGTGCTGCAAAATATGCGGTTAGTTTAGTCGTAAAAAATTCATACGGATGTACTGATAGTACTTCTTCGAATATTATTATTGCCCCCATTCCAAATGCGCATTTTTCTACTAAGCTAAGCGGAAAACGAACTTATTTATTTAATGCAGACGATACTACTTATAGCCCACTAGCTTATACTTGGAATTTTGGGGACAGCAGTTCTGCCAATACTTATCATGTATTGCATGCGTATGCAGTAGATAGTACTTATAAAATTAGTTTAAGTATTAATAATAACGGTTGTGTATCGAGCTTTGATACCAGTCTTGTAATATTTACCGGTATTAATTCAATTTTAAATTCCGAATCCCTGCAACTAAATATTTATCCAAATCCATTTAAAGAGGAAACAAAGCTTAGTTATATAATACCTTATCAGTCCAAGGTAAAAGTTTCCATTTATAGTTTAGATGGAAAATGTTTAGGAACTTTAGTTGAGGCAAATCAGGCATCCGGTTTACATGAAATTGAAATTCAGGCAAAGGATATATCCTTAAATCAAGGAATGTATTTATTAAGAATGATGATTAATGAACAGGTAATTACCAAAGAGTTGATACGATTAAAATAAAATTAATCATTTTAATTGCAAAGCCCGAATGGAAATACTATTCGGGCTTTGCATTTTTAATACCGGGAAGGGGTAAGATAAATATTTTTTCTTGTAAATTGCAACCCTTATTTAATGACAATATCATGAAAAAGACTTTTTTAATATCACTAACCTTATTGTGTTTTAGCCTTATCGTCAAAGGGCAGGCTGCTGCTGATTTCAGAATTGTGGATTACGTAAAAGGTTATCCGCAGGACCATCCGGCAGATAAAAAAATGAAAATAAATGTAATGAAAAAGGCTATGCCTCTTACTACTTATGATTTTGATAAGGATGGGGTAGTGGATACTATCATTTACAAACTGTCATCAGCGGGTGGTCAAATTTGTACCATTGTAGTTTATGATGCAAAATTAGATGATTGGGTCACACTTTATAAATTGGATTTAAAGGGTTATTCCGGGGAGGACGCCGTTTTTTTCTATCAACTAAATTCAGCTAATAACGGTGAGCCTTTATTGTTAATTTATACGATGAGAAAAGATCATAAAATGCTAACTATCATTAAGTATGATCAAGCAGCACATAAGTATGTCAATAAGGATTATGATTTAAATACCAAGAATTTATTCCCACATAAATATGTTGTGAATAAGAAGAAAATTATGAACCAGAATGGTGCTAATACGGAAGAAAAAGACGGATATACTGATATGCCTACCGAATAATTAAATTGAACATAAAAAGAAAGCCGGTGCAATAGTGCACCGGCTTTCTTTTTATAAGCTTATTTATTAATTATATCTATAGGGTGCTACCATCAAAAATTCCGGAATCTCTACATAAAAGGTAGTGCCATCTGAAATCTTTTCCATGAGGTAAGTTCCAAACATTTTACCAATTTCGGTATGAAGATTACAGCCTGAAACATATTGATGTATTTGTTCCGGCTCTAAAATTGGTTGTTGACCTATTACGCCTTCACCTTCCACCTCACTTTTGGCACCATCACCATCTATAATATACCAATGGCGGCGTAAAAGTTTGATGGTATGTTCGCTATGATTTTCTATGGTGATTCTATAGGCAAATACATAATGCATGCTATCCGGATAGGAGGCAGAATCCTGATAAAATGATTCTACAATCACTTTTACATCATTCGTTATTGCTTTATAAGTATTGCCCATTTCGAACGCAATTTACACAAGAAACTATCACAGCTATTATTAAATTTTCCACAGATTTGGTCAAAATTCAAGCATTTTGAACCTTTAAAACATATAAACACATCAAAAAAGTGCCTCAATTGCACAAAAACCTAGTTTATGTGTGGATAATGATACGCATGAGCACATAAATATTAATGAAGTTCCTTGTTTAATATAATATCAAAGCCAAGGCAACCTGTAGCTTCCGTAATCCTTGCCCTGGGATTATTACTTATATTTGTTATCTCATCTTCTTCAAAATTAAGAAGATACGAATATCCTCGATATTTCTCGTTGTTTATTGAACCATAATAAGGAATTGAAAATTGGTTTGTTCCTTCCGCCTCTCTATTAATGATGGCATATTCCTTGACGATGGGGGTATGATGAAAATAAAAATTGATGGCCATCAAAAATGTGGTTAGTATAATGCCCCAACCGCCTAGGGAGTAAAAAATAACTTCCCCAAGGTATCGTTCACCTTTTTTAAAGATAATAAAATGTAAAACAATTGATAATGAGCCCAATAAAATTATTGAGCCTAAAATAATTTCAAGGCTTATTATACTGCGATTGATGAAATAAAATAAAGAAAATCCACCGGGGAATATTCCGAGCAGCAATATGCTAAGCGTATACGGATGGATTTTATTTTTATCAATGGCTGTCATTTTGTTGGTTTTATCCCTCAGAAAGTCATGAAGGAAACTTATATTTGCCTTTTAATTATTGCGAAAATATGAAGAGAATTTTATTATTGTGTTGCCTTGGCTTAATTATTACAATAAATGCCTCTGCACAAAAATATGCAAAAAGCGGTGATCTTAAAATTACCGAGATCATGTATGACCCACCTGAAACACCTGATACGTTTGAATATTTTGAAGTTTACAATACTACTTCAAATGCAATAAATTTAGGCGGATATACTTTACAAGGCGTAGTATATACCATTCCCAAAGGGGTGGTTTTAGCCTCAAAGGGGAGAATATTGTTTTGTAAAGATTCTATAAAATTAGATGCAATAACTAAGCATTCCGCTCATGGTTGGCAGTGGACTTCAGGTGGCTTAAGCAATTCTGGTGAATCCATTGGGATTTTAGATCCAAGTGGCAAGGTGGTAGATACCGTTTTATATGGGGTAAAAAAGCCATGGCCTAAAAATGCTGCCGGCAATGGACCTTCTCTGGTCTTATGTGATGAAACTAAAAGTGAACACGGTCCATGGAATTGGTCAACTGCTACTAATTATATTGCTACTGTCAATGGCAAAGCAATGAGAGGAAATCCTGGATACGGATGTAGTGGAAATGGGAAAGACACTACTCCTCCGGTAGTGGTTTCCGTTTATACATCGACCAGTCATCATATTAAAATTATTTTTAGTAAGCCGATCAGTAAATCGGCAGATACTTTGAAACATTATTCCGGAAATGCAGTTAAACATGCAGATTCTGCGAAATTGACAGTAACCTTGGATACCTTAACAATTTACTTAGGTAAATCCTTAAAGGACGGAAATTATTATACCATCACCATTGATAGCATCAGAGATACCTCAGGTAATTTAATGATCATTCCGCAAACCTATAGGTTTTTGTTTAATGGAATGAAAAAAGGAATTAAGGTAACAGAATTTATGTATAATAATCCGGGCACACGAAACTTGGAATTTATAGAATTGTACAATTATACCACTGATACCTTACCAATAGGAGGTTTGCAATTTACCAAAGGCATTACCATGGTATTGCCCCAAAAATTAGTGTTGCCGGGGCATTATTTTTTAATTGCCCGTGACTCATTATTATTTGATAGTTTCTATTATAAAGTATCAAAAATGCATGCGTACCAATGGGATTCCGGTGCTAAATTAATTAATTCCGGAAGCCCAGTCCATTTAAAAAATACCACCGGGGATTATTTAGATTCATTTACCTATACCAATACCTACCCTTGGCCACCTTCTGCAAATGGTGGAGGCTCTTCAGTAGTTCGATGTAACGCATTTGATACTACTTTCAGTTGGACTGCCTCTGCGGATTTTGTAGATACCTTGTCGGGCTTAAAAGTATATGCTTCTCCGGGTAAAAAATGCGGTTCATCTTATAACCCTATTCGAACCATAAATAAACAAGGTCGTTCTTATTGCGGACCGGTGGTATTACGTGCCGGGGCCGGAAATAAGGGCGCTATTTATCGCTGGAATTATGATAGCAGCAGTACCAGTGATTCCATTGTTGCAAAGGGTCCGGGTAAATATGTTGTTATTATTGTAAATGGTGCCGGTGGAGTTGTGGATTCAGTAACGTTAAATCCATTTATTGTAAGTGCGGTAATTAAAGATACGGCTTGTGCAGGAAGCAAAACTTATTTTTATGATAAATCTAATGTGCCTGCTAATGCCAAAAGAATTTGGAATCTTGGAGATACCACTACTAGTGTTCAAAATCCTATTAGAGTTTATGATTCTGTAGGAACAAAGCACATCATGCTAAAATTAAGTGATGCATATTGTTCTGATTCCATAATGAAAGATATGGTGGTGGCAGTATGTACCGGCATTGAGCCGATCAAAAATAATGTTGCAGAATTAAAAATTTATCCAAATCCGAATTCAGGTATTTTTGATGTTAGCCTTAGCGATAGTAAGGAAGGTATTTCTCAATTAAGAATTTTTGATGCTTTTGGAAGGTTGGTATATAGTTCAAAAATTGTGGCTAATGCCAATGCTCAAAGAATTAATCTTGAGAATTTACCGAAAGGTTTATATTTTATAAGCATTAATAGTAACACAGGTGTTACCTCAAGTAAGTTGATTCTAAATTAAAATCAAAATACAATAAATAAAAAAGCTCGAACCTAAGGTTCGAGCTTTTTTATTTTGTCAGAAAGAAATTAATCAATCATGTATTTTATCTTATCTCTGGTTTGTTTAATTCTCAATTGAATTCGACTAAAGAATTGATTTCTTTGTTTCTCGGATACGCTCGAAATGAGGCTACTTCTTTTAATTAAATTATTGAACCATTCATGTGTGGTATCACAAAATTTATTGTTGGTAGTAGTTAAAAAATTCAAAGCATTATGCGTAAGAAATGTGATCTTTTTATCTCCTGAAGTAGCAAGGATGGTATTATCCGATAAAAATACTTCATTATTGTACATTTCAAAACTACCCATCTTCTTTTGATCAGGCCCTATCCCAATCTTATGACCGGACTCGGCTTGTTTTCTAAGATGCTCTACATATTCTTCAATTTTATCAAGAATTATTTTTGCTTCAAGCATATCATCAAATAATCTGCCTTCACAATAAAATTCCAATTGGCGAAGAATGCTATTGATGGTTTCTTCGTTCCATAATTCAACTGATGGGAACTGATTATATTCTTTTAAAAGTTTTTTCCCGAGCGTTAATAATTCCGTATCTACACTGGCCAGAGAAAAATATTTGTGTTCAAACTCAGGAAATCCGAGCAAAGTTTTCTGCCAAACAAACATTTTAAATGCACCAATTTCATCGAAAATAAAATAATGAAACAAGGGAATATCCTTAGCAGCATAAATCATTTTACAAGAAGCCTTATCAGAAATACCTTTTACGGTATCCAAGGCTGAGTTGATATAATCCTTCATTGTAAAGGTGTGACTATTTAAAGGATTATATTTGAAGCTTACTATATTTTCAGAGGCCGCATTAAAAGCAATATCAGCAGAAACACCAAAATGTGCTACTAATTTTTGCATTTCGCCAAAGGATAATTCCTTTTCTCCTCTTATTCTTCTATAGGCACTATCTTGGCTGATCTCCAACAATTCTTCCATTTCATCCACCAAAGAAATATGTGGCGGTAGTTTATCTCTTATTTGCTGAAAGAAAAACTGCTGTGCTGCGTAGGTACGGTCAAGGATATCTTCCATTTTTACTTTGAAATATTTAGGTGCAAATTACATAAACAATTTATTTATTTTACATTTTAATAATCTTCGTTAAATTTGTTAAAAGAAGAACAATGAAAATTTTTGGGTTATCTTTTGCCTTTTACCTTTACATTCTCATTCATTTCCTTGCATTGGTATGTGCTATTTTATTGCCATTTCATAAGCTCTACCTTCTTATTTTTATCGTAAATTATTTTTTTGGAATGTTCTTTATTACCGGTGGTTATCATCGGTATTTTAGTCATCGGTCTTATAAATTAGGCAGAATACCTCAATTTATCATGGCATGGATGGCAGAATCTTCGGCTCAAAAAGGCGTTTTATGGTGGGCTGCAAATCATCGCGACCATCATTTGTATTCAGATACTGATAAAGATTTGCATTCTCCCGTTAAGAGAGGTTTTTGGTATGCACATATGGGATGGATTTTTGACCCTGCATCACAAAGTTATGACCCAAAGAAAATTGCAGACTTTGGAAAATTTCCCGAATTGGTTTTTTTGGATAAATATTATTGGATTCCCACCTCGATTTATGCATTAATTATGTTCTTTTTAGGTTTTATTTGGGGCAGCCTTCACCATGAAAATGCATATTTATCTGCGTTTGGATTTTTGACTTGGGGTTATTTGTTAGTGCTAATTGCTCAGTATCAAGCTAGCTATTGCATAAACTCCCTAGCTCATGTATACGGAACCAGGAGGTTCCCTACCAATGATCAGAGCAGAAATAATTGGTGGTTAGCCTTAATTACCTTAGGAGAAGGTTGGCATAATAATCATCATTTTTGCAAAAGTTCATGTAGGCAAGGGTATAAATGGTGGGAAATTGATTTTACCTTTTATTTATTGACCTTGCTTTCTTGGATAGGAATCGTAAAGGAAATTCGTCCGTTTAGAACGGAAAATAATAGGGGTGCTGTGGTTGATTCACAAGTAGTTGAAAAATGATCTGTGTTTTGTAATCAAAACATTTTACGGACTAACAGAACCGAAACATTTTTATTTTATATTTATATGGCTTGGTTCAAAAGAATAAGTTAAAATTGACTAATTCTTTTATAATTTTGCTACAACTTATCAACCCCTCATTTACTCATTATGGAATCCTACCAAAAACTAATTGAAAATAATAAAAATTGGGTAAAGCAAAAGCTGGACCTCGATCCGAATTTTTTTGCAGATTTGGCCAGTGAACATAAACCTGAGTTTTTATGGATTGGTTGTTCGGATAGTAGGGTGCCTGCGGATCAAATTACTAATACTAAACCGGGTCAGATTTTTGTTCATAGAAATATTGCAAACTTGGTGGTGCATACGGACATAAACTTATTAAGTGTACTCCACTATGCTGTTGATGTGTTGAAAGTAAAACATGTTATAGTCTGCGGTCATTATGAATGTGGCGGTATTGCTGCAGCAATGTCCAACAAAAGTTTTGGGTTTATTGATAATTGGCTAACCAACATTAAAGATGTTTATAGACTGTACCAAGCGGAATTGGATGCTATTCCTTCCATACGTGAACGACAAAGGCGTTTGGTTGAAATTTCAGTGATAGAACAAGTTAATAATTTATCTAAAACATCAGTCATCCAGGAGGCATGGAAGAGAAATAATATGCCTGTATTGCATGGTTGGGTTTATGATGTGGGCGATGGATTAATACACGATTTAAATGTGATGAGAAGCGATACCAATGAAGTTCAGAATATTTATATTTTTGACTAAAAAGCTTCTAAACTCCAAACTTCTATTTTTTTATCATCTCCTGCGGAGATTAAAATATGATTATTCAGCCAATGTAGTATATTTACTGAATGTGTATGCCCGCCATGCCTTTCAGCGTCCAATACCTTTAAAAGTTTTAAGGAAGTTGTATCCCAAATTTTAACTGTTTTATCTCTACTGGCACTCGCCAAAAATTCTTTATCAGGCGAAAGTTTCAGGTTATTGACAGTATACCAATGCGCCGGTATACTCATTACCTCGCTAATGGTACCTTTTGCATCCCACATCTTCATATGGGCATCTCTTCCCCCAGAAAATAAAATAAGATGAGTGTTATCAAAAGCTAAGGAAAATACTGAGTTGGCATGCCCTTCTAAAGTTTCCTCAACTGCTAAATTTGAAATATTTAAAATTCTAATTAAATGATCACTCCATCCACTGGCAAGCATTCCATTTTTGAAGGGAATAATAACTCTACAACTTTTTTGAGAGATTTTTTCTGAAACTAAAATTTCCAATTTTTCATTGAGCACATAAATTTCCCCACTTGCATTTCCTGCGTAAATGGTTTCATTTAAATGTAGGAGGGAATAAATCTCAGATTTCAGATTTATCTGAGCAAGTAAGGCATTATTTATTAAGTCAAATAAATATACATCGCCATTCCGTGTCCCTGCCAATAATTGTTGTTTATGTTCCAAATAAACCAAGGAATAAACACTGGAATTCACCTGAGCAATCACTTTTCCCGGATCCGATGGTTTATCTAAATCCCAAGATACAATAAAACCATCGCCACCTGCTGAAAAGAAAATATTACTTCCGGCAATACTGCAAAGGGCATAAATAGCATCTTTATGGCCCGGAAATTCAAGAATTTTTTGAAAATTTGCGTTCACAGAGCAAACTTAGGCTTTGTAAATAAATTTTCAAATACTAAAGCACTTATAATTATCTTTGAACCATTATGGCTTTAATTAACCACATTGAACATCCTGATTATTCCATATTATTATGGCATATTACAGAAGATGAAAAAGCATTGCTGGAGGGCATGCAATTTAGTGCGTTAGAAGCCGAAGAGTTAGCCCAAATTAAGGCAAATAAAGCGCGCTTATCTTGGATTGCATGCAGAAAAATGATTAAAGAAATATTGCATACAGACAATGTGTTTTTAGTTAAGGATACTTTCGGAAAACCATTTATTGAGGGCTCTAATAAGCATATATCCATTTCCCATTCGCACGAATATGCGGCAGTTATGATTTCACCTTTTTCATGTGGCATTGATGTTCATAAATTGGAAACAAGAATAGAACAAATTGCTCCTAAGTTTATAAATACCGAGGAATGGTTAACCATATCAAACCCTAATGAAAAACTAAATAAAATTCATTTGTTTTGGAGTGCAAAGGAAAGCCTTTATAAGTATTACGGCAGAAAGCAATTAGATTTTAAAGCGCATATGCAAATTGCTCCATTTGATTTGCAAAATTCAGGTATGCTTCATGCATCCATTCAGAAGGATGATTATTTAAAAAATTTAAATGTTTTTTATCAGTTTGAAGAAAACTACGTATTCACTTATACCTTTGGATAAATTAGGATTCATTATATAAATCCGCTACCACAGTTGCATACTTTTCCATGATGAATTTCCGTTTCAACTTTAGGGTGGGCGTCATTTCACCGGTATCAATGGTCCACTCATCGGGTAATAATATAAATTTTTTAACCTTTTCTACGTCACTGAATGATTTATTAAATTCATCTCTAATCTTGGCAAAAAGTTTAATCACCAATGGATGATTGAGCATTTCTTCTTTATGATCATGCGGAACTCCATGTTCTTCACACCATTTCTTTAAAGTCCCGAAGGCCGGTACGATCATAGCCGAAATGGTTTTTTTGTTTTCACCAATGACCATGATTTGCTCTACATAAAAGGATTCCTTAAATTTATTTTCGATGACTTGAGGAGCCACATATTTACCACCGGAAGTTTTAAATAATTCTTTTTTTCGATCTGTTATTTTTAAAAAGCCCTCTTCAAATTTTCCTACATCACCCGTATGCAACCATCCGTCTTGATCTATGGTATCAGCAGTGAGGTCAGGACGCTTATAATAGCCCATCATCACATTACTGCCCTTAACTAATATTTCACCATCGTCAGCAATTTTTAATTCCACGCCCGGAATAGGAGGGCCCACCGTGCCAAACTTATATCCTTTGTGTTCAAACCTATTTACGGCTACAACCGGGGAAGATTCTGATTGTCCATATCCTTCCTTTACCGGTATTCCTGCTGCTGAAAATATACGTGCAAGTCGTGGTTGTAAAGCTGCAGCTCCTGATACTATTCCGAATAATTCTCCACCGGTGGCAGCCCTCCATTTGGTAAAAACTAAACGATCGGCCAGCGATAGTTGAAATTTGTAAAAAACGTTTTTACTCGCCGGCGTACCATATTGTTCCGCCAATGCCAATGACCAATTAAAAATACTTCGCTGTATGCCTTTTAAATCATTACCTTTACTGACTATCCTTTCATATAATTTTTCCATAATTCGGGGAACCGTACTGAAAAAATGTGGTTTTACATCTTTCAACATATCACCCAAAGTTTCCATCTTTTCTATGTAATGAATGGAAGCTCCAAAATAAATACACAAATAGCAAACGGTTCTTTCAAAAACATGGCATATGGGTAAAAAACTAATGGTTCTTTGGTATGGTTTTAATGGAATTATTTCACCTGAAAATACTGCATTATGGACAATGTTTTTATGGGATAACATTACGCCTTTGGGTATGCCGGTGGTTCCTGAAGTATAAATGATGGTGGCCAATTGATCTTCGCTAACTTTAGCTTTCATCATTTCAATTTCCTCATCAGGAATAGGCAAACCTAAAGGAATAATATCTTTCCAGAAAGGGATCCCTTCATATTCATTCAAACAATATAAATGTTGTAAGTCCGGCAACTCAGGAGCTAAGCTATTTATTTTATGGTATAAATTTTTATCACCTACAAAGGCAATTTTTATTCCTGAATCTTGAAAAATGAATTTGTATTCTTCAATACTGATATTTACATAAATGGGTACAACCACAGCCCCTAGCTGTGTTGCTCCCATATCCAGAAAATTCCAGATGGGCCTATTAGGTGAAATAATACCAATCATATCACCTTCCCGGATTCCCATAGCAAAAAGAGCTTTGCTAATATTATTAATATTATTTATACAATCCGCGGTGGAATATCGTACCCATTCATTTCCAACACGCTCAGCCAATGCTGTATCATTTGGATATCTTTCCAATTGACAGTACATGGCATCAAAGAGTCTTTTAAATTCCATAAATCAAATTTAATGAAGTTTTCAAAATGTAATACTTTTAACTGTAATTACATTTCAAATTTATTTTCTGTACCTATCATCAGCAAATGATTTTTTGCCAAATTCACTTGGAGATTTTAATAAGTTCATTAAAAAACAATACCCGAGTGTGGCTAAGTGGGAAGATTTGCGAAAATTAATTAAAAGTAATTGGAATTTGCAAAATTTGCAATTATTCCAAATAGGATTCAATTAATAAAATAAGAGCATGAATTATTTTAATATGAATTTCTTGAGCGTGGTCGGCAAAATCTGAATAAGGCGCACGGATTTCCACATCACATTGTTCGGCCATTTTGCCGCCATTTTTACCGGTTAGTCCAATAACTTTCATGCCTTTTTGCTTTGCTTCGTATATGGCATTTAAAACATTGGTGGAATTACCTGAAGTGCTAATGGCTAATAATATATCATTGGGATTTCCTAATCCCTGAATAAACCTCGAAAAGACAAAATCATATCCGTAATCATTGGATACGCAACTTATAAAAGATGGATCCGAAATGGCAATGGCCGGTAATGATTTTCTATCTCCCCTAAATCTACCGCTCAATTCCTCTGCAAAATGCATGGCATCACAATGCGAACCGCCATTACCGCAGGAAATTATCTTTCCACCATTTTGGATGGACTCGAAAATAATTCGGGCAGCCTTCTCAATCTTCACAAAATTTTGCTCCTCCGAAATAAATTCATTCAGGAGGCTTTTGGATTCATGAAAATATTCCTTTAGCATCGTATTATTTTTTTTGGATTATTGTCTATGCTGATATTCTGTTTTTCCATTATCAAGGAAATTGGCAAATTTGCTAGGATCCGGATCATATCCCATAGGCTCTACCAATAGCTTTTCATTCTGATCAAGGAGGATATAATATGGCTCTGAATTGGAATTAAAAACGGTAGCAGCAAAATCATTCCATTTATCTCCAATAGTCGTTATTTTTTGAGAAGAACGTTTAGATATATACACTTCATTGGAATCTAATTGGTGTTTATCATCCATAAAAAGCGAAACTAAAACTACATTTTCTTTCAATCTTTTTAATATCCCCGGATTGGCCCATAT
This sequence comes from uncultured bacterium, assembly GCA_903829945.1. Lineage (GTDB taxonomy): Bacteria > Bacteroidota > Bacteroidia > CAILMK01 > CAILMK01 > CAILMK01. Next base: position 61,083 of record CAIKRV010000011.1, on the reverse strand, counting down.
GGTGTTTTCCATTTTCCTGCAATTGGTACAAACAATCCCGGTAAAATCAATCATTAAAGGTTTTTTCACTCGTCTGGCCTCCGCTAATGCTTCTTGATAATCATAATAAGCATCTAATCCCAGTGGGGTTTTATTTTTAAAATAAGCCTCGTACTTTTTGGTTTTAGTTTTTGAAGTCTCCGTATTATTTTGTGCTATGCCTGCATTTAATGAATTATTTATCCATGGCCCTTCATTATATTCATTAGGCGGTGCAATGCCGCTTAGAATATTTACCGGAGCGCCCCATAGTCCCGGAATCATGTAGGCTGTAAAAGCAAATGCTACTATGGCTAATAAAAGACGTGTCACAGAAATATGATGAGTAGCCGTATCATGGCTAAACATTAATTTACCTAGTAAATATAAACCTAAAAGGAAGAATATAACAATCCAAAGCGCCAGAAAGTATTCACGTTTTAATAAACCCCAATCATTAATTAAATCAGCAGCTGATAAAAATTTCAAGGCTAAAGCGAGTTCTATAAAGCCTAAAGTAACCTTTACTGAATTTAACCATCCGCCGGAGCGTGGTAAATTATGCATTAGGGTAGGGAATGCTGCAAATATGGTAAATGGCAATGCCATGGCAAATGAAAATCCGGTCATCCCTACTATTGGACCTGCAAAACTTCCACCATTACCTGTAAGTACTAATAATTGACCAACCACAGGACCGGTACAACTAAAGGAAACCAGTGCTAAGGTAAATGCCATAAAGAAAATTCCCACAAATCCACTTCGCTCTGACATCTTATCTGAATTATTGGTCCAGGATGATGGCAAGTTTATTTCGAAGGCACCTAAAAAAGAAATTGCAAATACTAGAAAAATAACAAAGAATCCCAGATTAACCCAGGCATTGCTGGAAATACTATTTAAAGTATTTGATCCAAAAATTAAAGTGATTAATAAACCTAGAGCTACATAAATAACAATGATGGAAATCCCAAAAAGTATTGCTTTTTGAATGCCTTCCGTTTTACTCTTTTTCTTCTTGGTAAAGAAACTTACAGTTAATGGAATCATTGGAAAAACACATGGGGTAAGTAATGCTACGAATCCGCTGACCAGCCCAAGAAAAAATATTTTCCATAAACTGAGTTTAGAAATATTCCCATCAGCAACGGTATTAAATTTAGGAGCGTCAATTTTTTCTTCGCTTTTTACTTTTCTTGTTTTATCTGCGGAAAGGGTATCATTTTTATCTTGCTCTACATTGGATTTATCCGGCATGGTATTTTCCGGTGCGGTAACAATTGGTGCTGTAGCGGCACTAGTAGAAGAATTATTGTTTAGTGCAAAATTAAAATCAACATCTTTGGGTGGAAGGCATGCTCCATTCCTGCAAACCATGAAATTTAAAGTTCCTGCAATATTCGTTTGCTTGGCATTTATTTTTACATGTTGAATAAATTCAGCCTTGCCTTTAAAGAATTTTAAATCATGACCTACTACTTTATCAAATTCTACTATTACTTTGCTTATTTCTTTTACATTCCCAACAGTAGTGTACGCACCAGGTTTAAAGGTAAAACTTAAATTAACCGGCGCATCATTTGATTGATCAGAAAACTGGGAATACATATGCCATTCTGACCCAATGGTTGCAGTAAATATTAAATCAAATTCATTAGGGGCAGTTTGTTTACTGGCAAACTGCCATTTTACGGGGTCTAATACATCTGCTTTGCTATTAGCTACCGAAAGCAACACCAGCAAAATGGTAAAATATTTATAAATGATGAACTTATTTCTTGTTCGTTTCATAGGTAACATTAAAATTAAATTCTACATCTTCGGGCGCTAAACAATGATTATTATCGCAGCACATATAGTTCAAGGTTCCTTTGATAGTTTTTAAAGGCGCATTTATAATAACATGCTGCACAAATATGGCTTCATTTTCAAAAAAAGTAAGTTTCATATTGAAGCTTTTATCCTCTTCTGTAATTGCCTTACTGATTTCTTTTACTTTTTCTTTTAAAGTGAAAGCGTTATCAGTTTTAAAGCTAAAACTGGTCTTAATCGGTCCTTCGTCACTTTCTAAAAATTGAGAATATATATGCCAATTCTTATCTATTTTAGCAGTAAAAATAAGGTCATACTCGTTTTGTGCTGTTTTTTTAGCATCAAATCGCCAATGTACCGGACGATCATTTCCGGCTTTAAAAGCTGAAATAATAAAGAGGAGTGCGGTTAATATAAAATACTTTTGCATGCTATTATTCCATCTTCATATCAATCACTTCATACCCAAGTTTTGATAATGCTTCTTTGTTGGTTTTTGCATCACCTACTACTACGATAGCCATTTTGGTATAAGGCAGATACTTTTTAGCCAAGGTATTGATATCGGCAATAGTCAGAGATTTTATAATTTCTGCTTGTTTGATTGCAAAATCATTTGGTAACTTATAATCCAAAATTCTTTCTATATAACGGGCTTTTTGATCATTTGTTTCATAACGCAAAGCTTCTTTCTGTAAAAGAGAGCGTTTAGTAAACTCTAATTCTGCTTCTGTAATTCCATGATCAGCATAGTTAGTAATTTCTTTCATGAATTCATACACTGAAGGAGCAGTTGCATCAGCCTTTACTCCGGCGGAGGCTACAAAGGTTCCAATAAAATGATTGCCGGCAAAACCGCTTCTAGCACCATAGGTATAACCTTTGTTTTCGCGTAAATTCATATTTACACGGCTACTAAAGGTACCTCCTAATATGAAGTTCATTACTGTAGCTTTAAAATAATCTCCATCTGCATCATACGTCAATGCCGGATAGCCAATACGTATTTCTGATTGTGGTGCTTTTTCTTTATCAATTAAATAAATTTTTGTTTGAGTAAGACTGCTTGGATTGGCTTGGATAATTTCAGAAACTTCTCTTTTGCTCCAACCCGAAAGCGGGATTAATGCTTTCATTGCTTCTTCTTTAGTTACATCACCACTAATAATAACACTGGTAATATTTGGTGCAAAATTTTTAATGAAGTAATCTGTTACATCTTGCAGTGTAATGGCATTAACAGTTTCTTCTGTACCTGCCAACGGGATAGCAAGTGCCGTTCCCTTTCCAAACAATAATTGATTAAATGCTTCATTGGCGATTGATGTTGGTTGCGTCTTTTGATTTTTTAATTGTTCCAAGTGTTGCTTTTTAACTCTGTCAAAATCCATAGGATCAAATTTTGGCATCGTCATTACCTCTGAAACAATATCCATGGTAGGATTTAAATTTTTAGTTAGCGAGGTTACAGAAACACTAATGTTTTCTTCATCCAGGCCAATATTAAAATGACTACCTAATTTATCAATTTCATCTACTACCGCCTCGGCACTTCTCTTCATTGTAGCTTCTTGTAACATGCGTACCAGTAGTACAGCTACGCCTTCTTTGCCTTTAGGCTGTCTCCATTTACCCGCCTTTACGTTTAGTTGAATATATACATCCGGTACTTCGGTATTATTAATTCCTATACCATTAATTCCATTATTCATAGAAAAGGTATAATTGCCGGGAGGTGTTACAATAGGACTAGGACCGGGAACCGGATGTTTGCTTCTATCAAAACTTTCAGCCCCTACAGAGCGCATTGCAAGTTTGCTATAATCAACATGCGGTGCCTTGGAGGTATCACCGCTTGGAGTATAATTATCAGTGGCAGCAATCAGGTCCTTTTTCCCTTTTGGATAAACACTTAACACAAGTCCTTTTTTGCCTTTGATATATTTATTAAATACCCTGATAATATCCGCTTTAGTTACTTTATGATAACGATCCAAATCCTTGGTGATAAAATTTGCATCTCCGGTAAATGTTTCATAAGCTGCAATGCGACTTACTTTACCACTCACACTTTCCAAACCAAATATCATATTGGCTTCATGAGAATTTACGGCTTTTAAAATATCATCATCTGTAATGCCTCTGGTAATGAATTCTTCTAAAGAGCTGCGAACTAATTTTTCCATTTCATCCAGTTTTGTAGTTGGATAAGTTTGTACAGAAAAAACAAATTCACCGGCCAATTCATAACAAGGGTGGCTGCAAGAAGCACCCACTGCTTTTTTGTTTTTTACGAAATTTTTATACATAATGGAAGATTTCCCTCCACCTATTATTTCTGCTAAAATATCTAAGGCAGGTTCATCCGCATCATTTGCTGGTACGGTAGGATACTGCATCATTAACATTGGGAAGCGAACATTATCCTCATAGGAAATATAACGGTCTTTTTCTATAGTAAAGTTCACCGGCTTGGCTTTTTCAACTTCAGGTCCTCTTGGTATGGGAGCAAAATATTTTTCTACCATGGCCAATACTTCCTTAGGATTTACATCACCTCCTATGGAAAGTACGGCATTATTCGGGCCGTACCAACGCAAGAAAAAGCGCTTTAAATCATCAACCCCAACGCGGTTTAAATCTTCAATATATCCAATGGTTTGCCAAGAATAAGGGTGTGCAAACGGATAAAAATTCTTTCCTGTTATTTCCGGCACCATGCCATATGGCCTGTTTTCATAACTCTGGCCTTTTTCATTTTTAACAGTAGCTCTTTGTATTTCAAATTTAGCCTGAGTTACAGAATCTAATAAAAAGCCCATACGGTCAGCTTCCAACCATAGCGCTGTTTCTAAATAATTCCTTGGAACTGTTTCAAAATAATTGGTTCTATCTTTATTGGTGGTTCCATTCATGGTGCCACCTGCTTGGGAAACGATTTTAAAGTGCTCGTCATCACCAACATTCTTAGAGCCTTGAAACATCATATGTTCAAAAAAATGTGCAAAACCTGATTTCCCAATTTCCTCCCGTGCGGAACCTACATGGTAGGTAACATCCACATGTACAATGGGGTCAGAATGATCTTCATGGATTAAAACGGTAAGCCCATTAGCTAATTTATACTTTTCAAATGGAATGACAACCTTAGCCGATTTGCCTTTTTTCTCGACTTTTTCAATAAATTTGGTTTGTTGTGCCTGCATAGAGAGCGTACTTAAAGTAATGGCCAAAATGAATGAAACTATTTTATTCATTGAGAATTAAAAATTAATGAATTGCAAACTTACAAATTGTACTTTGTTTCTGTATAATACGTTTCAAATATTGTATTGGATTTTGTAAGAATAGATTTAAATACAAGACTACTACAGAAATCACCTGAGTTGTTTTAATTTTGAAACACAATTTTGGAATTTCCCCCCTCATTTACCTATTTGCCTTTGGTGGTATTTAGTTTGAAATTAATATAAAATGAAACGATATCTCTTAACTATTTTAGTGTTTAGCCTCATTTCCATATGTTTATATGCTGAGGAACATATCGCGCCTTCCAAAATTAAGGAAGTAACCATTTATCTGCAAGGAGCAAGAGTGGTGCGAACCGCTACGGTAGCCCTTAACCCTGGCGTTAATGAAATTGTTTTCGAAAATTTGTCCAATAGCCTTGATGAAAATTCTATTGAAATGAAAGGCATAGGCAATGCTACTATATTGTCTGTCAATTATAGAATCAATTATTATAAGCTTCAACAATTAACGGAGGCTACTAAGAAATTGAAATTTTCTATGGATTCCGTTAAGTATAAGTTGGATATTACTCAAAATGAATTACTTGTGTTAGATCAAACGGTTCAACTCCTACAGGCCAACTATAAAATGGGTGTTAATGATAAAACACAATTTGTGGATGATATTGAAGAATGGGCGCAACGGTATTCCAAAAAGGTATTAGATATTAAAAACTCCGGTACTAAATTAAAATTGTTAGTTACTGAACTAAAAGCTCAATATGCCGATTTACAGAATAAATTTAACCAAAGCAGCGGCTCATCCAAACAGCCATCCGGTGAAATAGTTGTTAAAGTACAAACAACCGCTTATGGAAATGCTGACTTTAATTTTGCTTATTATGTAGGAAATGCAAGTTGGACACCTATTTATAGTCTTCGGGCACAAAATACCACTAATCCTATTCAATTGGATTATGATGCCTTAGTCATCCAACAAACCGGTGAAATTTGGAATGATATTAAGATGAGCCTTTCAACCGGAAATCCTACTTTAGGGGGCAATAAACCGGATTTGTTTCCTTGGTATTTACGAATTCAAAATCCTCCGATTAGTTATGGTTATATGAAAAAAGACGCTCATGTTGCGGAGGAAGAAAAATCCGTTAGTATAGAAGCTTATAAAAGTAATGTTTCTATGCCTGAGGCCATGCAAAATATGAGTACAGGTGCTGATTATACCACCGTAAAACATGGACAACTCAATGTTACTTTTGATATTAATTTAAGATATACCATTTTGCCGGATGGGAGTCCTCAGCAAGTTAGAATGCAGCAAATATCTTTGCCGGCTACTTTTGAATATGCAGCCATTCCTAAGTTAGATTTAGACGCATTTCTCCTTGCCAAAGTAACCGGATGGGAAGATAATAATTTGCTTCCGGGCAATGCAAATTTATATTTTGAAGGTGCCTATGTTGGTAAATCATTTATCAATCCTTCTATAACCAATGACACTTTAAACTTATCCTTTGGACGTGATAAAAAAATAAATATTGAACGAAAATTATTGAAAGACTTTAGTAAAAAAGCGTTTTTCGGAAAAACTAAAACCCAGAATTTTGTCTATGAAATAACGGTTAAAAATAATAAAAATATATCCACCTCCATTGATGTAGAAGATCAAGTTCCGGTTTCACAAACTAAAGATATTGAAGTAAGTGTTAAAGAAACTTCTAAAGCTGATTATGATGCTAATTCAGGAAAGTTGAAATGGAAATTTAATCTGCAACCCAATGAGGTTAGAAAAATTAAAATTGAATACTCTTTGAAGTATCCTACCAATAAAAATATTTTGGGGCTATAGCTTGTCTGAAAAATTATAAGGGGGGTGAACTGAAGTTTACCTCCTTTTTTTATTTTTTCTTACGCTTTACCCAAATATTCACTGCCTCGCCTTTAGGTATATTTTTGGCATCAGCTTCTGGATCTTGCTTATAAATAATTGATTTGGAACTGGTTTTAGCAACTACCTTTCCGGAATCTGTTGTAATGCTACCTAATACCAAATCATTCGCGTTTATTAAGATGATGGCTTCATCAAAAGATTTTCCTACTAAGTCAGGCACCTCTGCTTTGCCTTTGGCGCCGCCATCACAAACTACCATAGTAAGTTTACTGCCTTTTTTCAATAAGGTACCCGGCTTTACGGATACGCCTTTGTATTTAATATCAAGAATCAAATTTAATTCATCACAAGGCTTGTATTCTATGTCTTCATTAATAATAAAACCGCTATTTTCTAATTCGGCTTTTGCCTGGCGCATGGATTTATCAATAACATTATTTAATCTAACCGTAGGAGCTGACTTTGCATTGATGGTTAAATATATCCTGCGGTTTTCTTTAACATGTTGTCCCGGTTTAGGATCTTGATCAATTACGGTATTAGGAGCAGCTCCCTGAGAAAACGAAGAATCTTTTATATAATATCTTACTTTTTTATCTGCACACAGCAATTCAACTTCACTCATGCTCCTACCTTTTAAATCCGGTACCGTCAATGATTCTCCATGATGGGTATAGGAATTTAAGGAACGATTAATAATAATTAAGATAACAATAAAAACCCCTAGCATGATGCCAAGGTTAATGAGGATTTTTTTCCAATTCAAGGAAGCTTTGTTTTCAGCTTCTTGGGCTCCGTCTGTTTTCTTTTTCGATTCCATATTGTATGATATGATCAAGGAATTGGAATGGTTTATAACCATTCAATGCAGCTTGGTGGAAAATACATGTTGCGGGTGTTAATCCCGGTAGTGAGTTTACTTCAATAAAAATTACTTCAACTTTATCTTTCGAAAAAATACGCACAAAGGCGTCAATTCGACAATAACCTTCAATATTCAATACCTTAGCTGCAGCCCCTAAAGTTTCTCTTACTATTTTAGAAATACTTTTATTTTCTTCTGCTTGCCCGGAAAAACGAGCCGGAGTAATGTTTTGTCCTTCTCCTGCTAAAAACTTTTCTTCTAAGGATAATATCCCCTTGGAAGCTAAGGCTTCAGAAGGTTCAAATAATTCATATTTAATGGCACCTTCTTCGTCATAACTTGTAAGCATTCCTCCTGTTATTTCAATAAAATGCTTTGCTCCTTCAGGGGCCACCAATTCTTCCACAACAAAAAAATCTTTTTTAGGAAATTCTTCATTGCCTAATAAGGACAAACTATCTCGTAAAGTATTATTTAATTCAATTTCATTTCTAAACATTGCTTTGGTAAAAACATCTAATTCCGCTCGGGAATTAATTTTCTTTACTGCCGAAGAACAGCCATCATCTGCAGGTTTTGCAATAATAGGATAGGGAAGATGACTTTCAATGTTTGTATATAAAGCGGAAGCATCTGCTAGCCATTCGCTCTTATTTATTAGAAAATGTTTTGGAATTAAAAAACCATGACTATGTAAAATTTCATTGGTCAGATATTTGTTAATCGTAATGCCGGAGGAGTCAATACCTGATCCATTATATGGAATATTTAATTGTTCTAAACTTTTTTGTAAAGTGCCATCTTCTCCCGGTCTTCCATGCAATCCTATAAATATAAAATCAAAGTTGTTTTTTAATTCGGCAATGGGAATGGATTTAGGTTTAAATTCATAATTACCCGAGGTAAAATGATGACTAATAAAAGCAGCCTTTGTAATTATTTTGTCTATAATAGGGGCACTATGATAATTTTTTACTTTTTCGCTAATATCGTCAGCATTATCTTTAAGTAATAAATTCATGGGCAGTGAAAAAAGACTAATTTCTTCTCCTTCCTGTGTCAAAAATATCGGAGATACTTGATATTTTCCGGAGGAGGATAATTTTTCAAATACATTTCTGCCGCTTTCTACTGAAATATGTCTTTCTGTAGATATTCCCCCTAACACCACCCCAACTCTCAATTTATGAGTATTAGATTCAGTGTTCAATAATAATTTTTCATGGAGCTTCTTTTGTAAGTCAAGCAAGGGGAATGCATGGTGCGTATGTTCAATTCTTTTTGCTACGGATTTATAAATTATAAAACTTAAGAATTGTGAGGGACTTAATCCAATTTCGGCAGCTTGATGAAAAAAGAAACTCGAAGGAAGCATCCCTGAAGTGGTATTAGGATCATTCAAATAAATAACTCCTTCCTCAGTAATCATACCATCAATTCTTGCGTAAACATCAAATTTTAATGCCTGATATAATTGCTCACATGCATTTATTATTTGTTCAATTTGCGGTTCGGGCAAATCAATAGGGGTTACTTTTCTTGAAATGCCCGGTAAGTATTTGGCGCGATAATTAAATATTTCATCGTTTTTAATAATCCCTGTAGGAGGTAATGCTATAGGTTCATCATTTTCTCCTTCCACCACGATACAAGAAAATTCTTTTCCTCTTATAAATTCTTCAACCAGTACTTCGCTTTCTGTCTGAAGACTTATTAGGGTTAAAGCGTTGGAATGGTCCTCAAAATGTTTTTCTAAGGTTTGATATACTACGGCTGGAAGTTTTATGATCGGAGTTTGATTTTCCAAACCTATACATTGAAGGGGAACGCCTATGCCTTCATATATATCACATAATTGTTGAATAAATATTCTCTTTTGTTCTGGACTTTTCTCTATCCATTCGCTTTTACTTACCGTTTGCTGAAAGAAGCTGCGGTTTATTAAATTTTCAAATTGCTCAAAATCCCATGCCTTCAAAATTGACACACCGATGGAGGAACCTTGTGAACTTGATTTTATAACCACAGGAAGTAAAAATTGTGATTTTAAGGAATTGAAAAAATTTAATTTATTTTCAGAGCCGCTCATCCAATGCTCTCGCTTCACGCTGGTGGATTCAGCTGCTTTTATTCCCATTTCTTTTAAGAAATGCTTTTGAACAACTTTATTGATGCCAACAGCAGAAGGAAGGACACCCGATCCTGAGTACGGCATGTTATAATATTCAAGGATGCCTTGAATACTGCCATCTTCCCCATATGGCCCATGTAAGGCCAAAAAAGCAAAATCAAAATAATCCTTAAAGTTTTCCGGACTGATTTTTTTGCCAACTTCTGCTATTATTTCTTCTTGCTTTGATATGTTTAGGTCGGAGAGTGATTCAATATAGATCTGAAAGTTTTCGTCTTGTTTTTCTAAATGCTTTACGGGTGGATAGAAATCACGAATACTTCCTTTATATAAATATTCCCAATCCAATAAAATAAAATTTCCTAAACTATCTACAAAAATGGGAATAGGAGTGAATACTGATTTATCCAATAAATCATATACGGTTCTGCCTCCTGCAAATGAAATTTCACGTTCTCTTGATTTACCTCCAAAAAATATCCCTATACGCATAGCAACAAAGTTATATAAAAAAGAGTGTCTATGAAACGCTCTGAAACTAATAGGTTTTAGTCATTGAGGAAGGTATATTGATAATAAAATCAGCAATATTTAAATTATCTTTATCCAATCCTTCAATATTATCTTGTTCCACATTTGAAATAGTTAATATTTTTAGCTGTGGATTTAATTGTTTTAAGTACCAAATGATGCCTTGAAAATCATTAGAATGATAAGCTCCGTTAAAATGCAAAAAGCATTGTCCTGCTTTGAAGTTTTTATTAATAAAATAAGACATGGTGGCATCTTTGAGGGCTTGACTCATGGGTAGATTTTGCCCGCCATGACCTTCGGCAGCTTTAAAAATATCCTTATAACACTTTAATTCTGCATCATATTTGTAGGGGAGGGGGGCTATCCAAGCCTTAGCGGATGTCGGTAAGGTATCCAAGCAATTCATCCCATGTTTATAAACCATGCTTGCATATTTGCGAGGTACATTACTGGCTACAAATGGTATTTTACTAGTCTTGGCAAACTCCACCAATGGTTTATAATCTGTATTATAATTAGGCCAAGTTCTGGCCTTTGTTTTTAAATCATCTTCGCTTATTTTATCAGCTAAATATTCGTTAAGGCTATTTTGCCCGTCGGATTCAAACATCTCTGCACCGAGTACTAATTTTTCCTTTTTTAATTGATAAAGATCTTTGCTGAGTTCGAGTTCCAACCAATGGCTTATAGCATTGTTATGAAGTTCGCCAAAGAAAATAACATCCGCACTGCCGGCTTCTTTTAATAATTTTTTATAGCTGCTGATTTTACCATCTTTATCAAAAACTCGGTAAGCACTTTTATCAGATGAGGAAAAACTCATCATCAATAAAAATGCCGAAAATAATATATACCTCATGAAAATTAAATTATAAAAATGATAAAGAATTTATTCCCTAGGGATCTTTTTAAAATATATAGCACCTAAACCTTCTTCTGAATCTTTATTTTTTGTCCTACGTGTATAGAGTGGTTTTCAGAAAGATTATTGGCACGTTTAATGTCATCTACCGATACACCCGGAAACCTTTGTGCAATGCTCCATAAGGTGTCTCCTTTTTGGACAATGTAATACTGAACTTCTGATTCTTTGGCAGGCTTGGATGGGTTGTTACGCGGTGTTTGGCGCGGTGCTATTTCCTCAGAAGGCAAACCTAATAATTTACGTTTCTGAGCCGTGGTCATTATGTTTATTTTTTGATAATAGGAAGCTTTTTCTGCAGGCACATAAACCATTAATTTTTTCCCTGCTATAACATTATAATTTTTTAAATTATTCCAACGCATCAGGTAATAAACACTTACATCAAATAAGCTTGCTACTTCCGGTAATTTATCCTTTGACTTCAAGGTATAATATACCCATACATGTTGAGGTGTTTTGTTCTGAATTACTTCATGTTTTGTTGAGTCGGAGGTAGCAACGGCAGTGGACTCGCTATGATAAGTGGGGTTAAATATTTTATCAGGGTATAATTTTTTCTGAAAAGCAAAAATAGAATCTTTCAATTGCACATACAATGACGCTTTTGCAGATGGAAGACGCAATTCATATTTATGTTCTTCGTCAGCAGGAATATGATATTTTTTAAACTGAGGATTTAAATTTTTTATTAATTCCTCCGGGGTATTTAAAACTATGGATAATGTTTTAAAATCAACTTCTTTATTTACGTAAACAGTATCTATTAAAGTTGGCAAATTGATGCTTTGAGGATATAAATTGTGTTCTCTATGGTAGGTAAAAACATAGGATGCCGCAATATAAGCAGGCACATAGCCTCTAGTTTCCAGTGGTAAGTAATTATATATTTCCCAAAAGGTTTTTTTACCGCCTGATCTTCGAATGGCTTTATTAATATTTCCCGGTCCGCAGTTATAGGCAGCCAGGGCTAAAAACCAATCCCCAAAAGTATTATATAAGTCCTTTAAATATTGAGCAGAGGCAATCGTAGATTTATACGGGTCTTTTCTTTCGTCAATAAAGTTGGTTACGTTTAGGCGATACAATCTTCCGGTGGAATACATAAATTGCCATAGACCTACGGCGTTGGTTCTTGAAACTGCTTCGGCATTGAGTGCAGATTCAACTACAGAAAGGTAACGTATTTCTACAGGAATATCATATTTAATAAATGCTTCTTCGTAAATCGGGAAATAGTAATCGCTTAATCCTAGCATTTTTTCCACTAAATCACGTTTACGTACAGCATATAAATCTATAAAGGCACGTACCATGGCATTATAGGTAAAAGGCAAGCCACTTTCCCTGGCCATTTTTTGAATTCTGGCTCTGTAAATTGAGTCGGTATATTCCGGAACTTGCCCCGGTCTGAAACCATAAACATTGGTAGCGTTTTTGGTACGCTGAGCTGCGGTATTTTTTAAATACCAGAGATTAACTAAGCTATCTAAATTTCCAACAATATCAGGGCTTTCTTTGATAATATCAGAACTGCCTTGTTGTGCATAATTTCTAAAAGGAAGCATTATTAAACAAGCCAATGCTAAGAGGAAAATTAACTTGTAATTCCTTTTAGTTATTGCATCGCTTATCTTGATAAATGCCTTCATTGATACTCTTATTTTCTTGAAAATTTATCCATTAAATATTCAGAAAAAGCCAATAATTTTTCCTCTTCAAACATACGAGAAATAATTTGAATACCGAATGGCATACCATTGCTATGCCACCCTAGTGGAAGCGATATTGACGGCACTCCAGCCAATGCTGATTGTATGGTAAATATATCAGCGAGATACATGGCTATCGGGTCTTTGGTATTAGCATGTAATTTAAATGCTGTAGAAGGAGAAACAGGTAATAAAAGAAAATCATTTGCTTCTAAAAGCTTATCGGTATATTTTTTAATTACGTTTCTTACTTTTTGAGCCTTAGAATAGTAAGCATCATAATATCCTTCACTTAGTACGAAGGTGCCGAGCATTATTCTTCTCTTCACTTCTTCGCCAAAACCTTCAGTTCTGGAAGCGGTAATAGTAGTTTCTAAATTTTCCGCATGTTTACTCCTATAACCGTAGGTCATACCTGCAAATCTGGATAAATTTGAAGATGCTTCCGCCATAGCAAGTATGGCATAAGAAGGAATCATATAATCCAGATAGGGAAAGGATTCACTGACCAAGGTATTGCCATGTGATTCCAATTCAGAAATAATTGTTTTGAATCTTTCTCGAATTTCAATATCTACTCCGTCATGGAAAATACAATCATCTAAGGTTGCAATTTTAAATCCATGATCTTGAGATAATAATTTGGAATATTCCGGCACCGGCTTAGAAGATACGGTACTATCAAATTCATCCTTGCCTGACATCACTTCGAGAAGTAATGCAGCGTCTTCTATATTATGGGTAATGGTTCCAATTTGATCCATGGAAGAAGCAAAAGCCAATAATCCGTATCGAGAAATTCGTCCATAGCTTGGTCGAAGTCCGATAACGCCACAAAATGAAGCCGGTTGACGAATTGAACCACCTGTATCAGAACCGAGTGCTACGTGGCAAACACCGGCAGCAACTGCTGCTGCGGAACCACCGGAAGAACCACCGGGAACCAATGTTTCATCCAAGGGATTAAGTACAGGGCCATAAGCAGAATTTTCATTAGAAGAGCCCATAGCAAATTCATCACAATTTACTCTCCCAATAATAATGGCATCTTCTGCCAATAATCGTTCAACAGCCGTGGAAGAATAAACGGACTCAAAATGCTCAAGAATTTTTGAAGAGGCAGAAACTTTATGATGGGCATAACAGATATTGTCCTTAAGCGCAATAACCATCCCCGCAAGTTTGCCTTGGGTTCCGGTTTTAATTTTGGCATCAATGCGTATCGCATTTTCAATTGCCTCATTTTCAAAAACCTCTAAAAAAATATTGAGATGCTTCTTAGCGTTGATTTGGGATAAAAAGTTGCTAACTTCCTTTTGACAGCTTGCCATACCTTGGCTAAGCCTTTCGCGAAAAGCCTGATATGTGGAAGGATTGGTCACTTCGATTTTTTTATTTTGCTGCAGGTGGGTTGGAATCGTTTTTCATTCCTTCTTCAATATTGTTCCTAACTTTGTCTTTGGCGTCGTTAAATTCACGAATACCTTGACCTACACCACGCATAAGTTCAGGTATTTTTTTCCCTCCAAAAAGAACAAGAACACCAATGATGATGATTACCCATTCGCCACCGCCCGGCATACTCAATAATAAAATGGCACTTAACATATTTTTATCAATTTATAAAATATGGCGCAAGTTAGCTATTATCCATTGAAAAACCTTGAAAATTCAATGTCATTCATCAGTAAAGTACCTGCGTTTTATCACTTATTTTAACGTAGGTTTACTGAATTTATTTTAAAATTGGAAATAAATAAAGGGCTGTATAGCTGAGGAGGTAGCCTGATAAATCAAAATTACTAATATGCTGATTATTATTGCTTTGATATAAATTGGCCAGGCCGTAAATCGTAAACGTATGGCATACTTCCATGATTGGGGCCAAAGGTGAATAAAATAGGCTACAAGCATCAGAATAAAGACATTACTATAGGAAGTAACCACTTTGCCAATGAGGTTAAAATGAAAATTATTTCCAATTTGACTGAGTATTTGACCTACAATTGACAAATTGGGCGCTCTGAAAAATATCCAGCAAAAAGCGACAAAATTGAAGGTTAAAATGCCGCTGCACATCAATATGAATTTTGAATCTTTCCTTTGATTGCCACTTGGAAATATTTTCATCCAGAATTTATGAAGCGCTAATGCTAATCCTTGCAATCCTCCCCATATTAAAAATCTAATATGTGCCCCATGCCATAAACCACCAAGCAACATGGTAAGAAATAAGTTAATATAAGTTCTGATTTTCCCCTTTCTATTTCCTCCTAATGGAATGTATAAGTAGTCTTTAAGCCAAGTAGATAGAGATATATGCCAACGTCTCCAGAATTCTGTAATATTTACGGATTGGTATGGGGAATTAAAATTTACCGGTAAATGGTAGCCTAATAATAATGACAAACCGATAGCTATATCTGTATATCCTGAAAAGTCGCAATAAATTTGGATGGTATAACCGTATACTGCCATTAAATTTTCAAAACCGCTATATAATATGGGGTTTTCAAAGACTCTATCTACAAAATTTAAGGAAATATAGTCTGAAATAACCATTTTCTTAATTAATCCTGCCATGATTAGATAAGCAGCCTTACCAAAATCTTCAGAGCTTAGTGCATATTTTTTGTGTATTTGAGGCAAAAACTCTGCAGCTCGAACAATGGGTCCTGCCACTAATTGAGGGAAATAGGTGACAAAAAAAGCAAAATCTAAAATATTACTGACCGGCTCTATTTTTTTGCGGTAAATATCTATGGTATAGCTTAAGGATTGAAAAGTATAGAAGGAAATTCCTACCGGCAACATTACTGTCCATATATCAAAATGACTGCCTGAAATACCATTCGTCCAATTGGCTAAATAATTAAAGGCTTTATAATTAGTCCCTAATATATCGTTTATTAGATTTAAGTAAAATTGATAATACTTAAAATAGGATAATAGTCCTAAGTTTAAAATTACACTACAGGTTACATAAAACTTACGATGCCATTGTGTTTTTCCACTATGAATTAATTTACCCAAACCAAAATCCATAACGGTAGATAGTAGCAAGAGTAAAAAGAAATATCCACCGGATTTATAGTAAAAAAAGATACTAAAAATTAAAAGTAATCTTCTTCTAAAGGTGTCATTTCTGAAAATTAGGGTATAAATCAATAACAAAACCCCGAAAAACATCCAAAATAGATATTGAGTAAAGAGAAGAGGTTTGTTCTCAATAAAAGAAAATATTTCCCTAAGCGTGTACATGAACGTGCAAAGGTATTGCAGTTTTTTAATTTTATTGCAATACGCTGTTGCAATCCTTAATAAGTATTTAAATACTTATTAATCAAATACATGTTATTCGTAAATTCTTAAAGAATTCCCATTAACAGAAGTTTTATAAATACCAAGTGGCTTAATGGCCGGCCCCTGTAAACAGGTTCCGCTTACAACATCAAAAAGACACCCGTGGCAAGGACATTGAATGGTATAATCAGAACTAAGGTAAGATAAATTACATTGGGCATAGGTACAACTCAGTTGGGTGGCATAAAATCTTTTGGTTAATCCATTATCATAACGGATAATCAAGATATTATTAATCCCCATGGAGCCTCCATTTTTACTTAAAGCGGAATTGGAGGAACTATTTAAATCTAAAGTAAAATCTACATTGGTAGGTGCAGATGTACCTGCATTTTTGGTACATCCGTTCAAAACCATCACTATAGTGAAAATAAAAGGAATTAGGTATTTAAGCGTAGGAGCAAGGTGTTTATTTTTCATGATATAGGGACAGAAATACTGTTTCTTTGTTTAGCAAATTTAGCTAAAAGTTGATTGAATTCTTTGATTTCAGCGCCGTCTATTTCTAATAATGTTTGCGGTTGACTTAAAATTTGCTCGGCAATATCTGCGATATCCAAACGCAAGGCCGGTCGGAAGGAATTTAATTGTTTTACCTCCCCTCTGCAATTTTTTGCACCGCATTTACACGTAAAGCTTTCGAAATGTCCAAAATAAGAATAGTAATCTTCCACTATTTCTTCGTCTTTGTGAATTGGCCTTAAAGCAATACTAATATTGTCAAATTGCAAAAGTGCCGTGGAATTTGGATTGCACGAATGATTGACATATTTACCTTCATCCCATGGAACAATTACTCTATTTTGATTATCCAGATAACTGTAAATATTTAGTTTTGATTGTTGATAAGGGTCTAAGTCTAAATAAGTTTGAAGGGGGATCTTAGCATCTATATTATCGGCAATCCATAGTATCTCGCCTTTTTTTGAAATTGCGCTGTGCAAAAATCCCTAAACCTTTAGCTGTTGTTTTAAGATAGGTATCCGGATGAATCATCGTTTGAAAGTGTTTTATGGTCGTGTCTTAATGCTATTTGCTTTAAGGTTAGACTTTTTTAGATCAAAAATATAAAATCTTAGGAAATTCAAAAGATTTGACAATATTTTTTAAGACTAAATTTACTGAAAAACGTTTAATCTGACTACTTATCATTTTTGTAATTTCGAAGGATGGAAAGGAAAGATATTCAAAACGAGGCGGACATAAAGACATTGATTGATGAATTTTATGCCAAGGCCTTGAAGGATGAGTTATTGGGACCGATTTTTATAGAGGTAGCCCATATTGATTTACCTCATCATTTACCTATCTTATATTCCTTTTGGGAAATGATTATTTTGGGCAAGCAAGGTTACACCGGTCAACCTTATCCCAAACATATCCCGCTAGGGATTAATAGTACGCATTTTGAACGTTGGTTAATGCTTTTTGAACAAACGATCCATGAAAATTTTCATGGCTTGAATGCGGAATTAACCCTACAGAAGGCAAAAAATATAGGTCGTTTATTTAGCCATAAATTACAAGAGGAGCGAGCTTAAATTTTTTCTCTAACATGGTAGAAATTTCTTTCGTTTCCATTTCTGGAAATGAGTTCACCAATAAATCCTGCTAAAAATAATTGTGTGCCTATAATCATGCAGGTCAGCGCTAAATAAAAAATAGGGTCTGATGTAATTTTCTCCGCCTTAATATTAAATGAAACGTGGTATAATTTAGCACCGCCAATCCACAGGGTACAAAATAATCCAAAAATGGACATTAACATTCCTAATGAACCAAAAAAATGCATCGGTCTTCTGCCAAATTTTCCAACAAAAAATATGGTTAATAAGTCTAAAAAACCATTGACAAAACGTTCTAATCCAAATTTAGTAACACCATATTTCCTTGCTCTATGCTGTACTGCTTTTTCTCCAATTTTTGTAAATCCTGCCCACTTTGCAATTACAGGGATATAACGATGCATTTCACCGTAAACTTCAATACTTTTTACTACATCCTTCCTATAGGCTTTCAATCCGCAATTAAAATCATTTAAAGAAATGCCGCTCATTTTTCGAGTAGCCCAATTAAATAATTTTGTCGGTAAAGTTTTTGAAATTGGATCATATCTTTTTTGCTTCCAACCGGAAACCAAATCGTATTGCCCACTTTTAATTAATTGAAATAATTCCGGTATTTCATCGGGACTGTCTTGTAAATCCGCATCCATAGTGATTACTACATCGCCTTGCGTGGCTCTAAAGCCTTCATTTAATGCAGCGGACTTACCGTAATTTCTTCTAAAACTAATTCCTTTTACATTCGGATTATTTGAAGCTAATTTTTTTATCACTTCCCAGGAGGAATCCTTACTGCCATCATCTAAGAATATAGTTTCGTAGCTAAAGCCATTTTCTTTGGCTACTCTGTCAATCCATTCTGATAACTCCGGAATAGATTCTTCTTCGTTATACAAGGGAATTACTAATGAAATATCCATTTTATTTTTCTTTTCGTATGATGGTTGCTATGATTAATGATACCAAGGCACTGACAAAAATTAAAAGCAAGTTAAAGGTAATTGTTTGAGTAACTAATACACTTAAAAATGAATTTTTATGTACCGTGATGGTATAATCGGAGTAATTTTTTGCGGTCATAAGGCCTTCTTTCATTCTTTGCAAAAAGATGTCATTTTGCATAGATGCATATCGCTGCATAAATCCGGAACTGAGAATGAAAAGTATTAGAAATAAAAATACATTTACGGCTACTGCTATACTTACGGTGGTAAGTAAAGTAATCATCACTTTACTGAAACTGATGCGTCCTTCATTTTGTCTTTTTATTATTAATGCGGCTATAATTCCTGAGATGATAGGTGTAAATACCTGGACAATTAAATTGATGCCGGCTAAATTTGGCTCTACAAATAAATGTTCATTAAATATAAAGGCAATATAATTGGGAATAGAGGAAAAAAATCCTGCTAATAATCCTATTTTAATTGCTAATGGTAATTTTATGGACCGCATCTTTTATGAGAGCTTTCTAAATTGTAAATTATTGGCAATTGCAATTGCTTTACCGCTTAATTCCTGTTGCCATAATGGATGATTTCTGGATTTGGACTGATTACTTTCTTCATTAAGTATCCATTTTTTCTCAGGATCAAATAAAGTAATATTTGCAATTTCCCCGTCATTAATAACAGGAATTTTTAAGCCTAAAATTTCTCTGGGTTGTATAGCCAAAACGGATACGATTTTTTCCTGGTCGCCTAAACATTTTACCAATTGAGAATATACTGTTTGAGTGCCTGATGCCCCAAATCCTGCAATTTCAAATTCGCATTTTTTCTTATCTTCTTCCAAAGGATTATGGTCTGATACTACTGCTTGAATGGTACCATTTTTAACTCCATTTCGAAGAAATATTTTATCTTGTTGTGTTCGCAAAGGAGGGCGAAGTTTGAGTTGAGTATTGAAATTTAGCAAATCATTTTCATCAAAACTTAAATGATGTGCCGTAGTGTCACAAGTAATTTTTAAGCCTTCTTCTTGCGCTTTTAAAATAAGATTTAAGGCCACTATTCCGGATACTCCGCTGATATGAACCTTGGCATTGGTGTATCGGCATAAGCTGATGATTTTATTTATTTCTACTTCATCGGCAACATCAGGAATGCCCTTCATGCCTATTTGTACATTAATCAAGCCTTCATTCATTTGTCCTTTTCCGTACAAATTTTTATTAATAGTACTTAGTACTAGAGGCACATCCATGGTACTACTGTATTGCATGGCGCGAAGCAGTAAGCCTTCATCGGCGATGCCTTTATAACCCGAACTGAATGCAATAGCACCTGCATGAAGCAAATCGTACATTTCACTGATGGTTTCTCCACTTTCTTGTAAAATGGAGCCCATTGGATAAATGGAAACTATATTGTCCCGACCTTGATTAATAATATATTCTACTTGGCTTTTTCCGGTAATGCCCGGGTTTGTTTCCGGAAGTAAGGCAACTCCTGTAAAGCCTCCTGCTGCGCTGGTAAGGGCTCCGTTTTTAATACCTTCTCTATATTCAAAGCCCGGATCATAAAAATTAACCCGCATATCAAACCATCCCGGTGAAATAAGGAGACCTTTTCCGTTGATAGTTTCATTAAATACTGAAGCTTTTTTAGAGGAGATTTGAATAATTCCGTCTTCAATACTTAAGTCAATTTCCTTCCCATGGTATGCAGAGTTTGGGTCAATAACTGTAACGGATTTTATTAATATATTCATTGTTTATAAAGTCGAATTAATATTGTTTCAGTTAAAATACAAATTAAGGCCAGCAGGACAAACCATTTCCATAATCCTGATCCTTGCTTTAAATCTTTTATTTCTGTGGTGAGCGATGCTTTACTTATATCTAAAAGCTTTAATCCAATTTTACTGCCATCCTCTAATATTTGTTTATCGGATAGAAATTTCATTTTGCTTTCATCACGATTATAATTAAAGGCAAAAGCCTGTTTATTTTCTCCTTTTTGCGTTCCTGAGCCAACCAAATCATAAAATCCGGCTTCTTTTATTCTCCCTTCTATGTACAAATTCATATTGCCATCAATATTGCGTTGTGACATAGGCTCTTCAAATTTATCTTTTTTTAGCTTATAAATGTATTCTTTATCGTCAGTTGATAAGGTCCGAATACTGATATAGTTATCAATCCCAAGGGTATAAGAGGTTTTTTCTTGGTCACTATGATGTAAGGCCATTTTATACATTAAAGGAAGGAATAGAGCATGATTGGCAAAATTACTCCATTCTGCCTCAAGTGGAACGGCACATACAAACAGAAAGCCTTTGCCCACCGGAATCATAGTTAAAAATGGATCAGCATTATTAAATCTTAAAAGCGATACCGCTCTGCTTTGAGTATTTAGTACTATTTTAAAGTATTTTTTTGCCTCCGGCAAATTAATGTTCTTTGGTGTTTCCTCGAAAATATTTCCAAAAAACGGATTTTTCAGATCTATGTTTTCAATCGTTTGACCAGTTAAGGAAACGCCTTCCATTCTTCCTGCCAAGCTATTATTTAATAACTGATTATAAGTATTTTCATCAGCATTGTTACCGCTAGGAATGAGGATCAAATTACCCCCTTGTTCCATAAAAGATTTTGCAGAAGCTGCCAACCCGGAACTCAATGAGGAAATTTCGTTTAATATGATGAAATTATAATTATTTAAACTTGAATAATCAATATTGCCTTGGGCGTATTGTTCATACTTAAATGCTTTTTCAGCTTCAAATGCTTTAGTTACATTAGGTGTATTTTTATCTCCATTTATGGCTAAAACCGGGATGTACTTAGCTACCGGGAAGCTAAAATACCAAGTATCATCAAAAGTTATTGGGTAATCATTTATTTGTAGCTGTGCTTTATTGGGACCTTCCTCATTAATAGTAAAATTAACACGCACCTCAACTCGTCCATGTGCATTACAATTAAAATTTGACAAGGCCTTTTGCTTCCCATTGATGCTAAGGGTAAGAGTACCTTCTTCTATGTTCTTGTCGCTTGAATTAACAATAATTGCTTTTACAGTATTTGCTTGGTTTACTTGCCAAATGCTGTTTTCAAACCATGCGGAATCAATATAAATATTGCTTTGCTGATTGGCTTTTAACGGAACTGCGGTATAGTTGGTATTACTATCATTTTTAAGTGCAGAAAAATCTGCCATTTTCTCTTGAAAATCGGTAAAGAAATAAACGTATTTATTAGTAGCATCAACTTCCTTGAATGACTCCGAAAAACGGGTATTTATTTCTGATATTTTTTTGCTGATAGGGCTGGGGTTGACTTCATTTAATAACTGAATGAATTCGGCCCTGTTGTACCAACGTTTGTGTTTACTTTCAAAATCATTGGTTAATAATTGGAAAGCATCGCTTTCTCGGAAGGCTTTTGCTGCTTCTTCAGCTTTCTTTTTAGCAATTTGCAATAAGTCGCCTTGAGCTGCAATATTGGTCATGCTAAATGAATTATCCAGATAAATACAAATATAATTTTTGCCGGGCTTGACTAGATTTTTTTTATTTGGGAAATAAGGCTGCGCAAAGGCAATAACTATAGATGCCAGTAATATTAAACGTATAAATAAGAGTAGGAGATGTCGTAGCTTATTTCTCGATTTTGATTCTTGCTGGATTTCCGTCAAAAATCTGACATTGGTAAATAAAATTTTCTTGTATCGTCTAAAATTAAATAAATGAATAATTACCGGTATAGCCAGAGTAATTAGTGCATATAAAAATTGAGGATATAAGAATTGCATGGTCAGTAGTAGGTATATAAATAATCAGCGATTAGATCAAGGAACTTTTAAAACACATAAAACTAAAATCTAATTCAATTAAAGTCAAATTTCTAATTATTCGTAAAAAAAGCCCGCTTTTGAGGGCGGGCTTTTTAGTATACAAATTTTATTGTATTAAAGTTGAACTACAGAAGCAATAGTAATAGAGCCGGTAGATACATTACCTGAATTAAGTGAACTCACCTTGAAGGCACCATATTTACCTGCAGCTGTTTTAAACATTACCACATCACCCACAGCTAAGTTACTAACGTTAGTAGATTCAGATCCACTTGCGTTTGAGTAAGCAGCAGCAATATTGCTATAAGTAAGTGTAGTGATATCAACAGAGCTGGTAGCTGTTTTCTTCATGGTTGTGTTATTGAAAGTACTCCATCCACTGAAATAAGAAGGAAGAGTGCTTTGTGCAGTAGCATCAGCAGGAGCAGCAATAGTAGCATTAGTTGTTGCATCGTAATAATATACGAAGTCAATGGCTGATTGGTTAGATTTAGCTTGAGATGCCGTAAACACGGATCCGTTAGCACTCGCATAAAAGCTTCCTAGTGTATTCATTTGAGCACCAAGAGTACCGCTTTGGTTGGTTACAGAACCACCTTTCACATTAATATTACGTGTAGTGGTTGCAGTATAAGACTTGTTATCAGTTACAGTAAATGAAACTGTATAAGTACTTCCATTTGTTGCGGACATCGGTACGTTCCAATTATAAGTATAACCGTAGTTAGCCAACTTATTAATTGCAATGTTAGTATCAAGAACACTAGCGCCACCGGTATAAGTAATCTTAATTTCAAGATTAGTTAGCGGGGAAGTAGTACTTGTGTTTTCATTGGCAGTAATTCCAAAAGAAGCTTGTGCACCTTGCGCTAAAGTTATATCAGAGCTAGGGGTTACGTTAATGCTAGGATTACTTGCACCAGTCGTATCTGTGGTTTTTGAACAGGAAGCCAAAGCAAAAGTGCCTATGGCGAAAAGGAGGAATAATTTCTTAAAATTCTTCATTTTATAGTTAATATTGGGTTTAGTATTAAAAATTATTTAACAGCATTCATAAACTCAGATGATTTCCAGAACTTATTAAACTCTAAATCATTTTTAGCTTTATCACGCAAGCTTGGATCCATTGAGATTGCGCGGGTAAGAGCTGTTGTCATTAAAGTTTTATCATTCTTACGTGCACCGATAATTGCTTTTAAGTAGTACTCATCAGCTTTTTTGTCGGTAATGCATTCAAGTTTATTTAATGCTTCGTCATAACTTCCTTTCAAAGTGTATGCCAAAGCTACGTTATAATCGCAACGGTTTGATTCAAAGCTAGTAGTAGCTTTTTCATACCAACCATATTTTATAAATAAGATACCTAAGTTATTAGCTTCCTTCATACCATCAGTTTTAGCGGTAGAGTAACCAACTTGAGCATCATTATATTTACGTGCAAAACGTTTTGCTACGGCAAGATTGCTGGTAATAGTATCATTTTTAGGATATTGAGTATGTAATTTATCCAACATGCCTAAAGCTTGGTCAATTTTTGCATTAGATTTAAGTGCTGTAGTTTCGTCTTTAACACTCATCATACCTTGTTGAAGGGTAATAGCTGCATAGTTATTTTGACCGGTCCAATCGTTTGGATATTTTTCAGCATATGCTTGATAAATTTTTGCACGCTCATTCATGTCTGCAATATTAGCTGCAAGAATTAACATTTCTCTTTGGCTTAAAGTAGAATCAGCACCGGATTGGTGAGCAGCTTTAATTTCATCTGCAGAACGGGTACGGTTAACTACCACTACTTGACCTAAGCCTTGAAGATAAACTTCAGTTCTTCTTAATCTAGGAAGTATATTTTTAGCAAGGTCATTCCAAACTGCAGTCATTGCACGTAAAGATTTTTCTTTTTCTTCAGGACTTTGATTGGAATTGATAATTGCTAAAACATCAGCTTTACCTTTCATTTTGGAAGCTTCCACTAATTTCTTCATACCTGCCCAGTCTTCACTGGCATCAGGTTGTTTTACGAAATTGGCATCATTAACTTCTTTCACACCTAATCTTTTGAATTCTTTCTTTACAAATTCGAAAGAGGATTGTGCACGTTGTTGACACAAAGTGGTATTTCTACTAACTTCACCATCTGGGGAAGCATAAGATTTAAATACAACACCGGTTACTTTACCGCCTTTCTCCATTTCTTCTCTAAGTGCTTTTTCATCAGCAGCTTGGTCAATAATTACTTTACCTTTTTTATCTTTCTTAGGTTTAGCAACTTCTTTAGGGCCAACTAGTTTAGCTAATAAACGAGCGGCAGGGCCTCTTTTTGCGGAATCTCTTAATGAACCTTCATTGATAACATAATAAAATACTAGATTTGGTCTGCCTGCAGTTTGCATGGATTGCGCATTGCCTTTGCCACCACCTACACTGGTATCATACAAGTTAGGATGTTCATTACCGGTATAAAAATATACATCATCATAAGGTTTTACACTTAAGGATGTTGTAATTGTACCACGAGTAGAAGAATCTCTTTTGCCGCTATAGCATTGATTTAATTCATCATACTTTGATGCAATTTTAATTTGATACTCTAAACTGAGTCTTGATTTTTTCATCTCAGGAGTATATTCAATCTTTTTATCGTAAGGAATGGATCCGCCTTTAGCGTATTTAATCACTTTTCCTTTTTTCTCTTTCACCTTTTCTCCTTGTAAGTAAATAGGATCAAGCTCTTTTTGTTGATCTCCATAAACTAGGATTGGTTGAAATTTAACGATAGCCTTCTTTCCGAAGGTCTTAGGTGGAATTTTGGCTGTAACTTTAACTTCCACACTATCACCATTAACTTCCAAAACTTCAGGTTGAGTTTTGAACTTCATGGTATCAAGTGCTTTAGCAAGCTTGCGGGGACTGTTGCATGCTGACAGCGCAATAATTACCGCAAATGCTGCTGCAAATAACGGTTTCATTTTGAAGGTACGTGTATTCATTTTGCTTCGGTTTTACAAATTTGTATACAATGTAATTGATTACAAATATAACTTTGTTGCGGCAAAGATATAAAAAACTCTTTCCATTTCCTATAATAGTAAAATTTAATTTATGTATATAATTAAGGTCAAAGGCAAATCGAAAATCCCTGATTATGTTCAGTTAAGGGATGAAAATTATACCTTAGTGGCTTATTTTCGTGCCGATAGACCGGAAAAGGGTTTAGAAAAATGTGGGTACGGTAGCCAAATTGATGAAATTAAGGCAATTATAGACAATTTGCCCTTCGGAAAAATGCAACTTTTAGAACTAAAATCATGAATGATAATATCCTAGTTAAATTGGTGAATGCTAAGGTAAAGCAACATAATACATTAATTATCAATAATGTAAACCTGGAAATCCATAAAGGTGAATTTATTTACCTCATTGGTAAAACAGGCACGGGAAAAACTAGTTTATTGCGTATGCTTTATGGTGAACTACCATTAAACGAAGGTAGTGGAATTGTTGCGGACTTTGAGCTTAATAAGCTGACATATAAGCAAATACCGTTTTTAAGACGTAAGTTGGGTATTGTTTTTCAGGACTTTCAATTGCTCACCGATCGCAATGTTAGGGATAATTTACTTTTTGTTATGAAAGCCACGGGTTGGAAAAATGATCAATTGATGATTTCCAAAACTACCGAAGTACTTAGGTTGGTTGGATTGGAGGATAAAGCCTTGAAAATGACCCATGAACTTTCCGGTGGTGAGCAACAGCGCATTGTAATTGCAAGGGCCTTGATTAATGATCCCGGTTTAATTTTGGCCGATGAACCCACCGGAAATTTGGATCCTGAAACGGCTGATGAGATTATTGGTTTGCTTTGGAAAATCAGTAAAAATGGTACTGCTGTGCTCATGGCTACTCATGATTACAGGGTGGTTGAAAAATTTCCAGCAAGAATTCTAAAGGCTGAAAATTACACACTTACGGATTCAAATTGAGCTATTTGTGCTAATAAAAGCTGGGCATTAACTTGATTATTAAAGGCCTGGTTCAAATATGCTATTCGATGTTCCAGTTCAGCCTGACTAAAATCCTTGTTCCTACAGGCTTCCACTGCATGTTTCATGGCATAAGCATTGTTTGCTTGAATGCAAAGACTTTCTAAACCGGTATTATGTACCATTTTTCGGTTTACAATACAATGCCCGCCTTTAAACAAAACATTTATTAGCTTGAGTTTCATGCCTGTACCTTGAAAGGTAGGTAGGATATTAATTTTTGCCTTTGAAATAAGTTCATCAATTTTATCTGTACTTGTATGATCTACTAATTTACTATTTGGCTGTTGTTCAACAGCTTCCCGCAATTCCTTGGATGGATTATTTCCTGCAATAATTAATGGGTAGTCTAAATCGTTAAATACTTCTTTTACAAGGTATAAAGCTGCTTCATTATTTTCACCAACCCCTAAATTGCCGTGATATAAGGCATATTCTTCAACTTTTTTTGCAGGACCAATATGTTCATTGGCATGAAAGGGGGGCAAGAAAAAAACATTCTCAAATTTTAATTTCAGTATTTTTTCGTCATCCGGGGAAATGGCTGCTATTAAATCTGCAAAGCGTATTTGTTTTTGGAATTTTTTAAGCCTTTCAGATTCTTTATAAAAGAAATACTTCTTAAAAAAGTTTCTTTCTATTTTAGCTAAATTTTTATAGTAAATATGCTCTATATTGTGCATGCGCACAAGCTTAACTCTGTTCTCAAGTTGTGGATTATCAATAAAATAACAACAATGAATGCCTTCAAATATAATGGGGTGACGATCCTTTAATAAATTAGATAATAATTCATCATTGGCACGTGTAGCTACTATATAAGGTAATTTAGAAAAAAATGGATCCTTATATAATTTTCGCTTGTAATAATAAACTTCTTCACACAGGCTTGATAATATATCAGCTTCTTCTCTGCCATATTGGAAAGTATGCAAATGTACTTTTACTCCGGCCTTTTTGAGGGCTTTAATTTTATAAAAGACATCTATTACTCCCCCATAATCTGCAGGGTAGGGGACATTAAAACTGATCAGGTGTAGTTCTTTCATTATTTCTCTACAAGATTAACGAAATTCCCTTCAAAAAATTTCCCTATTCTAAAAAATCTTACTCGATTTAGGATTTTAACTTGATTTAATTTCCTGAAGGAATGGCCTCTTTAAGCATATTTAAAAATACTTTTTCCTCATTTTCCCAACTCAATTCTTGGGATGCAATTTTTAATTGCTTTTTCCATAATTGGATTTTATTTTCATCAAATAAGCTTATCGTAATTTGCTCGGCAATATGTTTGGGATCATGTGTTTGAATTATATTGCCAATATTGTATTGGTTGATAATTGATTTTACTTCAATCAGATCGGCTGCCAATATGGGTACTCCGGCTCGGATATAGTCAAATAACTTATTTGGTAAACTAAAAGTATAATTAATATTGGTGGACTTTTCTATACATAAACCTAAGTCTGCTAAAGCGGTGTAGTTGGGTAATAATTGAAATGGTATTTTTCCCGTAAAAATAATTTTATTTTCAATATGTAATTGTTCTGCTATTTTTTTAACCTCATTAAAAACGTCTCCGTCTCCGACAATAAGCAAAGTAATATTTTCAAGATATTGCATAGCCTGAATTGCTTCTTCCACTCCTCTATCTTTGTTGATTGCTCCTTGGTAAATAATAACTTTATTGCCCTGGGGAATTTCAATGTTAAGTTTTTTCTTTATTTCTTGACTTTCGTTGCGTAATGGAATATTACGAACTACTGCTACAGGAATATGATATTCATTTTCAAATAATAATTTAATTGAATTATTTACAGTATAAACGTATTTTAACTTAGGGAAAATGTGGCGTTCAATTTTCTTCCAAATATTTCGTGTAAAAGCGCGATCTAAGAGTTCCGGTACCCCAGTAAAATATTCATGATTATCATACAATAGGGGAGTCCTTTTAATTTTTGCGGCATAATAATTTCCCATTAAAGTATCTAAATCATTGGCAATATATGCATCTGCAGCATTAAATATTAAAAATATAAATAAGCGCAAATTATAAAATGCATAAAACAATGGGCCTTTTTCAAAAGGAAGTTTAAATCTTTTAATTTTATAATTACGATTTGTAATTGCCAAGCTATCCTTTTTTGCCCTGCCCACTACTATTACTTCATATCCTGCATTTATGCAAGAGCTTGCAACTTTGTGCACTCTTTGATCTGTTACCAAATCACTCGTTGCGGATATAATTATTCTTTTCATTTTTTAAAAATTCTTACCCATGCCGGTAAGGAATTATGTTTTATTCCGCTATAATGATAATTCGTGCTACCGAAGGTTAAATTAAATTGAGCAACCCCGGGTAAATTAGAACCTCCAAAATCAAAATATTTTTCTTGATTTTTTATTGCTTGAATATATTCATAACGTAAGTAGGACATGGCACCATTTTTTTTGCCCTCCTCATGGGTAAAACCTATCACTAAAGTTTGGGTCCCAAACCCACTAACCATAAATTCACCCGACAAAACTATTCCATTTTCATTTTTAATACCTATGGTTATTCCATGCCCATGTTGAATACTTACTTCCATTAAATGTTTTAATAAACCAAAATCCTTAATTTTTAAATCAGGAATTTTATTGGCCAAGGCTCTTTGTGTAAAATACGAAAACGCAATAGTGTCAATAAATTCAAAATTCTTTAATCCTGCTTTCTTTGCCCTATTTAAATTTTGCTTTAAACTATGGCTAATAACGGGTGCCGGGGTGGAGTAATTATAGTGCTGTGCCTGCAATTTTCTTAAAGTATAATCCGGTATTTGATCCTGGTAAAGCTCTTTTAAAATATTGATTTCAATAAATTTAAAATGCACTTTCAAGGTTCTTAATAAGAGCAAATAATGTGTATGTTCGGGCAATTTATCCGTGGCATAGATATCAAAATATCGTATAAATAAAGGTTGACACAAATACCTAATTCCATATTTTGTTTTGTGAGTTAGGGGAAATAACATTTCATAATCTCCCCATACCAAAGCATCCCAATTAGGACTTACGGTATCCAAATACCAAGTATAGGCATAAACATGTGCGTTGATGCATTTTTCCAAGCTTTCATTCCACCTGGGTTTGTCAATATCTTTATGTTTAATATATTTAAACACCTTATCGTTTTTTTACCAATCCTTCCTCTGTAACTGAAATAATATCATGGTCCTGCATCCAACGAATGTTGTCTAAAATTATTTCTTTTTCCATGAAATTTATTTTTGAAAAAAGTTCATCCAAATACCAATCCTCTTGTAATAATAATTGTAATATCTGAGTTTGAATCATTTCATGATTCTTTTCACCGGAGGACTTTTTTTCTTTCTTTAAACAATAATCACAATGTCCGCAATCTTTATCTGTTTCTTCGCCAAAATAATTTAATAATAATTTCCCTCTGCATTTGCCACTAGTCATGGCATAATTTATCATCGATTTTATTTTTTCCTGATAAATAATTTTCCGTTCCTTGATATGTTGATTGTTAATTAATAAATTTTCTTTACTTAATCGCTCAATTAAAAAACTGATTTGAGGTTCATCTGTACGAGGAATATAGTCAATTAAATTGAGTCGTTTTAATTGTTTTAATGATGTAATGACTTGACTAATGCTCAAATCAAGACGATTGGCTATAAATTTCTCTTCAATTTTTACATAATTTTCAAAGCATCCGCCATAGCTGCGAAGTAAGGTTTTAATGATTCCTTCATAGTTGGGCTGCTCCAGTTGAAAATTATATATCTCTCCATGATTCACTTTCATCATCATCCTACTGGGAATAAATACCGCTTCGGATAAGCTTAAATATCCTGCTTGTTCCAAAAATTTTAAGGAAGCAAATACTTTTGAGGTATTCAGGTTATATCTTTCAGAAAATTCTGATATCGAAAAATTGAAACTTTCGCCGGCACCACTGCCTTCCGGTATTTGAAAATAATTTCCTAAGGCATGATAGGTATTTTTAACATCTTCCCCATCCGGAAAATGGTCAGCTACGCGCTGTTCCAAGAGTGCAATATCGGCTGGGGTACAAATAATTATTGGGAATGCTCTTTTACCGTCTCGTCCACTCCGTCCTGCTTCCTGATAATAGGCCTCCAGACTTTCCGGTAAATCAAAATGGATGACTGAGCGAACATCTGCTTTATCAATTCCCATTCCAAAAGCATTGGTGGCTACCATCACCCTACAATTATTATTTTTCCATTTGTTTTGCTTGATACTTCGTTCCTGAGCGCCTAATCCACCATGGTAATAATCTGCCGAAATTTGATTTCTCTGAAAATATTCAGCCAACTCTTTACACATGCGTCTATTGCGAACATAAATAATAGAAGAACCGGGAATATCATTTAATAATTGAACAATTCTATGACGTTTATCTTCATCATGAAGTGCAGCATAAACTAAATTATCTCTATCAAAGCTCATTTGAAAATGAGCGTATCCTTTCCTGAAATTTAGTTTTTTTATAATATCATTCTTCACATTGGGGGTAGCAGTGGCCGTAAGTGCTAAAATAGGGATATTTGGGAGGAAGTTCCGTATTTCAGCTATTTTAAGATAGGAAGGTCTAAAATCATACCCCCATTCGGAAATGCAATGCGCTTCATCAACACTAATTAAATTAAAGGGCATTTTTTCTAACCGGGCCTTGAAAATATCCGTTTCTAAGCGTTCAGGTGATAAAAATAAAAATTTGAATTTTCCATAAACAGCATTGTCCAGCGCAATATCAATTTCCCTGAAACTCATACCTGAATGAACGGTAAGCACTTTGATGCCTTTGGATTCCAAGTATTCCGCCTGATCTTTAATGAGCGCTATAAGCGGCGAAATGACCAAGCAAATACCATCCATTGCTAAGGCAGGTATTTGATAACATAATGATTTTCCACCGCTGGTGGGCATGAGCGCCAGGGTGTCATGTCCTGCCAATACCGATTGAATAATTTCTTCCTGCATCGGACGAAAGGTTTCATAACCCCAATATTCTTTCAGCAGGCTTTTTATTGACATGTTATAAAATAAATGCAGGATATACCTGCTTTTTTAACGTATATGAGTAGTACCCATGTACGGTACTAATACTTGTGGAAGTTTAATGCCGTCCGGGCCTTGATTATTTTCAAGCAATGCAGCTACGATTCTCGGTAAAGCCAATGCACTTCCGTTCAATGTATGTGCAATTTGCATTTTACCTTGTTTGTCTTTAAAGCGTAGTTTTAAGCGATTGGCTTGAAATGTTTCAAAATTGGAAACCGAACTTACTTCCAACCATTTTTGCTGTGCCGCAGAAAATACCTCCATATCATAGGTCATGGCACTGGTAAAGCCCATATCTCCTCCACATAATTTTAAAATTCTAAACGGTAATTCTAAACTTTTTAAAAGGCTGGCAACATAATCCTTCATTTCCTCTAAAGCTTGATACGATAAATCCGGGTGTTGCAACTGTACAATCTCAACCTTATCAAATTGATGCAATCTGTTCAAACCGCGAACATCCTTACCATAAGAACCTGCTTCTCTACGAAAACAAGGAGTATATCCCGTCATTTTAATCGGAAAATCTTCTTCCTTTAAAATTACATCTCTGTACAGATTAGTTAAGGGTACTTCGGCCGTAGGGATTAAATAAAGTTCATCTTCTGCCACGTAATACATTTGACCATCTTTATCGGGCAATTGCCCCGTACCATAGCCACTTTCCTTGTTAATCATAATAGGAGGTTCATGTTCTATGTATCCCTGCTTGGTAGCTTGGTCTAAAAAGAAATTGATTAATGCCCTTTGCAATTTTGCACCTTGACCTTTATAAACAGGGAATCCTGCACCGGTGATTTTAACCCCCAATTCAAAATCTATCAAATCATATTTCTTTGCCAAATCCCAATGGGGTATAGCCCCTTCAGGCATTGGAATGGCTTCACCAAAATTTGCCACTATTTCATTCTCTTCGGGAGTAGTACCGATAGACACAGAGGGATGCGGGGTATTGGGTATAAGTACTAAGGCATCATGAAGTTCTTGTTCCTTAAGTTGAAGCTGCTCTTCTAAATTTTTGCTTACTTCTTTTAAACTTGATGATTCAGCCTTAGCTTGCTCTGCTTCGTCCTTTTTACCTTCCTTAAATAAAATACCTACTTCCTTAGCAATGGCATTGGCTCTAGCCAATGTTTCATCCAATTCTTTTTGAATCCGACGGCGATCTTGGTCATGTGCCAGAACGGTATCCACCAATTCAGGATGTTTAAATTTGCGTTTGGCTAGACGTTCCAATACGTCAGCTCTGTTTTCTCGTAAATATTGAAGTAAAAGCATCAGGCTGTATTTTAGTGCAAAATTATCATGATAAAGCCAAAGTACCTTTTTTTAATTAAAAAATGTTATTTTTGATAGGCCAAAGTGTTTGAACGCGTTTGTATGAAGATTTTTAATTCCCTTAAGGGTACCATATTAAGCCTTGTCTTCTTGCTTGTGCTCTCTAATCAAGTGCTTCATGCCAGGGTTCGTTTTATTGAAAATAAGGGACAATGGAACCCATTGGTTCGTTTTAGGGCGGATGTTCCCGGCACCACAGTCTTTTTAGGAAATCACTGGATCAGATATGCTTTTGTGTCTGCGCCCAGACTCCAAAAATTTCATGCATATGTTCCTTTTCAGAAGGATGATGTGGATTATCAAAGTGTATTTTTAGAATTTGTGAACCCACAAAGTAATGTGCAATTGGTTGCAGATTCCGTTGGTTATGAGTATTATAACTATTATTACACCAAAGATCAATCAAGATGGGTTAATCATGCAAAACCATATTTTCGAATTACTTACCGCAACCTTTTTCAAGGTATCTCTCTGAAAGTAGAAAGCGAAGGTGATGCCATTAAGCACACTTATCTGGTTGGGCCGCATGAAAACGTTAATAATATTCAATATAAAATTAAAGGAGCAGATGCCTTGGTCTTATCTCAAGGTGATTTGCTGGTAAAGTGTTGGTTAGGCCAAATTCAAGAACTAAAACCGTATGCCTATCAAGAGTATAATGGTCAAAAACAAGAAGTAAAATGTAATTATGTTATAAAAGGGGATATAGTAAGCTTTGAATTTCCTGATGATTATAACCATGATTTACCCCTAATTGTAGATCCGACTATGATATTTGCTACGTATTCAGGCTCCTATGCGGATAATTTTGGTTTTACGGGCACTTATGATAAGGAAGGTAACGGATATTCCGGCGGTACAACTTATAGCAGAGGTTTTCCTGCTAAGTTAGGCAAGCATAAGGCTTATGATACTACCTTCAATGGTGGCAATCTTGATACCTTGGTGGAAGAAGGATACTATTCCGGTGATATTGGGATATTAAAATACAATAAAACCGGCGATTCACTCTTATTTGCAACTTATATAGGCGGCAACGGCTATGAACAACCTAATAGTATGGTGGTAGATAGTCAGGACAGATTAATAGTTTTTGGAAATACTTGCTCGGATAATTTTCCGGTAACCACCAATGCCTGGCAAACAAAATATGGGGATAGCTGTGATATTTATGTTTGTAAGCTTTCCAGAAACGGGGATTCAATGTTGGCCTGCACCTATGTAGGTGGTGGAGGTCCTGATGGATTAAATGGGGTAGTATATTGGGATTTTAACAATAATTTTTATTTTCAAAGAGCACCCTTATTTTATAATTACGGTGACCAAGCCAGGGGCGAGGTAATTGTGGATGTAAAAGGGAATATTTATGTGGCTTCCTCTACGATGAGCAAGGATTTTATTGATTCCGGTAAATTCCTGAATGCTTATCAAAGAGTATTGGGCGGCTCACAGGATGCTTGTATTTTTAAACTGAATTCTGATATGTCCAAAATGGCATGGTGTACCCTTATTGGTGGTGCTAATGCTGATGCAGCTTATTCCTTGCAAAGAGATTCCAAAGGAAATATTTTTGTAACCGGCGGAACCAATAGTCCATATTTTTTTAGTGATACACAAACCTATAAAAAAAGCTTAACACCACCAATCAGTGGCAGTAAGCTGCATGAAAATACAATTGATGCCTATGTATGTTCCTTTAAGGATGATGGTACTACACTACTAAATGCAACCTATTTGGGCACGAGTAAATATGATCAAAGTTATTTTGTTCAGTTAGATAAAAGTGATAATGTGTATCTTTATGGTCAAACCAGTTCTGATACTTTTCCTAATTTTAATACCAGCTATAATAATCCTAAGAGCGGACAATTTATTTCAGAGTTTAATAGTAGTTTGGATAAATTAATTCGCTCCGCAACCATTGGAACCGGAAGTTCCAGAGTTGATATTTCTCCTTCTGCATTTTTAGTGGATGATTGTGGGAAAATTTATATTTCAGGATGGGGTGGTAAAGTGAATAGCTCTGACTACGGTGGTCATAATGGCTGGACGCTTAAGCTTCCAATTACTTCTGATGCCTCTCAAAATTCGACTGACGGCTCAGATTTTTATGTGGCCTTATTTGCAAAGAATATGGATACGATGCTTTATGCTTCTTTTTATGGAGGTAATCCTGATCCGGAACATGTAGATGGGGGAACCAGTCGATTTGATAAGCGTGGAGTGATTTATCAAAGTGTATGCGGAGGATGTTGGGGTTTATCTAATTTTCCTACTACGAAAAATGCATGGTCAAGAGTAAACAATGGTACCAATGGATATGGTACAGCAACTACCTATCCGGGTTGTAATAATTTATTGTTTAAGGTGGATTTGAGTATTCCAAATTTAAAAGCGAATTTCGATGCTCCTACACGCGGATGTTCTCCTTATACGGTGAAAATTACCAATAAAACTACTAATGGTAAGTCATTTTATTGGGATTTTGGTGATGGAACGACTTCCACTTTGAAGGACCCTCCACCACATAAATATTCTTTTGGAGGAGTTTATAATTTAAAATTAGTAGTAACCAATTTATATGCATGTACTACTAAGGATTCAGTAACTAAGCAAATTCAATCTTATTATAAAGCAAAAGCACTTTTTAATTATACTAAAGATACTTGCAATCGTACGGTCTATTTTGATACGGTCGGCACTTTTGCCAAAGCACAAAAATTAACATGGAATTTCGGTGATTTGGATACGGCCAGCGGGCCTAGTCCAACGCATAGTTATAATCAATCAGGCAAGTATAAAATTACACTGATAGCAGATGTGGGTACTCCATGTATTGATTCTTCCTATCAATATGTTACTTTGCAACGATCCGATTTTAGTTTTACTTTTGATACCTGCAGTAAAATAATAAAAATTACGAATGTCTCTTCTAAGGATTCAGATTATCAATGGTTATTTGATGGAAAACTGATTACAGCTAAACTACCTGTTTATACTTATTTAGGCAGTGGAAAACTAAATATTAAGCTTATAATACATCCAAAAGCACCATGTGATACCATTTCTAAATTTGTCACTTTCCCGCCATTAAAAAAACCAATTGTAAAATATGTTTTTGATACCTGTTCGCATACCGTCAAAATAACAGATTTTAACCCTAAAGACAGTACGCCAATTTGGGTATTCGGCAGTGATACGATAAGAAAATTATTACCTACTTATACGTATCCAAGTGCGGGCAAAGATACTTTTACCATCATTCTTCCTAATTATTGCAAAGGTGATACCTCGAAAATAGGGATAGTGGTTCCTCCAAAAAAGAAATCAAGTTTTACCTATACAAATCCACCTTGTACGCGTGATTTTGTATTTCAAGCATTAAGTTTCAATCCAAAATATTTGTGGCTTTTCGGTGATGGCACACAGGATTCATTAGTGAATCCGCCTAAGCATACTTATGCAAGTGATACGTCGTATAATGTAACTTTGGTTATTAATGCAGGGAAGGCCTGCGCTGATACGCTTAATAAAATAATTGTCCCAAGAAAGAAGCATAATGCCGTGTTTAATTTTACGATTGATTCCTGTACGGGATTGGTGTATTTTTTAAATAAGACGGATACAGCCGCTAAAAAATTCCTCTGGAACTTTGGAGATGGCAGTGATAAAATAACCCAAAGAAACGTCAATCATTACTACGCTCAGGATGGAGATTATAGTGTCATGTTAATTGCTAATCCCGGAAATAACTGTGCGGATACCGCGAAGGCGAATTTTAAACTACAAGATTTAGGCTTTGATCATTTAAAAATATCCAATGTAATCACTCCTGATGGAGATGGAAAAAATGATGTATTTACCTTGAGTGGCATCAATGATAAATGCATGGATTTTGAATTGGAAATATTTAATAGATGGGGTCAATTGGTGTATAAACAAGACGGAGGTCCGGGACAAATCTTATCCTGGAATGGAACTTCATTGAAAGGAGATCCATTAGCAGCAGGTGTGTATTACTGGTTGATAAAAGGCAAGGCAATTGGTCAGAAAGAAGGAACGGTTACTATAATACGCTAATTGAAGTTTACAAGTACAATTAACTTAGGCAACCGATAGAGAATCAACTTTTCTAAGGCCTTCTTTACTCAGAATTTCAACAATTTTCCTATTCTCCTCGCGGCCTTGGTTGTATAGAGCGGCAAATTCTAATACTTCCTTAAGGGTGGCACTTGGATCAAAGAATAGGGCAAAGGTTCCATCCGGGTAAATAAGATGGTATTGGCCGTTTTCCATATATATACGTTTAGGGGTTGGTTTTCCAAAGATAATAAACTTTTATTGAAAGGATTTAACAATTATCAATTTTTAGTCATTTAAAATCAAGTCGAGAGGTAAATTGACCCCTTATCCATTTAACTATTAAATGAATTTTGAAAATTGTAAAAGCCTAATTATTAAGATTATATTTTTTTATCTTAATGCTTTTTGGCTTTTTTATCCAGATATTCATAAAATTCCTTTTCCAAGGCGCTTGGCTGGATATGCTCATGATGTCTACTGTATTTCATCCTATTGGTGAAAAATAAGTCGGTGATATCACTACCTGAAGTTTGCAATAAAATAACATCTGGTTCTGCATATTTTGCTCCTTCTTTCCACAAGGATAAATAATCATCAATAGAATAACCCCAATTGGCAGCATTCAAAACTTCAAGTTCCGGATGTCTACTTTGAACCATTCCTTCAGCAGTGGCATCATTATCCAAAAATGGGAAGAAAAATCCTGAATCACCAATAAATAGTATTCTGCGTTTCTTTTTAGGAAAGCTAAGGTCGTAATTCATCCTAAGCCCTTGTTTGTTTGTTTTTAGCTTATATGGTAAGCCTTTTCCGCCATCCAATATTTCATTATCATTCGGAAGTTGGTCTCCAAAAAACTCTGATCGTTCTTTGTCAGTATAGGTCACTTTGCATCTGGCGCCTGCATTTTTAGCAATAATTCCTTCTGCCATCCTTGCCACTACGGAAGCACCTAATTTATTAAAATGCCCATCCTTTGGCATAAAGGTATATGGTGCCATATTGCTTAAAATAGGCCCGCTCAATTCCTCAAAATCTACTCCGTATTCTACACAAAGTTGTTTGATGTATGCTTTACCGACGTATTGAATGGCCGTTTGTGCATTTCCATCCTCGGTAGTTACCCAGCATAATACAGGAACAGCACCGGTGCTTTTTATTTCTTTAACTAATTCTTCAAAATATTTTTTATAACGTACTTTTAATTCAGCATAAACTTTAGTGGCTAATGGCGTTCTTCCATCTAATAATTCTGTAGTAGGAATCAAATCTGAATTATAAATTTTGCTTGCATCGGCATCAGAAGAAACTGATTTCACCATGTCTTGAGCAGTATCGCTTAATACGCTATTATCATCTTTTACTTTGTGGTATAAAAAATACCCCAATCCGCCAAAAATTGCAATTGCAAAAATAAGTTGGAAAATTTTTCCTTTCATCATAGGACGCTTCGTTTAGAATTGAAAATAAATAAATTCATGTTGTTTGTTCAAGCTATCCGATGAAAATATCAAGATAATAATCAAGACATATGCCGACCATCGAATAGTATAATGCATGTTTTTAAGGTCTAATCCAAAGACCTTATCACGTTGCAACCATTCCACTCCAAAAAGAAATAAAGCGCATAAAAGTCCCTTTATACCTGTTTTTTGAATGGAAGGTAAATCCTTTAATCCTCTTGTAAATATATTCCCGATGATATCAGTAGCTTCTTGCACTGAGGCGGCCCTAAAAAATACCCAGGCCAATGTTACGATTGCAAATGTAAGCAACATCTTTAAACCTAATGTTAAATTATTAGACGGAAGCTTCATTTTTTTAGACATGGCAGCATTGAGTACCATTAAGCTACCATGTATTGCTCCCCATATAAAGAAGGTCCATTTTGCTCCATGCCACATTCCGCTTACCATAAAAACCACCATCAGGTTGAAATATTTTCTACCATTGGAAACCCTGCTTCCTCCCAAGGGGATATATACATAATCCCGGAACCAAGTGGATAATGAAATATGCCAACGATGCCAAAATTCCGTAATACTGGTTGCGAAATAGGGGAATTTGAAATTAGTAAGTAGTTCTATTCCAAGCATTCTTGCAATTCCTAGGGCAATGTCGGTATAGCCTGAAAAATCACAATAAATTTGAATAGAAAACATAATGGTTCCCATCAATAAAGTACTACCGCTTTGTGAACTATGATTTTTAAAAATGTAATCCACTTGCAAAGACAACATATCCGCGATGGCAATTTTCTTAAAAAATCCCCATAAAGCTTGTCGGCCTCCTGATACCAGCATATCCACAGAAAATTGTCGCTCTTTCCTAAATTGTGGTAATAAATGTCCGCCTCTTTCAATGGGCCCTGCCACCAACTGCGGAAAAAATGCAATATGCGCTATAAAGTTGAAGTAGTCATGCGAGGCAGCATAATCTTTTCGATACACATCAATAGTATATCCAATGATGTGAAAGGTGAAAAAACTTATGGCTAAGGGCAAAATAATTTCTTCATTAGGAATATGGTGTTGAACATGTACCCAGCCAAAAATGGAGTTTAAACTATTAATAATAAAATTATAATATTTAAACCATCCTAAAATTAACAGGTGAATAGCCATAGTGAAGCCAAGGATAATTTTTCGGTAGCTGTCTTTTCGGGTTTGCTCTATCCATAATCCCGTGCTATAGCCCAAGGTAGAGCTAAAAAGTAGCAGGATGCAGAAATACGGATTCCACCATGCATAAAAATAATAACTGGCCAACAGCAGCAAAGCATTTTGTAGGTTCTTGAATTTGTATAAGGCCCAATAAAGGGAAAATACAAGAGTAAAGAAAATAAAAAACGGTAGGGTGTTAAACAGCATTTATACGTTCAAAAATTATGTATAAGCCTGTGAGGGATTTGCAAATCTACAAATTTGCTGCTAAATACTGATGCTTGTAAATCAAAAAAGAGGGGATACCCCTCTTTTTTGATATATTGTTTCTGCAAAATTATTTTTTCATGTCTTCAATGATTTGCATGGTTTCATACAAATAATTATCTTTTTTCAAAGCTTTGATTCGTTCCTTATCTTGTGCTATATAAGTTGAATCGTTTACGGCATCGTTGCTTAATTCCCTTTTGACAGGTATAATTTCTAAACCTGCAATAGGGGTACTGATGGCCTCAAACTTTTTATTTTCTTCTTTCTTTGCTTTTTGTTCGGCTCGGAAAGCTTCAAGATTTAAATTAACGATGGATTTATCCTTTTGGTTTTTAATTTTAATGGCCTGCTGGCGGATTAAATTAAAGGCATTACTTTTAGCTGTTCTCTTTTCGCTTTTAGATAAAATGGATGCCAAGTTAAAGGAATTGCTTAAAGTATATTTTGCCGCCTGAATTTCATCATAAGGCATAGGGTAATCCTGGTCCTTTTCCCCGGTTTCTAATTCACTGTACGGGTCAGGTAAAATAACATCAGGAATAACACCGCGTAATTGGGTACTTCCACCGCTGATGCGGTAAAACTTTTGAATCGTAATTTTTACGGAGCCCAATGGTTTTAAACTTTCATCATTACCATTGAGGGCATCATCAAGGTTAAAGAAGTTTTGAACGGTACCTTTACCAAAAGTACTCTTTCCACCTACAATGACTGCTCTTTTATAATCTTGCATGGCAGCGGCAAGGATTTCAGAGGCGGAGGCGCTATTGGTATTCACCATAATGGCCAAAGGGCCATCATATATAGAACCGGAATTTGGATCATCATGTTCACGGGTAAAATTACCTTTACCGCGTACTTGAACTATTGGGCCTTTATCAATAAATAATCCACCCATTTTAATAACTTCTTCCAGGAAGCCACCGCCATTATTGCGCAAGTCTATGACAATGCCATCTACATTTTCTGCTTTCAACTTCAGCACTTCTTTTTTAACATCTTCAGCACAACTTCTACCACCTGAACGGTTCATATCTGAATAAAAACCAGGCAATAATATATAGCCCACTTTTTTGTTATGATCGTTTAAAATAAATGAACGAGCAAAGGTTGCTTCTGTAACCACCTTATCTCTAATGATGGATATAACGCTTATGCTGGCATCCGGCTTTTTAACGGTCAGTCTCACTTCCGTGCCTTTTTTACCACGTATTAAGGATACCACCTTATCAAAACGCATGTTTGCAATGTCCACAGGCTCATCCTTGCCTTGAGCTACTTTTAAAATAATATCACCGGCTTTCAATTGCCCTTGTCTGTAAGAGGCACTTCCCGGAACAATATCTACAACTTTAATTTGACCATCTTTTTCCTGAAGTTGGGCGCCTATACCTTCAAATTGTCCGGACATTTGAATGTCAAACTCTTCTTTTTCTTTTGGAGGAAAAAATTCGGTATGCGGGTCATAGGTATTTGCAATACAATTTAAATAAGCACCAAAGCGTTCTGCCTTATCCCATTGAGACATTCTTTTGAAATAATCATCATAAGTCTTCATCGTCTTTTTTCGCGCATCTTCCTCCATTTGGGCGATGCTGAGCACCTTAACTGAAGTATCCTTTTGTTCTTTGGCTTTTTCCTGCACATCCATTTGGGAGGAAAGTCGTGAAAGAACTTGTTCTTTTAAGCTTTTGCGCCATTGTTCTTTAAGGTCTTCCTTGCTATTGCAAAACTTAAGTTTTAAGCCATCGGTTTCAACATTTTCATTGATGGTAAAGTCAAACGGTTTGGATAAAATATCTTTGTAATAAGATTCAGTTTCTTTAATGCGATCCTCTGAAATCCTATCAGATTCTTCAAAAAACTCAAAAGTGCCACGGTTAATTTCATCATCAATATCATGACGGTACTTTTTACTTAGCATCTCTACATCGCTTTTCAAAAGAAACTTTTTGGAATAATCCAGACGCTTCAAATAAAGGTCGAATATCTTCTCAGATAATTTATCATCAATGGATTGTGGAGCCATATGCACTTGTTCCAGTGCGGACATCATGACATGTATGGTTGTTGCGTTTTTCTCTCCTTTTTTATAGGCACAAAATACCAAGGCCATGGAAAGAACTGCTAATAGGCTAAAAATCTTTATTTTTTTCATTCTGAAATTTGTAATCAGGCGCGAAGTTAATTAATAAATGGAATTAAATATTTGAAATAAACGTCTTTATGCAAATAATTGTTACAATCATACGCCACACGTTTTTTGAAAAAATGCTTAAATTAATTATTGTAATAACTAGGGAAATAAGGCATTAATCTATCTGCAAGCAATTATCTTACCGTAAGTGGATTATTTACTATTGAGTAAGTCTTTTTTAAACAAGTCTTTTCTTAGGAAAAACTTAATCATTCCTCCGCTGCTTAAGGAGGTAACTATAGCCATGATGGTTAGTGAAACAAATATTTGAGGGGTAATTAAACCTGCTTGTAAGGCCACTAACCCTAAAATAATTTCCATGGCACCCCGGGCATTTATTCCAAATCCGATGGCCAAGGATTCATAATTTGATAATCCTCCGGCCCTCCCGCCTATGTAACCACCCAGTATTTTAGAAATTATTGAAACTCCTAAAATAAATAAGGTGAGACTTAAATTGAAATTTTCGATAAAATTAACCTTTAAGCCAATGGATACAAAAAATAAAGGCGCAAATACGTTAATAACGAATTGGTGAATAATGTCTTTACTTCTTTCGGTAAGTTCTAATGATTCTCCAAAAGCCACGCCCATCAGGAAGGCACCGAATAAAGCATGGATGCCAATATATTCCGTAATTAATGCACCAATAAAACACATCCCCATGGCTATGGTTAAGGCGCCTGCCGGTCCTCCCGCTTTACTGCTAATGAAGACAAAGAGCCGGTTTATTAAAAATTTAAAAATCGTTAAGGTTAAAACCGCAAATAAAATAGTTAAAAATAAGGTTAGGACTAGGGTGTGATTTACAGTAACTCCGCTGGCAGCCGGCATTAAACTTAATACAACCGAAAAGAGTAGCCAACCTACAAAATCATCCAGCATGG
This sequence comes from uncultured bacterium, assembly GCA_903829945.1. GTDB lineage: Bacteria > Bacteroidota > Bacteroidia > CAILMK01 > CAILMK01 > CAILMK01. The sequence goes on along the minus strand of CAIKRV010000011.1, from coordinate 17,645 downwards.
CACAAGTAACAATCAGGGAGCCTATTTTAGAATTTAATAGTTTTAAATCCAATAAAATTTTTGCTATGACCGGTAAAGCGGTTATAGATAATGCAGTACCGAAAAATAAGGTGAATGCAGGGCGATAGGATGGGTTGTTGATTCCAAAGCGATCAAATAAAAACCAGCCGCTCAAACAACCCAAGGATAGTGGGATTAACATCCCCAAAAAACTGATAAAAATTGCCGATCGCCCATTTTTCCAAATCATGGGCAACTCTATTTCCATCCCTGAAATAAATAACATCATGATGAGCGAAATATTATAAATACCATCCATGGCCATACTGGAATTTGGATGATTATTAAAAATCGTCATAAAGGTGACCGGGAAAAAATGACTAAATACTGAAGGGCCAATAATAATACCCCCTAAAATTTCTCCAACTACTGCAGGCTGATTCATCCTTTTGAAAATTTCACCAAATACACGCGCAACGACCAACATCAAGCAAAGTTGAAGCAGGAAGTAAAACACATCATCGTGAACCAGTCTGGCCATTTAGTTAATTAATAATAATTTACAAGGTAAATTTAAAAGTGCATATTCTATATTTCTTGGAAATAAACGATCCCAAAAACCAAGTTTAAATTTGGGGTAAGCATCAATGAGCATATCAGCACCAATTTGTGTGGCATAGTGCATTAAAGAAACACCTGAATGCCCAAATAATATCTTTATGCCTATATCCAAGCCTACCGTATCAAATTTTGATAGTAGCTGAAAAATATATTCTTGTTCTTGGTCTTCCAATTCTTGTTGGATAATCTGAGATTGCTCTTCAGAGTAGTATCGGTTTAGTAAATGTTTAGAGCCTTTAATATTCGATTCTTTGGCAATAAAAATCTTTTCAGCTTTAAATAATCGGGCAAATTGCAATCCGCGTTCCAATACTTTTAAGCTTGAGTCGGGATTGATGGAAATAATTAATTTTTTAATAGGTTTAGGATTTAGATTGGGCTCTGGAATTAATAAAATCGGCAGAACGTCTTGTCTGGCCAACTTTCGAGCAATACTACCAAAATAATACTTGCTAAAGGTTTCTTGCTTTAATGCACCTGAAACCAATAAATCTGCGCCCGCCTCTCTAGCCACCTGCGTGATGACTAAGGGTCCCTCTCCACTTTTATAAATAGTTTTAATTTGCTTAGGGTCTAAAGATAAATTTGAAAGATGCTCTGATAAAAGTGCATCGTTATTTTTATCATATTCCCCGGCATGAATTAAAATTATATTGGATTGAAAAACATCAGCAATATGCTTTACCTCAGCTAGTAAAGCACCTAACCTGGGCGAAAACCCAAAGCCTAAAGCTATGTTTTTAATAGGATAGATATAAGTGAAAATATTTCGACCAAATTAAGTATTCCTTATGAATTCCATTCTAATTAATTTATATTTTTTTGTAATGGTTAAGGAGCTAAATTTATACGAAAATGATTTACTATGTAATTCATTTACTTACTTTGCATCATTAATGAGCATGTCCTTTATTCCTCGCACTCATCTTCTTCAATTATCGCCCAAAGGCTTATATTGTCCCATAGGTGATTTTTACATTGACCCGAGCAGGGCAGTTGACCGTGCCGTCATTACCCATGCACACGGCGACCATGTAAAAGCAGGCATGAAGCACTATTTGACCCATCAGGATTCCAGTCCTATCATCAAGCTGCGTATTGGTACCACAGCAAATATTCAAGGTTTGGCATACGGCGAGACTTTAAATATAAATGGGGTGAATTTATCTTTTCATCCTGCGGGACATATCATAGGATCTTCCCAAGTACGATTGGAATACAAGGGTGAAATTTGGGTGGTTTCAGGTGATTATAAAATAGAGGATGACGGCGTATGTACAGCTTTTGAATCTGTAAAATGTCACACTTTCATTACAGAATCTACCTTTGGATTGCCAATCTATAAATGGGCTCCGCAGGCAGAGGTTTTTAATGAGGTAAATGCATGGTGGCAGCAAAATAGGGAGCGGGGCCTGACCAGTATAATTTTGTCCTACGCGCTAGGTAAAGCACAAAGAATTTTACATCATTTGGATCCGGGGATTGGTGAGATATTTGTTCATGGATCCATCAAAGAAACTAATGATGCGTTCAGAAATGCCGGCATAATGGTTAAGGATTTTCCGGTGGTATTGTCCGGTAAAAGTAAGGACCACTATAGAGGGGCAATTATTGTGGCGCCTCCAAATTGGGCCAACGCTAATTGGTTAAAGAAATTTCAACCTTATGCTACTGCTTCTGCTTCCGGATGGATGGCCACCAGGGGCAGCAAGCAAAAAATGCCTGCGGATAAAGGATTTACTTTATCCGACCATGCCGATTGGGAAGGCCTCAATAAGGCGGTAAAAGATTCCAAGGCTGAGCGTGTTTTGGTTACCCATGGTTATACCAAAGTATTTTCCAAATGGCTAAATGAATTAGGACTGGAAGCATATGAGTTGCATCATTTTGGAAGTAATATATTTGATTCCAATACCCAGATAGCTGAACATTCAAATTTGGGAGGGGAGGCAGAATGAAGAATTTTGTCAAGCTTTTTTATGATTTGGAACAAACCAATCAGCAGCAAGAAAAAATTAATCTGATATGCAATTATTTGCATCAGGTAGATGATGAAGAAAAAATATGGATGTTGGCCCTTTTTACCGGTCGCCGTCCTCGTAGAATGGCAACGACCCTTTTACAAAAGAAGTGGGCACTGGAACGCTGCGAATTGCCGGAATGGCTCTTTGATGAATGCTATGCCGCCGTAGGTGATATGGCCGAAACAATTTCTCTCTTACTTCCGGCGACTGAGAAAAGCGAAGAGCATAGTTTATCTTTTTGGATAAAATATATTTTGGCGCTGGAAGAAAAGGATGAAGATGAACGCAAATTGGCAGTATTAAATGCTTGGGATAAACTCAGCAATCAAGAACGTTTTATTTTTAATAAAATAGTTTCAGCAACTTTAAAAATTGATACGCCGCAAAATTTATTGGTAAAAGCATTGGCCCATTATACCGGATTAAATTCTGCCGGAATCATGCATAAATTGATGAGTAAGTGGACGCCCGATGGTATTACATTCGTTAATTTATTACAAGTAAATTCAAATACCGTACAAGAAGTTTCTGCTCCGTATCCATTTTTACTGGCACAAAATCTGGATAGCGGGTTTGAGCAAATGCAGGAACCCGCCGACTGGCTGATAGAATGGAAATGGGATGGACTCCGCGTGCAAATAATAAAAAGAGAAGGTAAATTATTTATATGGAATAGAGCCGAAGAATTACTAAATGATAAATTCCCTGAATTTTTGTTTTTGGAAGAGGCCTTGCCTGACGGAACAGTAATTGATGGTGAAATATTAGCCTATAAAAACGGGAAGATTTTGCCCTATCATTTATTGCAATCCAGAATATCAAAAAAACATGTCAATGCCAAGGCTTTGGCAGAAGTGCCTGCTGTTTTTTTTGCTTTTGATATTTTGGAGCTGGATGCCAAAGATATTCGTGAATTGACACTATCAGAGCGAAGAAAAATGCTTGCTGAACTTCTGGACAAGCTATCATTAAAAAATATTCAGTTATCAGGTTCGATTGAGGTTTCATCTTGGGAGGAACTTGCAAATTTAAGAAATGCTTCTCGCAGCTACGCTGCGGAGGGCTTTATGTTGAAGCGTAAGGATTCCATATATGAATCAGGTAGGCAACATGGGAATTGGCTTAAATGGAAAATTGATCCCTTATGCATAGATGCTGTATTAATTTATGCCCAAACAGGATCAGGATCACGTTCAAATTTATTTACGGAATATACTTTTGGCTTATGGGAGGAAGGGAAATTAATAAGCATTACAAAAGCCTCCGGCGGAATTTCAGATCGGGAACAATTAGCCATTGATAAATGGGTCCGCCAAAATACCATAGAAAAATTTGGACCGGTTCGGACGGTAAAGCCCGGTTTAGTTTTTGAATTAGGATTTGAAGGTATTCAGGAAAGTACACGGCATAAATCAGGTATGGCGCTAAGGTTTCCTGTAATTTTGAAATGGCGTTTGGATAAAAAAATTGAAGAAGCAGATACTTTAGCAAGTTTAAGAAAAATCTTAGAAAGCTTTAAGCCTTAAAGTATCGTAAATTGGTCCTGCTCTTTTAAAAATTGCATGTATCTGCGCAATTTTACAATTTCTTCATGCTTTAAAATGACAGTATTATTTGCTTCCAACGCATGCGGTTCAAACATATGTTCACCCATAGGGTCAATGGCTACGGATTGCCCGGTATAATGCATTCCTGTGGCATCTTCACCTATTCGATTTAATCCTATTACGAAACATTGATTTTCGATGGCTCTGGCATAAAGTAATTTATTCCAATGCTGGATCCGTCTTTCCGGCCAATTCGCCGTGTACATTAATAAATCATATGATTCAGTATTTCTGCTCCATACCGGAAAACGTAAATCAAAACAAATGAGCGGACAAATTTTCCAACCTTTCCAGTTTACAATTAATTTTGTATTTCCAGCAGTATAGGTTTTATCCTCATCAGCCATACTGAAAAGATGCCTTTTATCGTAATGTAAAATTATACCGTCAGGCTGCGCCCAAATTAATCTATTATAAAATTTTTCATTATTATTGATGATAAGCGATCCTGTAATAACGGCTTGATGTTTTTTTGCCATTTCCTGCATCCACATTACCGTTTTTCCCTGCATGTTTTCTGCCATAGCAGCCGCATTCATGGTAAAGCCGGTAGAAAACATTTCAGGCAGTACTATAATATCGGTGGAGGAAGGTATTTGCTCCAACTTAGCTTGAAACATATTTAAATTTGTTTCTTTATCTTCCCAATGTAAATGAGATTGAACTAAGGTAATTTGCAAATCTTCCTTCATATAATGTGTTTAAAGTGATTTTAATTTTTCACCTGCTTTTCTTAGTGTTTCTTCTGATTTTGCAAAGCAGAATCTTAAAACTTTATAATCAAGTTTATCATGATAAAATACGGAAGTAGGAATGGAAGCTACGCCAATATCCTTCGTTAGTTTTTCCGCAAGTTTGCGATCACCTTCTTTACTAATGGCAGAATAATCCAAACATTGAAAATAGGCGCCATGACAATGAATAGGTATAAATTTAGAACCCTCTATACTTTCTAAAAAAATATCTCTTTTTTTCTGATAAAATTCTCCAAGCCCTAAATAATGTTCTTCATCATCTAAAATATCTGCATAGGCATATTGCGCCGGAGTAAGTGCCGAAAACATGGCATAAGAATAAACCCTTCTAAATTCTTCAGTCAAATCACGAGGTGCTAAAACATATCCTAATTTCCAACCGGTGGTATGATAAGTTTTGCCGAAGGAGGAAACGATAAAACTACGTTTGGCAAGTTCAGGATAACGGCAAATACTTTCGTGTTTTATACCATCAAAAACAATATGTTCATAAACTTCATCACTGAGTATAATAATATCTCTATTGGTAACAATTTTTTCCAATTGTGTCATGTCCTCTTTCGTAAATACCGTACCACTTGGATTATGCGGAGTATTTAGGATGATCATTCTTGTTTTGGAAGTGACCAATTTTTTTACTTGATCCCAATTAATTTTGTAAAATGGCGGTTCCAATTGTACATATTTTGGCGCGCCTTTATTAATTAAAATACTTGGGATATAAGAGTCATATGCCGGCTCAAAAATAATTACCTCATCTTTTTCCTTAATGATGGTGGAAATAATTGTATAGATGGCTTGTGTGGCACCTGCGGTGATGGTAATTTCTTTTTCAGGGTCATAATTAGCCCCATATAATTTTTGCGTTTTGCGTGCAATTTTTTCTCGGAGGGGTAAAATACCGGGCATTGGCGCATATTGATTTTTCCCTTCCTGCATATATTTTGTGAAGGCAGCAATTAAATCGGGCCTGCAATTAAAATCCGGAAAACCTTGTGCTAAGTTTATGGCATCATGCTTTTGTGCAAGCGCAGTCATAATAGAAAAAATGCTTTGTTCTATTCCGGGCAACTTGGATGCCAAGGAGACATTTGAATTTTGCATGCTACAAATTTGCTTTAAAATTTCGGTTTGTGCAATGAGTTTATTTTAAACTTTGCATTGTATTGATTGGCAATAAATAAGAAATAAATAATTTACTAGAAAATATTTAACATATTGATATACAATATTATATATGGTAATTAAAATGAGCCCTTCGTGGAAATTAATATACGCCGGAAACAAATTTTGCAATTTGTTGAACATCAATATTATTCATACATTTAAAATGACCTTTCGGGCATTTCCCATAGCCAATTTTAGAGCAGGGTCGGCAAGCAAGGTTTTTTACTTCAAACATCCTTGATGATTTTTCGGCGAGGATGCCTTTCGTACCAAAATATGGATACATACCAAATTCCGGAATTGTATTTCCCCAAACGGAAATAATTTGTTTTTTATAGGCAGCGGCGATGTGCATCATTCCTGTATCATGAGTAATCACACAAGCTGCATTTTTAATAATATAAGCGGATTCATTTAAGTTGATTTTGCCGCAATAGTTAATAACTTTTTCAGGGAAAAGATTGTTTATTTTTGTACCAGTTTCTGCTTCATCTTTGCCCCCAAGCAAAATAATTTTATGTGGAATATGTTTGCATAATTCCAATATTTTGTATTCCGGCAAGCGTTTGGTGGCATGGTTAGCGCCAATGGCAAATGCTATATAGCTACTATTATGGATGGGAAGAATAGCATCAGAAATTTCTTTTTCTTCAATAAAAAAATCTAATCCGTCGCCGTCATTTTCCACATGCCAATGCGATAAAGCTTTTAGGTAGCGATCCACAATGTGAATAGGAGGTAATTTGTTTATTTTTAAATTTACACGAAGCCATTTTTCGATATTTAATTTATCGAAAGTATGCGCCGGAACTTTAAGTGCACGTTTTACTTTTAGGCTCCTGATATTTTTATGAAGATCTATGATAGCAGTATAATTTTCTTCCTGCAGAATTTTAATAGTTTCACTTAATTGCTCCTCTAAAAAGTGAAATTTAGTAATATAAGGATTAGCCGATAATACGCCATGAAATTGTTTCTTGGTTAAATAATGGATTTCTGCTTCCGGAAACTTTTTATGTAAGCATCGAATAACAGGAGTAGTCAGTACAATATCGCCGATGGAACTGAAACGTATGATTAGAAATTTCATGCGTTTATTTTTTTATGCTCAAATATTTTACTCAATCGACTACTGTTCATTGTATTTAAAACCATGTCTTTAACTAATCCCGCTTTTCTTGCAGCACAGACTCCGAAATTCATGTATTCTATTTCTTTAAGCGCATGTGCATCCGGATTGATAGATAACATTACGCCTTTATCAACAGCATAGCGAATATGTTCCCATGAGATATCCAATCTGCGGGGATTGGCATTTATTTCAATACATACGCCATTGGCAGCGCAGGCGTCTATCACTTTCTCATGGTTGATGGGGTAGCCTTGGCGCATTAAAAGTAATCTTCCTGTCATGTGTCCAAGTATAGTTGTGTAAGGGTTCTCAATGGCCTTGATTAAACGTTTCGTAGCATTTGCTTCAGTCATTTTTAATCCCGAATGTATGCTGGCCACGATATAATCAAAGCATTTTAAAATTTCCTCTTCATAATCCAAAGAGCCATCGCTAAGAATATCTGATTCTATGCCTTTAAATATTTTGAAAGGTGCTAATTTTAAATTGAGTTGATCAATTTCGGCGATCTGTTTTAAAACCGTTTCCGGTTTCAATCCATTGGCGTAAACTGCCGTTTGAGAGTGATCACTGATGCCAAAATATTCCAGGCCTAAAGTTTTACAGCGCAAAGCCATCTCTTCTATGGTATTATTTCCATCACTATAGATAGAATGATTATGTAAACATCCTTTTAAATCTTGATAGGAAATTATATCTTCTTCGGATATATTTTCCATGATTTCGAATTCATCTAAGCCTTCACGCATTTCCGGAATAATGTAAGGCAAGCCGGAAAGATCATAAACATCTTCTTCAGTTTTGGCATTTAAATAATAAGATTTATCCAAATATTTATTATGCGCCGGTACTCCGGTTTCTTCTATCCATGTACCTATAAAATTTTGTTCTTCGCAATAATATATTATTACCGGAATTTGATAAGAAGGGGAATACCACGTATTATTTTCATCTTTGGTTAATCCAATATTCAGGTAATAATTTTCCACTTCTTCAATATTACCATGTAAGCATATTAAAAAAGAAAGAGATGATATTATTATTTCTTTTCGGCGTATAGCTCCACAAAGTTCTGCTCTAATAATTAAATCAGATGCCTTAAGTTTGTCAAGAATGGCGAATGCTTCTTGTTCTGCATCCCGGTATAAAAACTTGCCTTTATTCTCAAAGAAAAACAATAGGACCTCTATAATATTTTCTTGTGTTTTATCTCCAAAACCTTTGACGGAAGCTACCTCTCCGTTTTTACATGCTTTGAGTAAATCATCTGCATTTTGTATATTTAATTCCTTCCACAGTTGCGCTAATTTTTTCGGACTTAAACCTTTTATTCCGATTAATTCTAATAAGCCTTTAGGTGTGATAGGCACCAAACGATCTAATTCATCAAAGCTTCCGGTTTGACGAATTTGAATTATTTTTTTTGAAAGATTTTTACCAATACCTTCTAATTGCTCTAAGGCTTGTTCATTGAAGTTTTCAAGCTTATCCGGAAGGGAATTAATGGTATCCGCTGCATTTTCATAAGAACGAATTTTAAAGATATTCTCCCCATGAAATTCCAAAAGATGGGCAGCACGTTGAAAGAGTTTTGCGATTTGCCGATTATCCATTAATTAATCAGATTATCGTTTTCAAATTTTTCGGTTTTCTGCAAATTGCCTTTTTCGTCATAATATTTCCATTCTCCCTGCTTTTTATCATCCTTGTATTGACCGGAAATTTTTATTTTACCGTCTTCGTAATAATAAAAATAAGGGCCATGCTTTAAATGAACAGTAGTGCTTTTAGAGCCCGGAACATTATTTAAAACTTCTTTATAAGAAAAAACTTCCTTTGGTTTAGTTTTATCAACATCATAATATGTTTTACCACTATTTCCGCTTTGGGCTGCTAAACTTAAGCAAACCAAGCTGAAAAAAATGCTGCAGAATAATAGCTTTCTCATAATCTTGTGTTTTATAAACTAAATAAGGCAATTCCTTTGCCAAATACTCGGCATTACAAATTAAAGTAAAATTATTGATATAATCTTCTTCGCCCCAAGTAATCTTTAGGATTGTTTAGCAGCAGTTTCAATTAACTTATTAGCAAGTTTTTGACCCAAATAACGGTCAATCCAATTGTGGACGACATAAATGAGCGGTGTCAAGATTATTGCCATTAGGCATTTATAGGTATAATTAATTAAGCTAATAGCCAATACTAATTTAAAGGGCCAATGAGGTCCGGAAAGATAAAAGGCGATAAACAATACCACAAAACTATCAATCAGTTGTGAGATTAAGGTACTGCCGGTAGCTCTCAGCCATATCATTTTATGACCGGTAAATTTTCTAAGAAAATGAAAAACCCATACATCAACCAATTGCCCAATTAAAAAAGCCACTAATGAACCGATAATAATATTTAAACCTTGTCCAAAAATGGCATTAAATGCTTGCTCCATATTAATTTGCTGGCCATTTTGAGTTTGCACAATCCAAAAATCAGCCGGCAATACATGTACTGCTAAAAAAACCATCAAAAAGGCATATCCAATCATTGCTACGGCCAGTAAAGAAATTAGTCTTACTCCTTTCCTTCCGAAGTATTCATTGGTAATATCCGTCATTATAAAAACAAAGGGCCATAGCAATACACCCGCAGTGAGGTTAAAGCTTAAATCCCCTTTGCCAAATAAGGTCCAGTTGACCGGGGCAAATCCTAAGGTTTTTTCCAAAGAAAAGATTTTAACACCGATAAATTCTGCTAATAATGCATTGGTAATAAAGAAAGCAGTAATTATTACCAACACGCGTCTAACTTTTGGCTCCATAAACATTATTTAGTGCAAATATTTGATTTTTTTCCATTTAAAAATTTATTTGCGCAAATTTTCATTAAAATTTAAAATGTCCTACCTTTCCATTTGACCTTACCCGGAAGAATCAAGTTTATCACATTAGAGATGTTTATCACTTGCGCATATAATTCATAAACAGGGAATAATATCCATTTTAAGGGGCTCGTAACCTGCTGAGAAGAGATCCTGAAAATAATTAATTCTAAGAGCAGCTTAATGCTGATGATTTTTAGGGCTGCTAGAGGGTCAGCAAAGAGCATAAATAAGATACTTGGCAAAAACAGTCCATAAATACTCATCAGTACCCAAAATAGCAAAGGGAGCCCTTTCCCGCCACTGATCCATCGTTTTCTTTGATCCAATAAGTCTTTAAATTGATAGGTAGGCGCAGACCTGGCGGTGGCATTTGCTTCAAATAATTGAATATGATGGTAGCCCTTTCGTTTTAAGGATAAAAATAATTGATAATCTTCAGTTACTGAAAACTCAATATTTTCATATCCTCCGCTTTCCCAATAGGCTTCAGCCGATAAGGCCATATTATTTCCGGAACATGTGATTTCTTGGAAATCCTGCATAAAACTATTTAAGGTATATAAAAATAGCCATTCCCATTGTTGCAGTTGTTGCCAACCCGAATTTGTTCGTACAATGGTAGTGCCGCTAACTATATTTTTGCCATACTGTATAAAAGGTAATAATGTTTGAACCCAATCCTCCGGTACACGCACATCCGCATCACTGATAAAAAAGTATTTCCCTGATGCTTGATGGGCCATTTGTGCCAAAGCATTGGCCTTACCTTTGGCTAATCCAAGGTTACCTGAAATATCCAATAATTGAAATTGCTTTTTATCTGCAATAAACTTCTCAATTACTTTTTTAGTTTGATCTTCGGATTGGTCATTTCCGATAATAATTTCTAAATATTCTTTAGGATAGTTTAATTTATTTAAGGCTTCGAGGCATTCAAGTATATTTTTTTCCTCATTTCTGGCAGCGATAAGAATAGATACTTTTTCAAAATCCTCCAGAGGTAAATATTTCCTGGTTCTGAATATTAACCAAAGCCAAACCAGCAATAAGACCAGCAAATGTGTCGTGAGTAGCATTGCCGACAAAAAATATATATAATCCATATTATTGAATGGCTTTAAATAAATATCCTTGTGATTGAAAATAATCCATTATTTTGGGCAATAAATATTTCAAAGTATGCTCAGCCTTTATATTATCATGAAATACTAAAATAGAGCCGGGTTTAGTATGTGCAATTATTTTTTGATAGGAGAGATTCACATCAAGATTAGGGTCAAAATCATAGGACATGATATCCCACATGATGATCTTATAATTTAAGTTTTTTAATGCTTTTATTTGCGAAAGACGAATTCGTCCATAAGGTGGACGAAATATTTTATTTTTAGTGAGGGTTTCGCATTTCTCCACATTGGTAATATATTCCTGCAAGGGTGTATTCCATCCCTTCAAATGATTGAAGCTATGATTGGCAACGGTATGCCCCGCCTCCAGTAACTTCAATAAGTATTCAGGATGTTTTTGAAGGTTATCACCCACGCAAAAGAAGGTGCCTTTTGCTTGATAACTTGAAAGTGTTTTTGTGATCCAAGAAGTTAATTCAGTAGTAGGACCATCATCAAAAGTTAAATAAATAACCTTTTCCGTAGTCGGGACTTGCCAAATTAATGAAGGAAATAATTTTTGAAAAATTCTTGGAATGTGAAAAACTTTCATTTAAGCAAAGATAATGGATGTAAACATTCCAAATGTTGTTCTCTTCAATCTTTCCAATCCGCCAAAAATAAATTGGTATCATGGGTTCCATTATTATGACGATTTGAAGAAAAAATTAAATGTTTACCATCTCTGGAGAACATTGGAAAAGCAGCAAACACGGAATCATTGGTTATTTTTTCCAAATTGCTTCCGTCAGGATTAATCATATATAAATTAAAATTAAATCCTTTGGTACCTTCCGAATTGGAAGAAAAAATAATTTTTTTGCCATTGGGATGATAACATGGTGCCCAATTCGCTTTTCCTAAATGGGTAATTTGTTTTAAGTCGGAACCATCAACATTGCAGGTAAAAATTTCTAACTTTATAGGCATTACCTGACCGTTTTTCAAAAGGTCTTTATATTCTTTTACTTCATCAGGCGTTTTAGGTCTGGAAGCACGGAAAACAAGTTTTTTCCCGTCCGGAGAAAAGCATGCACCGCCATCATAGCCCAATTCATGCGTAACTTGTTTCAAATGAGTTCCATCCATATTCATGGTCCATAACTCTAAGTCGCCGGAACGTGTAGAAGTAAAAACAATTTTATCTCCTTGCGGAGAAACAGTAGCTTCAGCATCATAGCCGGGAGAATTGGTCAACTGGCGTTTAATATGACCCTTTAAATCGGCTACATAAATATCATAGGAATTGTACACTGGCCATACATATTTGTGGTCGGTTCTTTCCGGTACTTTGGGACATTCTACATCGGTTTTATGAGTAGATGCAAATAATATTTCTGTATCCCCCGGCAAAAAATAAGCACAGGTCGTTCTGCCGGCTCCGGTACTTATTAATTGAGGTTTTTTGCTCTTCATATCCCCATCAGCTAAGGGGAAATAAAATATTTGATCACATTTTAAACCCCAGGCCCCATTATCGCTTTGAAATGAAAATCCTTTATCATTAAAGCTAAAATACGCTTCTGCATTATTTCCGCCAAATGTTAATTGCTTTACAAAAGTAAAGTGTTTTTCATTGGGCATAATTCGGTTTACATCCTGAGTATCTTTATTATGCGGCTTTTCAAAATATTCCTTCGGTTGCTCTTTCGGAGCATTGGAATGGCAAGCCGAAGCCAAAAATCCAAGGGCAATGGTGTAAAATAATATTCGTTTCATTGTACAAAGTTAAGAAATACCCCTTTTAGATTTATATTCCTTTGTAAATTGTGTTTTAGGCTCGGCAGCCAACTTATATATTCGTAATAAATTTTATTATCTTTGTCAAAACGCTTTCCGAAGCATTCAATGAAATTCAAAATTGTTCTGGTATTTTGTTTGCTGCATACTGCATTATTTGCACAATTGAGGCGTGAAATTTATTTTGAACATACCACCAGCGAGCAAGGTTTATCTCAAAACAGTATACAAAGCATAATTCAGGATAAGACCGGTTATTTATGGTTTGGTACAGGAGACGGACTTAATCAGTTTGACGGATATAAATTTAATGTTTATAAAAGAGACCCGATTCATCCTAAATTTCTTAGCTCCGGAAATATCAAATGTTTAATAAAAGACCATTTTAATACCATATGGATTGGTACGGATGCCGGATTAAATAGTTTTCAGTATGCAAATAATTCCATTACTCATTATCTTCATAATGATAAAAATTTAAATACCCCTGCAAGTGATAAAATAACAGCACTTGCCGAATGGAAAGGAAATATTTGGATTGGTACGGCAGATGAGGGTATTTCTAAATATAATTTACAAACTAAGGCCTATTCTCATTTGCATAATACGGGGTCTTCCTCTGATTTGCTAAGCAGCAATCATATTACCTGTTTTAGTACGGATGATCCGGCGCATGGCGATTTGTACATAGGCACGGAAGATAATGGTTTGATGGTGGTAGCCAATCAAAGTGGTAAAATTACACATTATAGAAGTTTTGGAAAGGTAAATTGTATTTTCCCATATAGAGGGAGCCTGTATATTGGTACAGATCAAGGGTTATATATTGGGAATATTCAAAGTGGCTTTAAACAATATAGGCACGATGATAAAAAAAATAGTTCCTTATCCAATGATCGTGTTACCGGTATTACTATGGGAAGCAGAGGGGAAATATGGGTGGGAACTAATGCGGGCTTGAATGAATATAATGCGGGTTCGCAAAATTTTACTATTTATCATCATGATGTAGCCCATACCTATACCCTCAGCGATGATAGAATAACTTGTTTATTTACGGATAAATCAGGTAAAGTCTGGATTGGTACTTTTAGTGGTGGTGTAGATGCCATTGATCCGCCTAATGTAGTTTTTAGAAGTTTCAGACATGAGGCCAGTAATAGTAATTCTTTGAGCTATGATGATATTTCAGCCATTAAAGAGGATTATTCAAAAAACATTTGGATTGGAACTTTAGGCGGTGGATTAAATATGTTTAATCCATCCAACGGATCTTTTAAGGTTTTTAGAAAAGGTCCAGGCTCCAATACCTTATGTAGCGATATTATTACTTGCTTATATGTGGATCATAATAACATCATTTGGATAGGCACACAAGATGCCGGTCTATGTCGTTATGATATGTCCTCACAGAAATTTCAAACTTTTACGAAGGGGAGTGGTTTGCATGCTTTACCTTCAAATACGATTCTTAGTCTTAGCGAAGATTTAAATAATAATTTGTGGATTGGAACTGATGACGGGGGGCTTAATATTCTCAATATTGAAAGTAATGAAATCGTGCCTTTTCAGGATAAAAACAATATTGCCGCTACTCTTAAAAAATATCAAGTTCGTAATTTATATCATGATGACCAAACCGAAATAATGTGGATTGGTTCTTTAGGCGGAGGATTATTTGAATTTAACCTTAAAACAAAAACACTTAAAAATTATTATCATAAAGAAGAAAAAAATTCATTGAGTGATAATAAAATCTACAGCATATTTGAAGATATTAATGGAAGGCTTTGGATTGGCACCTATGAGGGGGGCTTAAATTTATTTGATCCCAGCTCAGGGAAATTTACATTTTTTACAGAGCGGGAAGGCATTCCAAATAATGTAATATATAGCATTGTGGAAGATAATTCCGAAAATTTATGGCTATTTACCAATAAAGGTATTTGCAAATTTTCACCACCTACCTCCACAGGTTCTTCTAAATTTATAAAAGGTGAAGTAAAAGTTACCAAGAGTAATAATAATTCAACTGCAAATAAACCAAACGAAGCAGATATAAAAGTTCGTACCTATGATACTAGAGACGGATTGCCTACCAATCAATTTAATATTGGCGCATGCTTAAAGGCCAATGATGGTAAAATGTATGTCGGTAGCATTTCAGGTTTGGTAACTTTTGAACCGGATAGCGTTCGTGATAATCCTTATATCCCCGCGGTGATTATTACGGATTTTAAATTATTTAATCATAGTGTCCTTCCCAATGATAGTTTCAAGGTATTAAGTGTACCGATTTATGAAACTAAAGAATTAAATCTAAAATACAATCAGAACTTTTTATCTTTTGAATTTACGGCTCTCAATTTTATCAATTCGAAAAAGAATAGATATGCCTTTAAATTAGAAGGTTTTGATAATGATTGGAACAGTGTGGATGATGCCCAAAGAAGATTTGCTACCTATACCAATTTAGAACCCGGAGAATATACCTTCCGTGTTAAAGGCAGCAATAATGACGGTATTTGGAATGAGGCAGGGGCTTCCATACATATTATCATTTCACCTCCCTTTTGGAGAACCTGGTGGTTCAGGGTTTTTTCATTAATTATACTGGGAGCCGGAATTTATTTTGTTATCTGGTTTCGCTTAAATCAAATTCGTAAAACGGAAGAACAAAAAACAGAAGTAAATAAATTAATTTCAGAGGCAAGACTCATCGCTTTGCGTGCCCAAATGAACCCGCATTTTATTTTTAATTCTCTAAATTCTATCCAGCAATTTATATACAATAATAACAAAGAAGAAGCAGCAACTTATTTGTCTAAATTCTCTAAATTAATTCGCCAAATTTTGGAACATTCCAGTCAGGGCACCATTTTATTGCAAGATGAATCTTCCATTTTAAATTTGTATTTGGAATTGGAAGCATTGCGATTTCAAAATAAATTTACTTTTGAAATCGAAATAGATGAGGATATTGATCCGGGATATACTGAAATTCCTTCCATGCTTATTCAACCTTATATCGAAAATGCAATACTGCATGGTTTGGTTAATAAAGAAGGAGAAGGACATATTTCTGTAAAGGTTAGTCCCGATCCATCTCTGGCAAATACTTTGGTGGTAAGTATTCAAGACAATGGCATTGGAAGAGAGAAAGCTATGGAAATTAATAAGAAGAAGGTCTTTAAATATAAAAATAAATCCATGGGTATGAGTGTAACCAATGACAGATTAACCATACTCAATCAATACCAGCAGCAAAATATTGCAGTGCAAATCATTGATTTAAAGGATTCAAATGGCCTTGCCACCGGTACACGGGTGGATATTAGAATTCCTGTGGATGAGATGTAATATTTTAATTAAAATTTAAATAAGAACTGTTCAATTCATAATCTAATTTTATCTTTGCTCTATGGATAATGAGGCTATCTTAATTCTGGATACACAGGATATCGAAAATAGATTGGTACGCTTAGCGTTCCAAATTTATGAGGAGAACTTTGAAGAAACCGAAATAAATATTTGCGGAATTCAGGGCCGCGGTTTTATTTTGGCAGAAAAAATAGCCAAGCAATTGGAAAAAATTTCCCCCTTAAAAGTTAATTTAACCGCCATCGAAATTGATAAATTACACCCTAATAGTAAGAGTGTAACTTTAAATCCGCCTTTAATGAATCTAAGCAACCAAGTGGTGGTGCTTTGTGATGATGTATTATATACCGGCAAAACCATGGCACATGCTACGGTTCCTTTTTTAGAAGCCGGCGTTCGAAAAATTCAGTGCCTAACCCTTATTGACCGTAACCATTTGGCATTTCCGGTACAACCGATCTTTACCGGATTATCACTCTCTACTACCCTGCAGGAACGCGTGGAGGTAGATTTTGAGTTAGGTAAGGTTTGGCTCAAAGAATAATTAGCCGCCGGAATATTTGAACTTATAGCCTGCTTTTTGAAGTATTTCTCCTACCTTTTCTTTTTTATCTCCTTGAATGATGATGATGCCTTCCTTGGCATTGCCCCCTGTACCGCATTTACTTTTTAAAGTTTTGGCTAAGGCATCCAAATCCTCTTCTTTACCGATAAAACCTGAAATTAAGGTAACCGTTTTCCCTCCATGTCCTTTATTGGTCCTCTGTATGGTGAGTAATTGTTTTTCCGGTGCTAATGTAGTTTGACCTCCATAAGTAACATCAGAAATTTCAAAATCCGGATTAGTGGAATAAACATATGCCCCTTTATCTTTTTTTGCCATCTTTATTTGATTTTGATAGGTGCAAAGATAGTTTAGGAAATATTAAGGGAATTAATAAAAAGGACTTGGCTTAGATTAATATTGGTTTCAACGAAGTATTGCAAATAATTATATCTTTGAATAAATAATCGCATACTATGATAAAGGCAGTTATCATTGAAGATGAAGAAAAAGGTCGCCAATACCTGGAAAACTTAATAAATGATATTGGTACTCAAATTAGTTTGGTAGGTGCTGCGGATTCCGTAAGCAGCGGACTCGAACTAATAAAGGCACAAAAGCCTGATG